>CAZXEU010000157.1:0-4224 GCA_964639665.1 uncultured Rhodothermaceae bacterium | reverse complement strand
ATCGTTGTGAGTCTGGTTTTACAGTGCCGAGCCTGTCTGACATGCAGGCTTATTCAGAATGTCGCTCGCCGAAAACGAGTAGACGCCCAGCAGACACCTCTACCATCCAGCTTCACGTTAACGACGGCGTGACCAACGCATTTGGAGGCCGGGCAATCTTCTTCATAATACGAATATCATCCGTAAATGCAAGCGCGGGATGAATATTGCTAGACGAATTGGTGAAGATTTCGGGCAGGTGCATATTTAAATCAGGCTTTCTCGTCTGGTTTGGCGGGCCACTGGATGGATTCCGGGCGCTGGAGATAGCAGGACTCTGCTCCGGGCCAAATTAGCTGGGGCAGCAGCATTTAGGTCGGTTGTATTCTGTTCGTGACGGACCGGCCACTAAGCGCCGGGGGCACCGTACAGGGTGATGCAGGCGATTGCAATGCAGTAGAGATCGAGGCGGCATGCAAGGAGCTGATGCGGATGCATCTTCTGCCGGCGCAGGAAACGCAATCCTGGTTTCCGTCCGATATTCTTTGAGTGACTGGCGGTATTTGCCGGGATCATTGTACAGCCTGGATGCTTCGAAAAGGACGGCCGATCAGGTAGTGCCAACCGCGCAATTGCTGTGCCCTGAATATCGGTAAGAAGCCGCTTGATCTCGCAGCAGGTCAATTGTACCTCGGACAACCAAGTCTTCCCGTATTGGTGCAGCCCCTTCAAATACGATTCTAGATTATGGCACGGCCTAACGGTTGGGCTGTGGTCGAGGGTAACAGAGATAGGGGGTTCGCAGGCTGAATCTAAGCGGCCGTGCGTACGCATCAAATCATTTAATTCGCGCAGCCTGTACGTGCACAGCGCATTTTGCCCTAGCGTGGCTATGCATTGTGCTTGCTATGGTTGCAAAGGACGAGGCTTTCCAAATCTGCAGTGCACCCACCTTTATTCGGCTACACTGCCGCAAATGAAGTCATCACTAATTGATCCCATCTGCTAGATGCAATTGGCGACCGCGGGAATGTGGCCGGGATGGGCCGGAAGCTCGCGCAACTGGATGCATGTGGTAACTCGTTTGCAATAGCTGGCCAATGAGCCACGTCTTTCGCGCCTATGCCGCAATTGGACCAGAGGCTAGATTGGCATATGCATGCTCTAGCAGCTGCCGATCGGCGGATTCGATTTGCAAAGGCAATCATATCGCTGCAGCGTAGTTATCCTCAGTAATGTCCTAGACTTAGGTAGTGCAGCCATGGTTGTATCATGACATGTCGCAAGTAGAAGGATCCGCCCGTCGGGGTTGCGCGTCTGTGGGAAATGGATCCTGATTCAATTTCAACGTCGAAAGGTGGCGACACGTACCGCCTCCTGGGATTGCCACAGGTACTACAGCTTCAAAGTTCAGAAGCGGCAGCCAGACCGTGTCCCCCCTGGCCGATACTCTCAAGGTAGCCAATGCGTCGTCTGTGATAGGGCACCTGACGGCGTGCCAGTCTCTTGGCCGGGTTGCCGGTAGCGCATGTTGCAGGTGTATCGCAATTCCAGTTTGGCCGCGCTTGTCCGGCGTGTCTATGGCCGGCTACATGACCGATCTCTGGTCAGAGAACTCCGTATCGATCAAATATCCGCAGCCTTAGATCATTGTGCAATGGACCACGATTTGGGGCATTGTCAAGCTGCTGAGTACCCTGGCACCTCGCTTCTGTGCGGTTGATTGGGTCACTACCGTGACCCCGGATCTGTCATCAGAGCTGGTGGTGAACGGCCGCATTCCCGCAGCTGCATCGGACGACCCGGTGGGCGGCGTTTGCGCCGCTGGTCGGAATAGCTTATTCGGCCACGTTCCACGAGTGCGATGGCGCCACCGGTAGAGAGCTTGCGAGGACGAATTGCGGTATACGATTCATACTTCCTGACCTCCACCTCACTCAAAGGGCATTACGAAGGTCTCGATGCCCGTAGATTGGATTAGTCGGCCTATTTCGATGGCGAATTGCCGGAAGACGCTTCGGCACCGGATTGAACTTTGCCGGAACTGCACCTAGGATCTAATGTGTCTCGGCTGTAACCTGTAACGACGAATTAGCCGGTCTTGCACCACACGGTCCGGCACACGCCTGCTCTCAGGCATGCCAGGGGCCGGGCTCACGGTGGACTACACGAAGTGCATGTGCGCGGCAAATATCCAAGATATCTGGGGGCAGGTATTGACTTTATGGTTTTGCTAGTGCGTTATTGCATTCGGGAAAGAAGGCCGGTAATTCAAAGTCCATGAGGCTACGTGGGATGAGATTGGCGGTGTTTCGGGCCAGAGCGTTCTGGCATGTGGGAAGGAATCGGTGCGCAGGATTAGTGAATGGATGCTGCGACTGTTGTTGTTCGTAGCAGGCTTGTAGCCGGCCTAACACTCACCATATCGTATCCTGGGAGGACCCGCCATGGTTGAATCGTTACGGAGAAATCTGCTGATCACGGTCTTGCTTGTAGGTCTGGGGTGGACCCCGTCGCAAGCTTTGGCACAAATTGGCATAACCGCGGGCTACGGAGTGCATTTGCTGGGAAGTCCGAGCTTCTCCAGCACTGCACAGAACTCCCTTTCCAGTCCGGGAGGCTTCAACCTAGGGCTGTTCTACGATTTTCGTTTTGGGAGCGTGACCCTGCGGCCCGGCATGGCCATTCGACAAGCCAGCTTTGATTGGGAGTCTTCCAGCTGGAAGCCGGAAGAGAATCCTATCTCGTCCAGTTTTCGCGTTGCGGAGGTGCCCATAGATCTGCTCTATCACTTCCGGATGCCGTCAATGAGCCCATACTTGGTTGTTGGTCCATCCTTCAATTTCATACACACGGATCAGCAGGACTTGCGAATCTCGTTCGATAATCCGAAGGGGACAACCCAGTACATGGGTTTCACCTTGGGGGCAGGAATCGAGCTGCGGACGATGGGGCTGATTCTCCTCCCTGAATTGCGCTATAGCCACGCGCTTTCGGGTTTCATGAAGGAGCAGTACATCGTTCGCGCGGTCCCGTTTGCATCGGACGCGCAGAGTATCAATACGCTCACATTCCGCCTGGGGGTTTCGCTGCCCTCGTTTGAGTAGCCTCTGCGCAGAGCAACTTGTCGCAGCAAAGATCAGCGGCGGGAAGGTAGATCGACCGGCCGAGGACCCTAAACTGCATTCTGCACTTTGTTTCACCCCAAAACCAGCCTGACCATGAAAGCTATTAAAGGGGTAGTATTTGTTGTCTTGGTTGTGCTTGGACTCTCGCTTATTGCCACGAGAGATACCAGGGCCCAGACAGCGATCACGGGCGTAGTGACGGAGGCGGAATCGGGTATTCCGCTTCCGACCGCCTCGGTTTTCCTTGTCGGTACCCAGATAGGTACCACGACGGACCTGGAAGGCCGTTACACCATCAGCGGCCTGACCGCCGGGTCATATACCATTCGGGCCAGCTTCGTCGGATTCGTACCCATCACGTCTGGCGTTGAAGTGACGGCCGGCGAAACGGTGGAAATCAACTTTAGCATGGTAGAGGCCGAAGTTGGTCTGGAGGAAGTAACCGTGATCGGTTACGGCGTCCAGCGCAGAGAGGATGTAACGGGCTCCGTGGGGATCATCGACACGGAGAATATCGAGGCAGTACCTCTCACCAGCGTGGATCAGGCTCTGCAAGGGCAGATCGCGGGCGTAACTGTTCAGCACGCGACCGGCGCACCCGGCGCCGGGCCTCAGATTCAGGTGCGTGGCACGGGCAATCTTGGAGCCGGTGGGCAGCCATTGTACGTGGTCGATGGCTTTGCCTTGCCCCAGCCCAATCAGGCCGATGACGGGAATAACATTACGCTAACGAGGAATCCGCTAACGGACATTCCGCCCGAAGACATTGAGTCGATTTCGGTCCTGAAAGATGCCTCGGCAACGGCCATTTATGGTTCCCGTGCGTCGAATGGTGTTGTCATCATAACCACGAAGAGTGGCAGCACCGGTCCCCTCGAAATCAATGTGTCGGCATATTCCGGGCTCCATTCGCCCATGGATCGGATGACGATCAATGCGGCGACGCCTTATGAGTTCGCGCTGTTCCAGAATCGCATCTGGGCGGGTCGGGTGGCTGACGGCAGTGCCAGTTCGATCCCGGAGCAATACCGCAATCCCGATCAATTCCGGTCGCTGACCACGAATTGGTGGGACGAGATTCACCGTACCGCTCAGCAGCATAATGTGCAGATAGCTG
>CAZXEU010000156.1:0-2251 GCA_964639665.1 uncultured Rhodothermaceae bacterium | reverse complement strand
CGTGCGAGGATTCCTCGCCGTTCGTCCCGGGATCGGGACTGTCATTCCAGAAGCTCCAACCCCGCACGTCGTCCACGAACCCGTTGCCGTCGTCGTCTTGGCCGTTGTCCGGGATTTCCCCCGGATTGGTCCAGATATTGCGAGCCAATTCCCGATGGCGCCAATCCACTTGCGTATCGACAATCGCGATCACGACATCGCCGTCTTCCCCTTTTGCCACTTCCCAGGCCTCCGGCAGCCGCAGGCGCTCCAGGTACGGCATGAGGTCCAAGAACGGATCATTCGGTTCCTCGGAAAGGGCTGCCACCGGCGCCAGGGCCCGTCGCGGTACGTCCGGGACCGGTACGCTATATCGCGGCTCGGCATAGACTATGCCCGGATCCATTTGCAGCGACGCGACGACCCGAAAAGGATCAAGCGACTCATCAAAGCGCACGGTGTAAACGCGCCTGAGCTCGTCGGCAGACGGCGGCAGCGCACGCTTGGCGGCTGCGGCCGCAATAGATGGAAACGCGGGACGGATGTCGTACACGCCCGGTACGCCGGATACCCTGTCGATCACGGCCAAATGCGTTTTTGCTGCGGCATCCGCGGCACCACTGGCTTCCGCAAACTGGACCCACAGTAGGCCGGGAATCATGCCTTCCAGACGCGGTTCGTCCGGCACCAGGATTTGTGCGGAAACCACGGCCGGATTGGCAGCAGCAAGGGCCGTTGCCACCGCCAGAGACCAGGAACGCACTAGTATCTTCATAGCCAGCACCCTATCGCGGCACGTCTTCCGGGAGCGGCATGCAGCTCCGGTTTCCGAAACGCAAGGTAAGCTTCCTCCGCCCCGGAAACGCGCGCCACGGTGCCTCGCTGGTTCCGGTACGCGAGGCTTGTACCGTGATTTCATGGCACAGATGCTACTTCCACGGCACCATGCGACCGGCCTCGAAGTTCCTGCGCGATGCCGAAGAAGTGACGGTCCGGCACTTATTCGAAGCCAAAGCAAGGCTTCCTTACTTCGACGGTGCGGAGGGTGTAAAGTGTTGTGTTTTAGGGACATATTTTTGAACTAAACACTACAAGTCCTTCTGGTGGGATGATCCTCAACCAGGACGGCTGAGGACCATGCTTGCGGCTACGCTCCAGATTCTTCCTTCAGCGGCACCGTCGCCCGCTGCAGCACCTGGCATACGGCCTTGTAGAGACTGACCTGCGCGTGATCTACCGCCGAGGGCACCGCAAAGTGCCTGCCTGTGCTCCGTTCCACAATTACGGACACCGCCACGCGTGAGAGCTCCGACAATATGCGGGCCTCGCTCAGGGGCTTCTTGCGCCCGTGCATGCTGTTATACCCTCAGCGCAGGGTGCGACGCATCGCGAAGGCCACAAAACAGATCGCGAGGAGCTTGTGCGCCAGAGCAATCGCATCAAGTCCCGCCTGAGACGGGCACGGCTGCGGCAATCGGCCTGTCTGGAGGATCTCGACTATCGTCGCGGACGCGGCCTCGATCGGCGCTTCACGCTGGCTCTTGCCGGATGTGACTGGGTCCGTCGTCACCAGAACGTCGTCATCAACGGCCCCACCGGCATCGGCAAGAGCTACGTGGCTTGTGCACTGGCACACAAGGCCTGCCAGGAAGGCTTCTCGGTCCGCTACTACCGGTTGCCACGGCTGCTGCAAGACCTGGCCACGTCCCAGGGCGACGCTCGCTATATCAAAGTGCTCCAACAGCTGGCTCGCGTCCAGGTCCTCGTACTGGACGATTGGGGGCTGACGAAACTGACGACGTCGCAGCAACAGCACCTGCTCGAACTCTTCGACGACCGCCACCGAACCAGGTCTACCATTGCTACAAGCCAATTGCCCGTAGAACACTGGCACGAAGCCATGAACAATCCGACACTCGCAGGCGCTATCCTCGACAGGCTGATACACTCATGTTGCGGACCGGATTATGGTGCGGAGGGTCCGGATCGAACTAGCCGGCAAATCGATGCGCAAATGTCCGTCAGAGCTGCAGGCTCCCGCGCATCAAATCGCCTACCCAACCCGTTATCCTGATCCAGTCACGTCATGGCAACCAGGGTGGCCGAATTCAAGACACCAAAATGGTCGAGATTGATTGACGACATTTAGAATTAACGGCGACGACAATTAAAATTAACGGGACTTGACGTCGTCTTGTGAGTGGACCGGCCGGTCTGTTCGGTCAGTCCACAAGCGAGATGGTAAAGGATGCGCAGGTCCTGCTTCTACGCA
>CAZXEU010000155.1:0-22932 GCA_964639665.1 uncultured Rhodothermaceae bacterium | reverse complement strand
GTTCGGCACAAGGGGAATTCCCGCGGTGAAGTTGTATGTTGACGCCAAGACTGTGCGTGAATCTCCCGGCCCGCTTCCGGAGGCCGACGTCCGGCGCCGGCTGGCGGAAGCTCTGCCGCCCGACGCAAGACTGGCCGAAGCAGACCGCCTCTTGGACGCCCATGAGCATGACGCCGCGGCCGGCTTGCTCGAAGCCCTGCTACGCGATGAGCCGGAAAACGAAAAGGCCCGAATCCGCCTTGCCCGGCTACGCGCCTTTGCGTGCCCCGAAGAGGCAGAAGCGCTTGTCCGGGGACTGGGAAGCAGCGGGGAGCAACTGGCCATCATCGATGCCATTCGAACCGTGGGACGAATGCAAATGGAGTCCCGGAATCCAAACGACCTTCCCGACGGGAGCGGCAAGGCATCATACCTTCAGGCGCTTCACCACGTGTTTGCCAGCGAGTACGCCTCCGCCATAGAAAGCCTCATCGAAGTGCTTCAAGGCAGCAGGTACTATCACGACGACGCGGCGAGAAAGGCGGGAGTGGCTGTGTTCACCCTCCTTGGAGCGGGCCATGACGCCGCCCGCCTCCGTCGCGGTTTCGACATGTGGCTGTACTAGGCGCCGACTATGGCACCCCCGCAGCTGCTGCCAGCGCCCGCCGTGCAGCCATAGCAGTGACGCGCCGTCCGCACGTCATGCGCATGCCAGTCCGCCAGGTCGAAGTCGCTGACGTGCGGCCTGCGGCCGCCGAGATCCATCGTGAGATCCAGCTGCTGATTGAAATCGCAGTCGTACAGGTAGCCGTCCCATGAGATGGAGAGCACGTTGCGGCACATCAGGCCGGCAATGGTGGCAGGATTGAATGCATCCACCAGCCTGTGCAGGTAGGATGCCACCTGGCCCGTTTCGACAAGCCACTCCAGATATCTGGACATGGGCAGGTTGTTGAGCGTCAGTAGCCGGTTAAAGTGCACGCCGTGGTTGCGCGCTAGCGCGGCCTTCCACTGCGCCTCCAGGGATGCCTGGTTGCCGGAGAGATACGCCCCCACGGGATTGGTAACGATGGTCAGCGTCAGGCCTGTATCCGGCCTGCCGTAGCCCGCCTCGTTGAGGCGGCGAAGCGCCCGAATGGATTTGTCGTAGGTGCCGTCCCCCCGCTGCGCATCCGTGCCGAGCCTTCGGTAATGCGGCAGCGAACACACTACCTCAACACCGCGCTCGGCAAACCACCGCGGAAGGTGGCGGTAGGGCCGCGCCAGCAGAATGGTCAGGTTGCACCGGTCCATTACGTGCAGGCCGCGCTGAACGCATGCATCGACCAGGTATTCGAAGTGCGGATTCAGCTCCGGCGCTCCCCCGGTCAAGTCGACAATGCGGGCTCCGGACTTGTCGATCAGGTGCAAGCACGCATCGACCGTGTCGCGGTCCATGTTCTCTTCCGTTCTGTCCGGTCCGGAATCGACATGGCAGTGCCTGCAGGTCATATTGCAGAGCTTGCCCAGATTGATCTGGACGACTTCCAGGGAATTCGGCCGCAGCTCAGGCCATCCGGAGGCCTCGAGGTCGCGCCAGAATATGCCGGTGCCGGTAGGTCCGGCCTTAACCGGCGCCCCGTCCAGGATGCGGAATTGCTGTTCAGGGTCCGCCAGCGGCAAACGCCTCTGGCGCAAGGATCGGGTCGCGCGCGGGCCAAGGACGTCCACGGCGATGAACTCCCGGGTCGCGGGCTCCGCAATCGTGGCTCCGGTCATGCGCTACATGCTCAATTTCTTGACCTCGTCCAGCATCTGGACGCCGTGCACCAGCGATGCTCCGCCCCTTATGGCCGCCGCCACATGCAGTGCTTCCGTCATCTCTTCCAGATCCGAACCGCGTTCCAGGCTTGCCTGCGTGTACGCGTCAATGCAGTACGGACACTGGATGGCATGGGCAACGGCAAGGGCGATCAGCGCCTTTTCGCGCGCCGTCAGCGCCCCGTCCTCGAAAACCCGGTTGTACCAGGCAAAGAAGGCCGTGGCCAGCTCCTTGTTGCCTTCCGCGATTTCGGCAAAGCGTGGCAGGTGCTCCTTGTGGTAGTACGTTTCCATCCTGAGAGAAGGTACCGCGCGCCCATGAAACGCACGCCTTGGGCCGGGTTCCAGTGCTCTTGAGACCCTGGAGAATCGCAAATCGGGAATGCCTGCCAGGTCCAATACGACCCCGGCAAGCCGCATAGACGCGCGTCCGCCAGAATACGAGCACCGCGAGAAGTCCCCGCAGCATGCGGTATCCCATACGTATACCCGACCGGACCTTCCGTTCCTTGGCCCTTCGCAGCAGCAGATTCAGCCGGATAGCTTGCGCCGCAAGACGGCATGCGGGGCCGGCTCGTGCACGTTGGCCTGGCGCGCGCGCCGGGCCCTGCCGTACGCCATCTGTCGGAGTCCGGTCCAGGCCACTGATTTCTCCGATGGACAGCCTGTAAGCTGACGCCGCCAGGCGGAATTGCACGCACTCAGCAGGTTCTGACGGTTGCAGCACTGCATCCGCTGGTTAGCGGGCGAAAGGGCATGCGGCGACTGCCTGTGATCCGGGGCCATGGAGTAGCATCCCCGCTAGTTATTCCTCTACCCTACGCTCCACTCTTCCGCTTACCTTGTAGCCGAACACTTGCAGAATCAGCCAGAGCAATGACGTTGCCGGCGCGGAGAATGAGAACCTGTGCAGGACAGGAAGCATGAGGCTACTTGGCAAATACGCACGCGGCGCCCCGTGTCCTGTTGCGGAAGCACTTCATGATGCGCCGTCTGCGCACTCAGGCGCGACGCGCCGCGGACGGCCTTTTCGGCAAGATTGCCTGCAGTCCATGAATGCGGCTTCTTCGATCAAAGCCGCTCTGCTTTTTTTTGCCATTCAGTGCGCGGTGCTTTGCGCATACGCGCAGGAGGCAGACAGCGAGCGGACCCTTGACAACTTCAGCGGCTCGATCTCCGTCACCAATAACGGAATTTCAACGATACCGAATCTGACCCTGGGCGAGCCGGCAGCGCTACTAAGGATGGTTGCCGAGAAGAACGGACTCAGCTTCGAGCCCGAGTTCAGATTCGCGCTGGAAGGGCGGCCCTGGGCGTTCCTGTTCTGGTGGCGATATGATCTGCTGCAGCGCGGCAGAATCCGGCTGGATATCGGGGCACATCCCGCCATCTCGTTCAGGCCCTACATGTTCGAGGAAGACGGCGCCTCGAAAGAAATCATGGAAGCCCGGCGCTTCATCGCCGGCGAAACCCTTGCCTCCTACCGGCTCGCGCCAAGAGCACGAGTTGCCCTCTACTTTCTGGCATCACACGGATTTGAGGAATCCGCTCCGGACTACATTCAGTACATCCGGCTGAATGCCAGCGTTTCCGGCGTGGAATTCCGGCCGGGGTATTTCGTGTCTGTTGATCCGCAGGTGTACCATCTCAGGATAGACGACGGCACCGGATTCTATTTCACGTTAAGGACCTCGCTTTCCAGCAGCTCCCTGCCGCTTTCCCTTTCCTGGATGATCAATACGCCGCTGCGCTCGGATATCGCGGGCGGAGGCGAATTCCAGTGGAATGCAAGCCTGACCTATTCCTTCAACCTTGTCGACTGACGGGGGCGATTGTCTTGATTCTTGCATAGGCCTGCGGCAATGCGCGTATATTGCTGCCCTTCTACCAACGCTCCCTGATCGATGAAGTATTCCAGGCTTGGCCGAACGGGCCTTTCCGTTTCCAGACTTTGTCTGGGATGCATGACGTATGGAGACCCGGGCTGGCAGCCGTGGATACTGGATGAGGAGGCTTCGCAGCCCTTCTTTCGTCGGGCCCTGGAACTGGGTATCAACTTTTTTGACACAGCAGATATCTATTCCTACGGAGTGAGCGAGGAAATCACGGGCCGCGCACTGAAAGAGTACGGCCGTATGGACGAGATCGTGCTGGCCTCCAAGGTGTTCTTTCCCATGGCAAAGGCGCAGAACATGGGAGGCTTGTCGCGGAAGCATATTGTTCAGGCCTGCGAGGCCAGCCTGCGCAGACTGGGCGTCGAGGCCATCGATCTCTACCAGATCCACCGCTATGACCCGGCTGTGCCGATCGAGGAAACCCTTGAGGCGCTGGACCAGCTGGTAAGACAAGGCAAGGTGCGCTACCTCGGCGCCAGCTCCATGTACGCCTGGCAACTGGCCCGCATGCTCGGCGCAAGCGAGCGCAACGGCTGGGCCCGCTTTGTCTCCATGCAGAATCACTACAACCTGCTCTATCGCGAGGAAGAGCGCGAAATGATTCCGCTCTGCAAGGAGGAAGGACTGGGCGTAATTCCGTGGTCGCCGCTTGCGCGAGGGCTCCTCGCGAGAGGCGAGTCACTGGAGGATCCGCCTGCCACCGTCCGTGCCGAGAGCGACAAGCTGATGCACAGGCGCTATACGCACCCTGCAGATGCAGAGGTTTCACGCTCTGTGCAGCGGGTAGCCACAAGGCGAGGCACCGCTCCCGCTACCGTTGCCCTATCCTGGCTGCTATCACGCCCAGGCGTCACGGCGCCTATCATCGGCACCTCAAAGCTGGCGCATCTTGATGTGGCCGTTCAGGCCCTCGACCTTGAGCTGTCGGAAGAAGACGTGGCCGAGCTGGAGGGGTCCTACGTACCGCACGCCGTTATTGGCCACTGAAATGCTGCGCAGTGGGCACCGCGCGGAGAAATCGCTCCGCAGGGCAGGCTACACACGCCATTCCGTCTCTGGCAAGACGCATCCCCGGCTGATGGCCGATCCAGGCGTGCCGTGCTCGCTGTCACGGCCCTTATGATAAACTGACTACGGATTCTCCAAAGCCCAATACAGGCGAAAAACTGCTGCAAAGGCTACCCACACCGATTCGGGTCCCGGAAGTATACCAGGTACTGTGCCCGGAAATCCATGGACCGGCAAAACGATACGCACTACCACCGCGAGCTGGCGCGGACGCGTCCCTGCATGGTTCATTTCGGCAAAGCCCGCGAGGTGAGCAGCCCGCGGCAAAGCGTCATGAAATAGGGCCTCGGCCGCAATCCCGAGTACTTTCGTCGTGGCGTTCCGGGCATCGCCGTGCCGCCGGGCCAAGCCCGCGTAACCAGCCGTCAAAGCCCATGCGGGACACGATGCTAGCTCATTCCAACCGGCTTTGCCGCCATCCATAGCGCGAATTGATTCCGGTTGGCACGAAGGAAGAACTTTGCGTAATTCCGTGGTTACCCTTCGCGCGAGGTCTCCTGGCCGGGGCCGAGTCCCTGGAAGATCCCATCATCCACCTTCCGCGCCTAGCGCGACGAGCCAATGCACAGTCACTATACGTAGCCCGCATATGACAGGATTTCGCGCTCCGAGCAGCGTGTCCGCACGACGAGGCACAGCCCACGCTACCATCGCCTTGTCCTGGTAGCTGTCACGTCCTCGCATCATGGGATCCATGATCGACACTTGGAAGCTAGTGCATCAAGTGCACCACCCAATTCAGAATGAGAATTCGAAGGAAGCAAGAGCCAATGCCGGCCTCGCCCGCCGTAACTACCAGAGAAGCTCGTCGGCTGTCTTCGTCCTGGCCAGTGGCTACGGATTCTCGTTGTAGGTTTCAATTTGGTCCTTGAGGCTCCGCCAAAACATGAGGCATGAGCGCAGCTAGTTGCGTGCCGCGCGTGGCCTGCAGAATATGTCGTCCGTTCTGCGGACCTTCCAAATTCCGTAAGTTCACAGAGCCCAGGCAGGCTCGAATTTCCTGCCTAACGGTATCCTCGCTTTCGTACGCTTTGGATCTGACCAAAGCGCTTGACGCCGCCGTCGGACGAAGAAGGATTCTTTGGAATCAATGAGCCGATCCCTTTGTAGCCGCCCCGCGCGTGCCAGGATCCACACTCGGATCGACCGGCTCTCACCGGAGAGCCTCCCCATATGGGGTGCGTTGTCGGCAGGGAGGATGGTTTGCCACGTTGCCGATCAACTGCGCGTCGCTCTTGGCGACTCCGAGGTGCGTCCCGGAAGGATCGCCGTAAGGTTAGGTAAGCGAGAACACGCGGTGAACCCAGCTATGCTTCGATTCAAACCGGTTCGGTACCTTCTAGTCCATTGGCTACCGTGGCCGAAAGCCAGGATCGGTGCTCCACCCGAAATGTGGCGGACGGCCCCATCGAATTGGCAGAAGGATATCTACTCTCTACATGATCTCGTGGATCGGGTCGGTGACAGGCTTCCCAGTGCAGCTTGGGGCCGCCATCCCTGGTTTGGCGTTGTATCAGGTCAAGAATGGGGATCGACCGCCCTTACGATACGCTGGCTAGTCCGCCCGCCTGCCTAGCGGCAGCCGCCTTGATTGAGATACCCAGATCCTGTCCGGGACGGCCCCGGACAATTGGCGATTCACTAATAGTGAATTGTTTCGAACAACGTATTGACTATGTCTCGCAATTCGGCCTTATCCCCCATCAGACGCTCACTGAAAAGGGATAGCCATGCGGGTAGCAGGCAACATCGAACTGCCAGATGCGAACCTACAGTGCCTTCAGCGGGGGCCGCGATCGCACGGCGTGTCGACCCGGTTGCTGAAACGGTCGTAGATGGTTTTCATGTTGACAGGCGACATGACCAACAAGGCCATTGCCCAGGCACTGGGCTCGGACCAGAACAAGGTAGGGCGCGCGAGGCCGCCGCTGCCACCTAGTCTTTATCGTGAGCAGGACGCTATACTAGATGCGGCTGTCCAGCCCCTAGAATACGATAGGTTGGAACAGGACATGGCCGGCCTGGGAGGCTTTGAATCCCGCATGCGGTTTTCGCTCACCTGTGGGAAAGCACTTAGCGCAACTCGCGAGGAAGGTAAACGACCCGGTTAGCGTCGCCACTATACGCCTGAGTGCCCCTCCACTTCTTGTGCCCACTCGCGACGCGATCGATGGCTGCGCCCGACATCCGTGGCGGGATGCAAAGGTGTATCCGGTGGGAAGAATGCTGTCAGCTATTCTCTGCTCAGTTGGAGCTTGATGTCTCTCATATCGGCCTTAATGTCTTTCATTTCATCCCTGAGTCTGTTCTCCGAATTCGCGATCTGTTTTTCAAGACTGTCAAATTTGTTGTTGAAGCTGTTGGTCCAGTCATCGAATCTCTTGTCCCAATGTCCGGACTTCTGGTCAAGGGTTCGGTTGACTCGCTTCTCTTGGCCTAGTATGACAGCCCGGGCCCAGCTTACAGCACCAAACACTATCACAGCCAGCGTGCCTACTATTCTCCAGTCATCCATTACTCTATCTCTGGTGCTGCCTGATTCAAATGACTTACGCAGCGGCAGGTGCCGGTGTTCTGTTGAATTCCGTGCCCTTACTGTCGCCCAAAGTTCACTGGCTGTTTATCGAGACGGGGCGCTTGGTCGAACTCGCGGCGGCGCCGGGGCTCGAGAGTAGTTTGCGTCGCAGTATCCGCGAGCAAGTAGCGTGCGTAGCGCCTCGACACCTAGGCCGCTACGACCCCGTTACGCTGCTCTTCCGGCACGGACTCGGACGGCGCGATGCCCAGCGCAACCTTGACGTGGCGCTTGATCTCCTCGCGCATGCTCTCGTTCTCGGCCAGCCACTTCTTGGTGGCCGTCCGCCCCTGGCCTATACGGATTTCGCCGTAGCCGTACCAGGAGCCGCTCTTGCGCAGGATGCCGTGGTTTACGCCGAGATCGACCAGCTCGCCGAGAGAAGAGACGCCCTCCCCGTAGACGATGTCGAATTCCGCCGTTCGGAATGGAGGCGCCACCTTGTTCTTGACAACCTTTACGCGCGTGCGGCTTCCGATGACCTCCGTGCCTTCCTTCACGGCCCCGATCCGGCGGATGTCCAACCGGACCGAGCTGTAGAACTTGAGCGCACGCCCGCCGGGCGTAGTTTCAGGACTGCCAAACATGACGCCGATCTTTTCGCGGAGCTGATTAATGAAAACCAGCGCGGTGTTCGAACGGCTGATTATGCCGGTGAGCTTTCGCAGTGCCTGGCTCATGAGGCGTGCCTGCAGGCCCACGTGGCTGTCTCCCATGTCGCCCTCGATTTCGGCGCGGGGCACCAGGGCGGCCACAGAATCCACGACGATCAGATCCAGCGCGCCGCTTCGCACCAGCATCTCGCAGATGCTGAGCGCCTGCTCCCCGGTGTCAGGCTGGGACATGAGCAATGCGTCGATGTCCACACCCAATTGTTCGGCGTATGTCGGATCAAAGGCGTGCTCTGCATCAATGAACGCACCTACGCCTCCCAACTTCTGCGATTCTGCCAGACAATGCGTGGCCAGCGTGGTCTTGCCAGAAGATTCGGGACCGAAGATCTCCACCACGCGGCCCCGCGGGATCCCTCCCACGCCGAGCGCCGCATCCAGGGCCAGCGAGCCCGTGGAAATGGCTTCAACACGCACCACGGGCGCATCCCCCATGCGCATGATGGATCCTCTTCCGTGCTGCTTCTCGATTTGCTTCAGGGCCAGATCCAGTGCCCGGTTCTTGGCATCGGTAATCGCGTTCATAATCTCCTCTTAGAGCTGATTCAACTGGTTTAGGCCCAGTATACAATCGGCCCTATGACATCTTAATGTCATAGGGTAGGCAAGTTTTTTCGGCAAGGCCAGAAAAACGTTGTCGCATCTAGTCCGAAGCCAGTATCTGCCGCCTGGCCAGATCCAGCGCCGCTACGGCACTCCGGATCTTGTTTGCCTCGCGGTTCGAGCCGAACCGGTAGCACCGGGCGATCTCGCACGATCCGTCCGCGTAGGCTACCCACGTCGTACCTACGGGCTTCTGGTCGGATCCTCCCCCCGGTCCTGCAATGCCCGTGATGCCCAGGCCTGCGTCCGCGCCGAATCTGGCCCGGGCCCCCTGGGCCATCAGCGCGGCAACTTCCCCGCTCACGGCGCCGTGCGCTTCTAGTACGGCGGCCGGCACGCCCAGAAGGTCTCGCTTTGCGGTATTGGCATAGGCCACCACGCCGCCCGCCACGTAGTCCGACGAGCCCGGCACATTGGTAAGCATGTGCAGGCCGAGGCCGCCCGAGCAGCTTTCGGCCAGCGCAATGCTGAGGCCGCGACTGCGGAGCATGGATCCGAGCACCGCTTCGAGCACGTCGCCGTCCGTTCCGAAAATGTGTCTGCCCAGCCGCGCGCGCAAGTGGGCTTCCAGCTGCTCCAGTCTTGGGCCCGCGGCTGCTCCCCTGCCCGTGAGTCTGAGCCGTACCTGGCCGGGTCTGGGAAGGTAGGCCAGCTTGAGCTCCGAACCCAGCAGATGGGAGATGTCGCCAATCTCTTGCTGAATGTCGGACTCGCCAACACCGGCCGTGCAAAGCGTCCGGTGCCTGATGGCGTCCGGCGAAGCAAGTCGCCGGAGGCGCGGCGCCACTTCCTCGCCAAAAATCGCTTTCATTTCGCGGGGAACGCCCGGAAGCAGCACAAGGACCGCCTCCTGGTCAAGCCACAGTCCGGGCGCCGTGCCGACCGGGTTGGGCAACGGTTCAAAACCCTCGGGCACCATGGCCACGCGGTCCCCGTGCGGCGGAATCTCGCGACCCCGCTCCGCGAAAAACCGCCCCACGGCCCTGCGCGCTTCGGCATCCAGGCGGAGATCCACGCCCAGATAGTCAGCCACGGCCTCGCGGGTCACATCATCGTGCGTTGGGCCCAGTCCACCCGTTGCCAATACCACATCCGAAGCCTGCCGTGCCTGGTCGATGGCCGTTGCAATATCTGCCGCCTCATCGCGTACCGTCAGCACACGTCGCACCATGACACCCAGGCCTGCCAGCCGCCGGGCCAACCATGCCGCGTTCGTATCCTGCACCTGCCCGATTAGCAACTCGTCCCCAATCGTGACGATCGTCGCGGTCATCGGGCCGCCGACCAGCCGCGCGGATCGCGGCGCCAGTGCAGCAGCACTTCCAGGTCTCTCTCGCTCAGGTACCGCTCCTCTACGGCAACGGACAGCAGAGTGGAGAAGTCGCACAGCGCTCCTGCTGCGATGCCCTCGGCCCTGAACCTATCCAGGACTCCCGGAAACCCGTAAGTGAATATGGCCACCATGGCGAGAACCTGAGCCTTTGCGGATTCGCGTATGGCCGAAACCGCACGCCAGGACGACCTGCCGGTCGAGACCAGGTCCTCCACCACGACTACGGCCATGCCCTTGCCCAATCCTCCCTCGACACGGTTTCCCTTGCCGTGGCCCTTGAGATCGGGCCTAACGTAGGCCATCGGAAGCCGCATGTCTCCGGCCAGCCAGGCGGCGTGCGCAATTCCGCCCGTTGCCGTGCCAACAATGGCCTCCGGACTTAGGCGCTCCCTGTCCATGAACGCCCGGAATCCCTGCGTCAGCATGCTGCGGACAGACGGATGCCCGAGTGTCAGGCGATTGTCGCAATAGACGGGCGCCTGGAGGCCCGAAGCCCAGGTAAAGGGCGCTCTCGGCCGAATGGTAACCGCGCCTATAGTCAGCAGGGCCCGCGCAATGCGCCGATCCAACTCGTCGAAGACGCCGGTATCATTCATATTCGGTGCGCGCCAGATACCATATTCCCGTCAGGACCGTGATCGCCACGACCGTCAGGAGGAGAATCAGCGGGATGATGCTCTCTAGCACCCACGAGGACACATTAGAGAGGATGCCGGGGATGTGCCGGGCCGTAAGCAGGACCAGCATGGTAATGACGAAGACCAGCTGCATCGTGGTCTTGGTCTTGGCCATGGGAATGGTGCGCAACATGCGCTGCGCGCTGACTGCTTTCAGGCGCAGGATTGTGATCACGATATCCCGGGCTGCGATCGCAGCCACGGCCCACCACGGAACTATCGCCGGAACAAGAACGGCAAGGGCCACGAGCGTGCCCAGGACCAGAACCTTGTCCGCCATCGGATCCAGAAACTGGCCAAGCCGGGACCGAACGTCCAGTCTACGCGCAAGCCAGCCGTCATAGTAATCGGAAATCGCAGCGAGCACGAACAGCACCAGTGCAATAGCCTGGCCGGGCAGGGAGTCCCAGAACAGAAACGCCAGAAGTACCGGCGTAATCGCAATCCGGGATATCGTAATGGCATTGGGGACGTAATCCATCCCTTGACCGCAGCCTCCGGGGCAATGCAAAAGAGTGACCCCTCGCGATTGCTTTGACCTCTGTGCGCCGGAGCCGGAATGACAAACAAGTTGCGGGCACTGCAGGTTTCTGGCAGCCAGATCTGATCGTGACCGATTTGCTACCGGCTATGGCAGTTGCCGGCCATAGAGCCCCCCACCTCCCAGCCCCGCAAGGGCCATGCGGGCGGGCCGGTCGATGCTGTCACAGGGTCTGCCAAAGTGGCGGACGCGCCCGTTCGGCAAGGTTATTGATTGTACCGTGGCAGACGTTAATTCACGATACACCAAAAGAACAGGGACATGTCCAAGATTATTGGAATTGACCTCGGAACCACCAACTCGGTCGTAGCCGTCATGGAAGGCGGCGAACCCAGGGTCATAGAGAATTCGGAGGGCGCTCGCACGACTCCGTCCGTCGTTGCCTTCAAGAGTGACGGCGAGCGGCTTGCGGGCGCGCCTGCCAAGCGACAGGCCATTACCAACCCGACGCGAACCATCTTTTCGATAAAGCGCTTCATGGGCCGGAGCTACGAGGAAGTGCCGGATGAATTGAAAACGGTGCCTTACAAGGTGACCGGGGGCGAGAGCGGTCTGGCGCGAGTCTCGATCGGAGACCAGACCTATACGCCGCAGGAAATCTCCGCCATGATCCTCCAGAAGCTCAAGCTGACGGCAGAGGACTATCTGGGAGAGAAAGTCAACGAGGCCGTTATCACGGTGCCGGCATACTTCAATGACGCGCAGCGAAAAGCTACCAAGGAGGCGGGCAAGATCGCCGGACTCCAGGTGCGCCGCATCATCAACGAGCCCACGGCGGCGGCGCTCGCCTACGGACTCGGCAAACAGGAGAAGGACCGCGTCATTGCCGTCTATGACCTCGGAGGCGGCACGTACGACATCTCCATCCTCGAGCTGGGCGGCGGTGTGTTTGAGGTCAAGTCGACGAACGGCGATACGCACCTTGGCGGAGACGACTTTGACCAGCGCCTCATAGACCACATTGCTGACTCCTTCCAAAAGGATGAGGGCATTGACCTGAGGGGAGATGCGATGGCCTTGCAGCGCCTGAAGGAAGCTGCGGAAAAGGCCAAGATCGAGCTTTCCAGCGGAAACCAGACGACCATCAATCTGCCGTTCATTACGGCGACGAAGGAAGGTCCCAAGCACCTCACGATGAATCTGTCTCGCGCAAAGTTCGAGCATCTCATCGGCGATCTGGTACGCCGGACCGTGGCTCCCATGCGACAGGCACTTGAGGATGCGAAGCTCTCGACGTCGCAAATCGACGAGGTAATCCTCGTGGGCGGCTCCACGCGCATCCCGCTGGTGCAGAAGACGGTCGAGGAGTTCTTTGGCAAGGCTCCCAACCGGTCCGTCAACCCTGACGAGGTGGTTTCCGTAGGCGCAGCCATTCAGGGAGGTGTACTTTCACAGGACATTTCGGACGTGCTGCTGCTCGATGTCACGCCGCTGAACCTGGGCATCGAGACGCTCGGTCGCGTGATGACCACCCTCATTGAGGCCAATACCACGATCCCGACTCGGAAGCAGGAGGTGTTCTCTACCGCCGCCAATAACCAGACTTCCGTCGAGATTCATGTGCTGCAGGGCAACCGCGAGATGGCTGAGTTCAACCGGACCATCGGCCGGTTTCATCTGGACGGCATTCCGCCTGCCCCGCGGGGGCTGCCGCAGATCGAGGTGACCTTTGACATTGACGCGGACGGCATCCTGAACGTGTCGGCCAAGGACAAGGCAACGGGCAAGGAGCAGTCGATTCGCATTGAGGCTTCAAGCGGGCTGTCGGAGGAGGAAATCGAGGAGATGCGGAATCAGGCCAAGGAACACGCGGCGGAAGACAGAAAGCGGCGCGAAGAGGTAGACAAGCTCAACCAGGCCGATGCTCTCATCTACCAGACGGAGAACAACCTCGGCGAATTCGGAGACAAGTTGTCTGCCGAAAACAAGTCTGCGATAGATGCCGCCCTCGAACGCCTGAAGTCCGTCCACAAGGAGCGCGACATGGGCGAACTCGACTCCGCCCTGGAGCAGATGAACCAGGCCTGGGCCGCAGCCAGCTCCGACATGCTGAAGGCGCAGCAGGAAGCTGCGGCTTCGCCCGGCAACGGCGCGGCGCCGGCCGACGACGGAGAAATCAGGGACGTGGACTTTGAAGTAATGGACGAGGACGACAAGTCCTAGTCCAGGCGGAAGAGCTGCAAGGCATTCTCCGTGGTCCGGCGGGCCACCGCCTCCACGGAGATGCCTTTGACGGCCGCCATCTTCTCGGCCACCCGCAGCACATAGGCTGACTCGTTGCGCTTTCCCCGGTGCGGCACAGGGGAAAGAAACGGAGCGTCTGTTTCCAGGACCATCTGCTCCAGGGGCGTGGCCGCCACCAGCGTATCCACGCCTGCATTCCTGAAGGTCAGCGTGCCTCCGATGCCTAGGAGGAATCCGAGATCGGCCGCGGCCTCCACAATCCAGGCAGGCCCTCCGAAGCAGTGAAAGATGCCGCGCAGCCTTTCGGGTGCGGCCTTGCGTTCCTCTTGCAGCATGCGGACAATATCCCGGTGGGCTTCGTCGCGGCCCTGCCGGTCACGGGTATGCAGAATCAGCGGCAGGTCCAATTCCATGGCCAGCCGGATGTGCAGCCGAAAGAACTTCTCCTGCAATGCGTCGAAGGACCGGTCCCAGTAGTAATCCAGGCCGCTTTCGCCAACGGCGACTACACGCGGATCTTTGCAGTACTGAGCGACGCGGGAGAAATCCTCTGCCGTAGCCGACCTGGTCTCGGACGGGTGCAACGCGGCCATGGCATACAGGCCTTCGTAGCGTTCACACAGATCGATTGCCTTGCCAATGGAAGCGAGATCGATAGCCGGCATCACGATGCGGGTCACGCCCGCGTCCCGGGCACGGCCGATCACATCCGGCAGATCCGGTGCAAGGCGATCGTGATACAGATGTGCGTGGGTGTCGGTTAGCATGGGTGTCTATATTGGCGGAGTGCGGTTCCTGCAGCGCTCCTGACTGGTCACGGCCCGCGCATCAAAGGGGCAGCCGGTCCGCCAGGCACTGTGTCCGCCACGGTGGTGTATCCGAATCATGCAGAGCCGTGGCACAATATGGAGACAGCCGAGGGGGCGGCGGCGCCCAAACCGCCGGATACCGTCGTGGGCCTCGGTCGATTGTCTGCCGTGGCATGGAAGATCTATGAGCCTGTCCTCGACAGGCGGCTTCGGAACCACTCCGCGAGCTCGTTCAGGCAGAACTCCCCGCCGCCTACTCGTACTATGACGTCAGCAAATTCTTCCCGGCATTCAATTGCCAGATCGTATCCCTTCCTGAGTGCAAGCAAAACGACGTGGATAAGAGCGGTCCTCTTGTTGCCGTCCAAGAACCCGTGATTGGGGACAACGCGATGAACCGGCGCGGATGCCTTCCTGTGGAAGCGGAGGAAGTACCCCGAACACGGACGTGCGAACGCCTACAGAATCCGATGTTTGCCCAGAAGTCCTGAAGCCCCGCCGGCTTTGAGAGCCTCGTCATGAGCACGGATCGCATCAGCGAGGAATATGCAGTAGTGACGCCTACCGATCTGCCAGCCACTGAATTGCTTTCCGGTACTTGATCGATATCTCCCTAATGATCCTCTCCGAAGTCGGGCTGACGGATCCACCCTTCGCTCCGGACTGCGCATGCTCTGCTTTGGCCGCTCGCCCGGTGCCGGGCGCCGACCGGGATGGCGCGAAATTATCCGTCCTTTCGGATTGCATTACTGGCAAACGTCGGTGTTTATGCCGAGTGCGATCCAGCACTCGGAAAGATGTAAACGCCCACAATGCTCAATGGAGCCTTGGGCGCGCCGATCGCATGCATCCGGATACGGGAATACGTGGCGAATGTGGCCGGTCGAGGCTGACGCCCGTACTCGTGCATTCCTGCCAAGCACACAATATTCTTCGATACTTTTGCACCGTATCCATATTTGCTGGCTGCCGGGACCATGGCTTCGATGTACTCCGAAGCCAGACATGAAGAGAAGCGACCATGGCCTTTGGTCGCTTCAGTCGAGTCCGAACCGCGGCCCTGGCGCCTGACTGGACGGCCAAGCGGAGCAAGAAGCCGGGCATCCATGCTGCAGCGGAAGTCCCGGCACCTGTGCTCCGCTGGCCGCCACCTCTTTCTATTCGGTTTTGCGATGGACGAGCTTCGGCTATTGACGTACGGTTGTCCCTTGTTCGAGGCTGAAGCGGCACCTGCCGCGCATGGTGAGTGTTGCACGAGCCTCCGCGGGGCCGGCCTGTCCCCGCGGGGAACTGCCAAAGGGGCTGACTATCCGTGGACAGACACTCTTTGAATTGCAGACCGCCAGCGTTACAGCAGCATCTTGTAACGCAGGATCCCGGTCACGAAGAGGTCCTTTCGGATCCCGTACACGCCAAATGCGTGCACACCCAATGAATGGCTCCCCAACGGACACGAACCCCTTCAGATCTTGAAACACGTCCCCATTCGGCTCCTTGCCGGAATGCTTCTGCTTCCGGCCGCTTCGGCCAGCGGTCAGGCCGCCGACACCTTGAGCTTGACGCTGCCGGCCATCGAAATCCAGGCCACACGTGCCACGGAAACAGAGGCCCATGCCCCCCGCTCTGTCACGGTACTCGAGAGAGCGCAGCCGCAGATGGAGCCGGGACTCTCGCTTGAACGTGCGCTTCGCGGGCTGCCCGGCGTGTGGCTGCGCGAGCGTGGCCACTACGCCCTCGGAGAGCGGCTGGTCATACGCGGGATGGGGTACCGGTCCGCCTTCGGCGTAAGAGGCGTGCAGGTTGTCCTTGATGGCATTCCACTCACCATGGCTGACGGCCAGTCGGTGCTGGATGCGGCGGATCCGGTGTTCGTGCGGCGCGCCGAGGTGCTTCGCGGCCCGGCCTCGGCGTACTGGGGCAACGGAAGCGGAGGGGTCCTCTTTCTGGACACGGCGCCGCCGGTCGCAGAGACTCGCGTTCGGCTGATGGGCGGAAGCTATGGGCTCCGCCAGGTAGCGGCAGCTACGGGTATCCACCGCGGCCGCCACCGGCTTCACGTGCACGGCTCAAGGGTCAGCACCGACGGATACCGCGAGCACAGCTCCGGGAGCTTTTTGCGAGGTGGGCTTCAGGGACTATCCAACTTTGGCTCGCGCACTACGCTGCGGTGGGTGGTAGCCGCCGCTCACCTGGACACGGAGTCGCCGGGGGCCCTGACAGTAGAGCAATTCCGGCAGGATCCGCGCCAAGCGGCACCCCGCTTTGAGGCGACCCGCGCGGGCAAGGTCAGTACGCATGTCCAGAGCGGACTCACGCTGCGCTCGGAGACGGCCTTTGGAGAGGTGACGGCGAGCGCCTTTGGCGTGGTACGAAGACTCGAGAACCCCCTTACGTACGCGTTCATTGACCTCGACCGCCGCGGAGGTGGAGCACACGTCCAGATAAGTAATTCCTGGTGGAGTGCTGGAGCATCGCTTCGCATTCTGGCCGATGCAAGGCTGAACCACGACAATGACGGCGGGCAGCCCGGTAGCCAGTTGCGCCTGGATCAGCGGGAGGATGTGGTCAACACGGGGGTCTTCGCGGCCGCACACGGGCGGCTACTCGGCGAAGTCCGGGCCTCCGGCGCCGTGCGCGCGGACCTGGTGCGCTTCTCCATGACCGACAACCACCTGGCCAATGGCGACCAGTCTGGAGAGCGCAACTTTTCCGCCATCAGCCCTAGCATCGGAGTCCTCTACCGCGGTGCGTACGCCAATTTCAGCACGGCATTTGAGACGCCTACCACTACCGAACTGGTCAACCGCCCCGACGGTCGGGGAGGATTCCATCCGGACCTCAGGCCGCAACGCACACTCGGCATAGAAGTAGGCGGGCGCGGCACGTATCGCCGGCTTTCCTATGACGTCGCCATCTACCAGCTGCATGTCCGCGACCGGCTTCGGCCCGAAGAAGTGGCGGACGGCCCCATCCATTACAGCAACCGGGGCAAGAGCATCCACCATGGCCTGGAATTTGCCCTGGACTGGCCCAGAAACAGTGCCACAAGCGTACGTCTCGTGAACACGTTCAACTATTTTGCCTTTCTGGACCGCTTCAATCGCGGCAAGCTGATTCCTGGGGTGCCCAACCTTCATCTGCAGGCCAGCGTGCGTACGCGGGCCCGCCGCTTGAGCGCCGAATTGGCCTTTTCAGGCGCTTCCGGCATGTGGGTGGATGATGACAACTACACGCTGACCGACGGCTTCGCAACCGTTGACCTGTATTTTGGCTTTCGCGCGCGCGTCCAACCCTTTGTTCGCGTCCAAAACCTGCTGAATGCCTCCTACAGCGGATCTGTCGTGATAAACGCCTTTGGGGGGCGGTATTTCGAGCCCGCTCAGACGCGGTCACTGCAGGCCGGTGCCGCGATCACCCTTTAGAACGGCATCCTCGTCTTGCCTCGCATTATCACGATTACGACGGACTTTGGCGACAGGGACGGCTATGTGGCCGCCATGAAGGGCGTGATTCTGTCTGCAGCACCGGAGGCCAGGATCGTGGATATTTCTCACCACATCGCCCCGTTCGACGTGATGGAAGCGGCATTTGTGCTTCGCCAGGCAGCGCCGCACTATCCGAAGGGATCAATCCACCTGGTAGTGGTGGATCCGGGCGTCGGAAGTCCGCGCCGATGCGTTGCCCTCGAGGCGGGCGGCCATATGTACGTGGGACCGGACAACGGGCTGTTTTCGCTATTGATGAATGGCGAAACGAAACCCGACGGCCTGGTCGAACTCGACGCCGCGGGCGCCAGCGCCACCTTTCATGGAAGGGACGTTTTCGCCCCGGCTGCTGCCCGTCTGGCAACCGGATGCCATCTTGAAGATGTAGGCACTCCCATCGACGCTCTGACTCCGCTGCACTGGGCGATTCCCACCGAAGACGACAGCGGCATTCGCGGCTGGATCGTCCATGTTGACAACTTCGGCAACTGCATTACCAATGTCACGCGCAGCGTGCTGGAGAGGCGGCAGCGCAGCCGGGGCGTCAAGGGCTACGTGGGCAGCGCCATCGTCGCCGGCGTGCAAAGCACGTACGCGAGCGTCGACAAGGGTGAGCCGCTGCTTTTGTTCGGCAGCGATGGCTACCTGGAAGTGGCCGTCAATGAAGGCCACGCGGCATCACTATTGAACATCCGGCGAGGCACTCCCATCAACCTCGTGTTTGTGGAGAGCAGACATTCGCCATGAAAAGAAATGCCGGCGCCCACTGGACCATTGGCAACCTGGTCCGCAGCTGGACTGGCGCCCGGGGCGCTCTGTGCCGGAAAACCGCCAAGACGAGCGTCTGAGGGAGGCAATGCGCTTCCGCAATGCTCCCTACCGCAGTTTTCCGCTCCTGGAGTCCTGTCCCGCCGCCGGCAATTCGATTCTGAAGGTGGTTCCACTTCCCGGCCTGGACTCTGCAACCGAGAGAATTCCGCCGTGATAGTCCTCAACAATGCGTTTGGCCAGGCTGAGTCCAAGTCCCCATCCCCGCTTCTTCGTGCTATAGCCTGGTCGAAATACGTTTTCCCACTGGTTCCGGTCTATTCCCTTCCCCGTGTCGGAAACTTCCAGAGTGACCTTGCGGTCCTCGCGTCTGCCTACAATCGCGATGTGCCCCTCGCCGGATTCCAGTGCGTCCAGTGCATTCTTCAATAGATTCTCCACGACCCATTCAAAAAGCTGGGTATTGAGCGGGGCTTCCAGGTCTTCCGGGACGTCAACGCCCAGGCTTATGCCACGCTCAGGCATGCGGCGACGCATATAGGCAGCGGTGCTCTCCACGCACTGGGCGATCGGGCAAGCGTCAAGCCTGGGCAACGAGCCTATGTCGTTGAAGCGGTGTGCGACCCGGCTGAGGCGCTGCACGTCCTGCTCAATCTCCTCTACGGCGGTGGTCTGGAGGTCCTTCTCCCCTCGCCGCAGTACCTCGATCCAGCCCATGAGACTGGAAAGCGGCGTGCCCAGTTGATGCGCAGCTTCGCGGGCCATGCCGACCCACAAGCTGCTCTGTTCGCTTCGCCTTACATAAGAAAAGCCGAGGTAGCCAACGAGGATGAAGAGCGCGACGATGACAAGCTGCAAGACCGGGTACAGGCGCAGCTCCCGGATGATGTCAGACTCATCGTAATACACAAACCGCCTGAACAGCGGCCCGCCGTCTATGAAAATCGGAGGGTACACTTCCTGCATGCGGCCGACCAGCTCCCGCACGCGGGCCGAGTCGGCCGGCGACACGGGCGCTGAATCGTCCACATCGATGTTGCGCCAGGTAAGCGGCGTGCCGGCACTGTCCGTGATGATGGCCGGAACATCCCCGTAGTAGTTGCTGATGACATCGAAGAGAAAGTTGCTGTGGGGATTCTCCGTCCCGCGCTCGGCCGTCAAGAGGACATCGAGCAGCGTGCGGCGCAGCTCCGGCGAAAGGTCCTCAATGGGAAGCTGGGCCGCCAGTTGCCGAATGCTTTCACGGTCGGCAGAAGCCTCCGGCGGCTGCGCAACTTCCTCGCGCGCCCGGGCCCAGATCTCCATGCCCTCGCTTTCCCGGGTCCGCAGGCGATCTACCAGCCCATTCGTATAAAGCAGCGAGCCCAACGCCAGGATGACGGCAACGATGATCAGCCCGCGTTTCAGATTCGCCGCACGAACATAGGCTTTCATTCGTCAGGAGCTACGTCCGCCTCAATGATCTGCGAACGTTTGGGGCCCGTGGAGATCATGCTGACACCCACGCCCACGGTGCGGGACAGGTACTGCACGTAGTCCTGCGCCGCTGCGGGCAGGTCGTCGAAGCGCTCCATGCCCGTCACGTTCTCACTCCATCCCGCTAGCGTCTCGTAGACCGGCTCCACGCCCGCAAGCGTTTCCGTTTCGGCGGGAAAGCGTTCGTGCTCGCGCCCATTGTACCGGTAGCGCGTGCACACCTGGATGGGATCCACGCCGGAGAGCACATCCATCTTGGTGATGGCCATGTCCGTAAAGCCGTTAATGGCCGCCGTGTAGCGCAAGGCAACGGCATCCAGCCAGCCGCACCGGCGGCTACGTCCCGTCGTGGCGCCGAATTCGGACCCGACGGTCTGGAGATGTTCGCCAATGCCATCCAATAGCTCGGTTGGCAAGGGACCGTTGCCCACGCGCGTGCAGTACGCCTTGACCACGCCGATTACCCGACTGACGGCTACGGGTGGAATGCCGAGGCCCGTGCATGCTCCCCCGGCCGTCGGGTGGCTGGATGTCACGAACGGATACGTCCCGAAATCCACATCCAGGAGCGAGCCCTGCGCTCCTTCCGCCAGTACCTGCTTTCCTTCCCTGATGGCCCGGTGCAGATACATGGACGTATCCGTGACAAAGGGATCAATCTTGCGGTCAAACTCCACGTACTCCTCGATTATCTCCTCCACGGAGAGCAGCTCCGCCCCGTAGACGCCCCGCAGTATGGCGTTCTTCTCCTCGATGGACGCCTTCAGCTTGCGCGAAAGCACATCGCGATCCAGGAGATCGACCACGCGAATGCCCGTCCGGGCAAACTTGTCCACGTATGCCGGCCCGATGCCCCGGCCCGTGGTGCCGATGGCACCCGCGTCCCGTGCCTGCTCACGCGCCTGTTCTATGGCCTTGTGATACGGCATGATGAGGTGGGCCTTGTGCGAGATGAGCAGCCGTCCCTCCACCGTATAGCCCAGATCAGAGACCGTATCGATCTCGTGCATCAGGGCCACGGGATCTATCACCACGCCGTTTCCGATCAGGCACGTCACATGGCGGTGGAAGATGCCGCTCGGCAGCAGGTGGAGCACAAAGGTTTCGTCTTCCCACCGGATCGTGTGCCCCGCATTGGCGCCGCCCTGGTAGCGCGCCACGATGTCCGTTTCCCTGCTCAGCAGGTCAACGATCTTGCCCTTGCCTTCGTCTCCCCACTGGCTCCCTATAACGACGGTTACCGCCATTGTCGCCCCTCGCCCCTACGATTCAGCCCTGAAGGCCGCGCCGCTCTCCGATGCTACTCTTCGGAGGAATAGCTGGCTATGGCTTCGTCCACCGAATCGTAATGCTGAAACACGGTAATCAGCCTTGTTACGATCAAGAGCGACTGGATGCGATCGGCCGGGTTGGCCAGGCGAAGGTCGCCTCCCGCGTTGCGCATGGTCGTCATGCCGCTTATCAGCATGCCCAGGCCGCTGGAATTCATGAAGCCTACCCTTGCAAGGTCTACCACGACGTTCACCTTGCCCTCTTCCTTGAGCTGATGGAGACGTTCGTGCAGGCGCGCCCCGTCCGGTCCGCCCATGACGTTGCCCTTGAACTTGATGACTACGGCATTGTAGCGTTCGTCTACGGAGTAATTCATGACAGCTGAAGGCTTGAAGGTGTTATCGGGTTCGGAGCCGGGCCGGAGTCTGCGACGCGGAAGAACGCCGGTTCAGTTCCACTACCACGGGCGTAGCTACGAATACGGACGAATACGTTCCTATCAGTATGCCAATTATGAGGGCAAAGGCAAACCCGCGCAGCACTTCCCCGCCAAATATAAACAGGGTAACCACTACAAGCAACGTGGTACTGGAGGTGATGATCGTGCGGCTGAGCGTCGTATTGACCGACCGGTTGACTACCTGATTGTAGGGCTCCGTCTTAAACAAATTGGTGAATTCCCGAATCCGGTCGAAAATCACGACGGTATCGTTCAGCGAGTATCCGACAATCGTCAGAAACGCCGCGATGATGGCCTGGTCGATCTGAAGCGAGAACGGGAGAAATCCCCTGAGCAGCGAGAAGATGCCGAGCGTTATCAGCACGTCGTGAAACAGTGCCGCTACGGCGCCAAGGCCAAATCGCCACTCGAATCGAAGCATCACGTAGATGAAGATGACCAGCAGCGAGCCGCACACCGCGAAGATGGAGCCCCGCTTCAAGTCTTCCGCGAACCGCGGACCTACCACGTCGGTCTTGACGACGCGGGGATCGGCGTCAGGAAACGTGGCCTCGATGGTGCCCACAATCTGGCCCTGTACCTCGTTGGTCTCCAAGTCTCCTTCGAGCGTGCGAACCAGGAGCGCATCGCCGCCCTCGGCGGAGACGTCGCTATAGGTCTTCACTTCAGGAGACTGACCCAGGGCCTCGGTCAGCGTGGCCCTTACCTCTGTCGGCGACAGCGGCACCGCTGTTTCAACGACAAACTCCATGCCGCCCTTGAAGTCGATGCCGACTTCGAGGCCGCGCGTCAGGAACGCCGCCAGGCTGAGGACGATCAGCAGGCCGGAAAATAAATAGCCCTTCCGGCGGCTTTCCACGATGCTGAAATTGGCGTTTTCAAGGATGCGCATGGTATCGGGGAATGGGCTTAGCCGTAGCTGACGGCGACGCGCCGCTCAAGAACGAGGTAGTCGAAAATGATCCGCGTAAAGACGATCGCACTGAAGAGCGAGGCCAGAATACCCGCCATGAGCGTGACGGCGAAGCCCTGGATCGGTCCCACGCCGAACGAATACAGGATGATGCCCACGAAGAAGGTCGTGATGTTGGCGTCAATGATGGCACTGAGCGCCTTGCCGTAGCCTCCGTCAATGGAGGCCTTGAGCGTCTTGCCTGTCGACTGTTCCTCGCGTATTCGCTCGAATATCAGCACGTTGGCATCGACGGCCATGCCAATGGTCAGCACGATTCCGGCAATGCCCGGCAGCGTCAGCGTGGCCTGGAATCCGGCAAGAATGCCGAGGATGAAAATGATGTTGATGATGAGGGCAAGATCCGCCACGATTCCGCCGCCC
>CAZXEU010000154.1:0-16359 GCA_964639665.1 uncultured Rhodothermaceae bacterium | reverse complement strand
CAGTAGCGTAAAGCTGTCCAGTCCCGTGGCGAGCCGCTGCGCCGTCGTGCTGGCAGCGGGCACGAAGTCAACGGCGACAACCATCGTGAGCAGCGTCGCCATCCCTATCGAAAAGGCGACCGGAACGTCCAGGAGCAGGAGTACCAGAAAGCTCGCTACGAGTACTAGTATGGCTAAGCCCATGGGCGCGACAGACCGGTAATCAGGGTTCCTGGACTTGTGCGTCGGCTGTCACCAGCACTTCCCCGCCTGGTTCGTTTCTTTGCATCAGACTGTGAATGGCAATGCCGCTGTAGTAGGTCATCAGCAAACCACTGAGCGGCAATGCCAGGTATACATAGCCTACAGGCACCTGGAATGCCGCCGATAGCTGATTGAGATCGAGTGTCACGTATACAAGCCACCCGCCTCCAAATACCAGAACCACCAGTGAAAAAACGATTATGACGCTGTGGGCAAACATCCGCATCGAACGCTGGCGATCTGCGCGAAGTCGCCGAACCAGGATGTCCAGGCCCAGGTGTGCTCGGACTCGCAGTGCATAGGCGGCGCCGAGAAGGCTGATCCAGATAAGCAGGTACGTTGCCAATTCTTCCGTATAGGAACTCGGGCTGTTCAGCAGGTAGCGCGTGGCAACCTGCCACGAAACTACAAGCACCATAAGGCTCATCAGAACGATGAGCAGCGCAGCCAGGGCCCTGTCAATTATTCGTGTCATGGCGCGGCGGGATCAGGCTGATGGATCGCGCCTGATTGCGGAAGGCCGCGAATGCGCTCGGCCCACGCGCCCAATTCCGAGCCAGCGAGCGATTCGTAAAGCGGCCTGACGGCCTCCTGAAAAGGACTCTTGTCCGGATACACGACGGTTACGCCTGCCTCCTGGACAGCTCGCAAAGCTTCCTCCGTAGCTTCCTGCCACCTCTGCCGCTGGTAGGCCACGGATTCCGTCACAGCCTGCTGAAGCCACCGCCGCTGCGTGTCCGACAGCTTGTTCCAGGTGTGCGTGCCGATCAGCAATACGTCAGGTGGGGCAGCATGCTCGTCCAGGGTGTAGAATTTCGCCTGTTCGAAATGCTTGGATCCATAAAAGTTGGGAGGATTGTTTTCGGCCCCGTCGACCACACCCTGCTGCAGGGCCGTGTAGAGCTCGCCGTAGGCCATGGGCGTGGCATTGGCACCCAGCATGTTGATGGTCTGTATGGACAGGTTGCTTCGCATCACCCTGATTTTGAGACCCTGAAGATCATCGGGTGTCTCTACCATCCGGTCATGGATATAGAAGCTGCGGAATCCTGCGTCGTAGTAGCAAAGTCCGCGGATGCGGTAGGGCTCACCCTGGAGGAGGATTTCCTTTCCAACCTCCCCTTCCAGGGCCTGCCACAGATGGTCCTGGTCCTGGAAGAGGTACGGCAGACTGTAAACCCCCATTGCCGGCACAAAATTCTCAATGACACTTGAGGCCGTCTTGGCCATGTCAAGTGTGCCAAGCTGTAGAAGCTCTACAGACTCGCGTTCATTGCCCAGCTGTCCGCTTGGATAGATCTTGACGCGCATGGTGCCGCCAGAGAGTTCCTCAAGCCGCTGTCCCATGTATGCCATGCCCTGATGGACGGGATGGCCGGCATCCAGGATATGGGCAAGGCGCAACTCGGTCGTGGTGGTATCCTGCTCGCAGCCTCCCACGGCCAAGAGACTGGCGGCGACGAGCACGGCAAAGACCGGATTGCGAGGCATGGCGAGGCCTTAGGTCGGCGCTTCCGGAGCGCGTGGATTCAGCTCTGACTGGCCCACCGGCAACGCTCGCGCGGGTTGGCCAACGGAGTTGCGAGAAAACCTGTTAGTCTGGAGGCGGAGCGCCCGGAGCCCGTTTTTCCACGCAGGCGCATTCCTCTTCGTAGCGCAGCTTGCACCGACGCTTGCGGGGTCGGCGTGGGCGGCACGCCGCTGTCCAATACCTGACTTCGTGCATCTTCGCGCGGCTGCCGCAATTGGCGTTCGCGGACTCTAGATGAAATACAGGCCGCCATTGATTTCAACTGATTCGCCGTTTATGTAGGCCGCCTCGTCGGAGGCCAGGAAGACCACGGCACTGGCCACATCTTCCGATTCTCCTTCCCGCCCGACGGCCGTTCTGCCCGCGACCGTTTTGCGGACCGCATCCGGAGTAAACGTATCGTGAAAGGTCGTGTTGATAAGACCCGGCGATACACAATTCACGCGGATACGGCGCGATGCCAACTCTTTCGCCATGCCGCGCGTCATGGTAAGCACTCCACCCTTGGCGGTGGCATATGCCACCGAACCTCCGCCTCCTCCGTCCCTTGCGGCCAAGGACCCGACGTTGACAATCGCGCTGCCGGGTTTCATGAAGGGTAGCGCGGCACGCGTTACAAGAAAGACGCTTTTAAGATTTACATCGATTACGGCATCCCAGAATGCCTCCTCCATTTCATCTAGTTTCTTTCGCGCCAGAAGGCCTCCCGCGTTGTTGACCAAGATGTCCAAAGAGTTGCCAAACGCATTTGCCGACTCCTCGAGCAGGCGCTGGACCTGACCCGCCTGGGTTACGTCGGCATGTACGGCAGCGGCCTGGCCTCCCGCGTTCCTAATGGACTCCACAGTTGCTTCGGCAGCCTCCTTGCTGCCGTGGTAATTGACTATTACGGATGCCCCGGCCTTTCCAAGCCTGGTGGCGATTGCTGCGCCAATATCTCGCCCTCCGCCGGTAACCAGTGCAATCTTGCCTTGAAGACTATTGTGCATACGAATCTGTGGGTTTGGTTGAACTTGACAGGGGCGTCAGGGACGGGGGACTGGCTCGGGCTGCATTCCAGGCACATAGCAGGATTGCTCTAGTCCAGGGTGCCGGGATCGTGCCAGGTTTCGATGTGGTAATCTCCCGTCCACGTATAGGTATTGTTGTCAAACGTTACGCTGCGTTTGGCCTCCGTGTCAGCGGACCTGTTTGTCACCATTACGGTCCAGCGGAGCCCCCGCGGCCCGACGATCTCAACTACGCTTGCATCATCGGAATGCCCTATCACTTTGATGTCCTCGATCCGGGGACGCGCCTGCTCGGAGCGCTCCCGCGCCTCGCTGAAATATCCGTGCGGCTCTATCACGGATGCAAAGAGATGGTCTCTCGCGTGCCGCCGCACGACCAGTACCGGGAAGGAATGCAGATTGAAATCGGGGTCGTTGGCTCCCGTCCTTCCCAGCATCACTTCCGTGCCCGGAGAAGCGGAGGAGATCAGCGAGTAGTAGCGATGTCCGTCCAGCCAGGTATAGCGGACGGTCGAGTCTGTCCTGGCAGATGCCGTGCTCCAAATGTGCTGATAGCCATACTCGGCGCCTAGCGGCTGCAGCTCATCTGTTGCAGTGTCGAAGGCGAGATTGGAAGTGATGCTCTGCCCGGAATAATGGACAGGGTAGTCGTACTGGTGCAAATTGTCGCTTGCCAGGCGATAGAGATCCAGAACAAGCGGATTGCCGAGTGCATCATCCTCTATCAGGAGCATCGTTCGCTGCATGCCTACTCCTTCATAGTAGGTATCGGCCCGGGCGCTCATGGCTTGCACGCCCTCTCCGTCCGGCTCGAAAAAATGCCGCTGCCCGGACATGCGCTCAGCCTCGCGCTCTTCCGACATGTTTTGGGTGACTCCGTCTACGACGACCGTGTTGTGCGCTATGGTCTGCATAGCGTAGGATTCGTTTTCCGGCAGATAGCGTCCGCCAAACTTGGGCTCCACATTTATCCATCGTCCGAACCCGTAGTCGCGTATGACCTGCCTGCCCTGGTCGAAGAAGATGTAGTGCAGTTTGTCAAAGTGACCGTGGCCCCCACCGTGTACTCCGTATTTCATCAGCAGCATGGACTGGCCTTGCCCCTTGCCCGCACGCAAGATCCCCAGTCCTCCCTGCGTACCGTCGTAACCGTCCGTGAACTCAACGGAGGGCCACGTCATCTCCGGCTCGGTTTCGGTCACCCCGTAGTCGCGGGCCAGGCGAAGTCCGGCGCCGTTTAGAGCCACACGGCCCTGGAAGGATGCCACGCCCAGCAGAGACTCGTTCGCGCCGTATCGGTCGTAGGCAAGCGCATTGGCCAATATCACTTCAGGTGCGCCGACATCCATGGTGAGCGATGCGTCATTGATGGGAGGAAATACACCGTTGGGGAAGGCCGTCTGGACTGCCGAATAGTAGGCTTTCCGCAGGATCTGGTCGCGGTATTCGTAAATGCCCAATTCCGGCTGCATCCGCTCGACGGCCTCCGCAAAGTAGAAGAAGGGCATGAGCGCGTACCGGATATAGTAGGGCCCTTCCATGTAGTATCCGTCGGGAGAAAAAAGGAGATCCAGTTGCTTCAGAAATCCGCCATTGCCATCCAGGTTCGAGCCATGCAGGGCCTTCTCAACCAGCGCGAGGTCCCCCATCACGTAGGCGATCATCCCTACCGCGGCCACCGCCCACGTTCCGTGATTGTGTATGCGATTGAACTCGGTCTCGTTGCGAATGTGAAACCAGTCGGCCATGGGCCGGAAGATGTTGGCTTCAAATCGGGCGCGCTCTTCCTCTGAAAGCCAATCGTAGACACAGTCGTAGGCAATGCTTGTATGGACGAGCCAGACTTCCTCGTTCAGCGTTTGATGGAACAGTTTTCCCGGCTTCTGATGGTGCGCAAGCGGGTGTGGGCCGAGCGTCGGATACAAAGCTGCGTACTCCTCGAGCATGTCCCGCACGAATGCCGCGTACCTTTCCTGTCCGGTAATGCTGAACAGGAGTCCGGCAAATCGCATTTCCCGGTAATTCTGCTTGTGTCGCTCATGTTCGTAGCCCCCCGCCTCGCCGGGCTGCGGCACTTCCATGGGGCGGGAGAAAGCGGCCTCCATTGTCTGCTCGGCAAGGGCCAGCGCCTCACCCAGGAGAACATACTTGCCCGCCGCTTCCCGAATACCGATTGCGTCCTCGCTGCTGAGAAAGATGCCGGCATGTTGCGCCACCGCGGCGGCCGGCGTCGTGCATGTCAAAGCCAGAAGAAACAGGAGCTGCCTGGTGCGCATGTCCTCTAAGTTGGTAAGGCACAGTTTACGTGACACGCCAATATATCACACATCATACAACCGATGCCACAAGCCGCAAGTCGCATGAACAGTCACAGAGCCTCTCCGCGGCCCCGCGGTGAGTATGGGGCCGTAGAGTCGGCCGCCAGGCCGCCTCCTTCCTGGTCACATGGCACGTTACATTTGCCCTATATTGACATTGGGTAGATGTTACATTGATAGGTGGCTTGTTCATGAGGAATATTGGCACGCTATTCGTATTCCTTGTCCTGGTTGCAATCTGCGGAAACGCCAAAGCCCAAGTCCTGGTCACGGGCACGGTTACGTCCGCAGCCACCGGCGAAGCGCTGCCGGGCGTAACCGTTGTCGTTGAAGGGACCCTGATAGGGACAGCGACAAACGAGGAAGGCGCATTCTCCATTGAGCTTCCGTCCCTGGAAACCCCGCTCGTTTTTTCTTTTGTCGGTTTCAGGGCACAGCGTTTGACGGTTTCTGCTGATGCAATCTCCCTGCAGGTCAGATTGCAGCCCAGTGTACTTGGACTGGAAGAAGTCGTCGTAATTGGCTCGCGCCGGCCTCCCAGGACCGTGACAGATTCGGCCGTGCCCCTTGAGGTGCTGGGTCCGCGCGAGCTCGAGAGCGCCTCCAGTATCGACATGGATGATATCCTGCGGTCGCAGGTACCCTCGTACAATGTCCAGCGCCATGAGATAGACGGCTCCACTACGTTCGTCCGGCCTCCTACGCTCCGCGGGCTCTCGCCGGACAATACCATACTGCTGGTCAATGGGAAGCGCAGGCACAGGACCGGATCCATAGCGTTGTTCGGGAGCTCGCTTATCCTGGGCGCGCAGGGGCCGGACATGAATATGATTCCCAGTATTGCCATTCGGCAGTTCGAGATTCTGCGCGACGGCGCCGCGGCCCAGTATGGAGCGGACGCGGTGGCAGGCGTCTTCAATGTTCAGCTGCGCAACAACGACAGCGGCGTCATTGTACGCGGCCAGGCCGGCCAGTATCATCAGGGAGACGGCGAATACGTGCGCGTCGGGGCCAACGTAGGTTTACCGCTCACCGACCACGGATTCCTGAACCTGAGTCTGGAGTACGGCGACATAGCGCCTACCATCCGAACGGAGCAGCGGGCCGACGCCACGCTACTGGCTAACCGCGGGTATCCGGTGCAGAATCCGGCGCAGATATGGGGCAATCCCGACGTTGACGATAGCTTCGTGGGATTCCTGAACGCAGGCATCGACGTGGGAGAATCCTCTCATGTCTACGCATTCGGAGGACTCGGCCGGCGTTCAGGCAACGGCTCGTACTACTTCCGGGCCCCCGGTACGCCTGGCGCACGCCGCAACGTGTTCAGGTTTGGCGCCGGCGAGAGTGCAACTCGCGCCATAGCCGACCTGGACCTGACAGACGATGTCAATTGCCGCAGCCTCACTGACCTCCCCGGCCTGGATGCGGCATTCAGCGAGGTCGAGGCTTTCGTGAACGCCTATCGCGGCGACTGCTTTCTCTTCAACGAAATGTTTCCGGGTGGCTTCAATCCGCGCTTCGGTGCCGATATCAGCGATCTGAGTCTGACCACCGGAGCGCGCGGCAGTCTTTCCAATGGCCTGCAGTGGGATGTTAGCATCGGGGCCGGACGCAGCCTGATGGATTACTTCATCCGCAATACGGTAAATGCTTCGTACGGCCCTCAGACCCCGACGTCGTTCAGGCAGCGGGACTTCCTGCAGGAGGAAGTGACGGCGGAATTGGGCTTGTCGTACCCGGTCGAGCTTTCCTTTCTGTTCACCCCGTTGAATGTGGCCTGGGGTGCGCAGTGGCGGACGGAGATATTTGAATCAAAGCCTGGCGACATTTATTCCTACAATCCGGGACCCTTTGCCAGCCAGGGATTCAGCGTAGGCTCGAACGGAGATCAGGGGATTCCCCCGAATTTTGCGGGCCGGTGGCATCGGCCCAACTATGCCTTCTACCTGGATCTTGAGACGGATGCAACGAAGCGACTACTCATTGGAGCGGCCGCACGCTACGAGAATTTTTACAACACCTTCGGCAGCACGTTGACCGGCAAGATCGCGACACTCTGGCATTTTCTGGACTGGGCCGGTGTCAGAGGCTCGGTGAGCACAGGCTTCAGGGCTCCCAGTCCGGGGCAGGCCAACATCCAGAACGTGCAGACCAATTTTTCGGGCGACGGCGGCCTTATCGATGCCGGGCAGCTGCCGTCAACGCATCCGATCGCACAAGCACTCGGTGGCACGACGCTAACGGAGGAAACAGCGCGCAGTTATTCGGTGGGCGCGATAGTGGAGTTTACCGACGATCTCAATCTGACGGTCGACTATTTTGACGTGGCGCTCAACAACCGCATTGCGCTTACCGGCGGGATTCCGCTAACGGAAGAAATTATCGGGATCATAAACCGCCAGGGCGGACTCCTGTCAGGCTTTGAGACACTGCGCGAAATCAAGTTCTTTTCCAATGATTTCGACACGCGCACGCGGGGGGTGGACCTGGTGCTTTCCTGGGACAAGGAATGGGAAGGCGGCAAGGCGACCGTAGCCAGTCTTGCCTGGAATTGGACCCAGCCGAGCCTGGAGGACTTTTCGACGCCCACGCGAATTACGGAGTTCTTGGGCGCATCCCTTAGCGAACCCGTGACTATCAGCGTGCTGACGCCCAGGCGCAGGATTGAAATCGAAGACGTAAACCCGCACCACCGCATGGTAATCTCATGGCGGCAGATCATGGGACGCGCGCACGGTCTGCTAAGGCTGAATTACTATTCCGGCTGGAAGGCATGCCTGTTCTTTGATTTTTCGTGCACGGTAGGAGGCGTTAGCGGCCTTGAAGAATACTCGGGTGCCGTAATCGTCGATATTGAGGCTGGCTATCGCCTGCTGGACGACTACCGCCTTGCGGTCGGGGCAAACAACGTGTTCGCGACCGCACCAGATGCACACCCGATTGAGGTCTCCGGGCAGGGCAATCTGCACCCGGCCAGCACACCGTGGGATTACAACGGTGCAGCGCTCTACGTGAGGTTTACGGCCGACCTATTCTGATTCCACGGGCGCGGGCGGGCCTCCGTCGCGCCGGGGGACAACAGGCGGCTTGCCGTGCCGGATCCTGCGCGCGGCAAGCCGCTGGGTTCGTCCCTGCTTATTGGCAATCCCGGGCCGGTTTCCGGATCTATTGCCAGGGCACTTTGCCTGCTTCCTGCGTATACCTGCGCAGCGCCTCCGCAAGACGGCCGAGCACCTGCGGCTCAGTATCTGCCAGATCGGTTGTTTCCATTGGATCGGCCCCGAGGTTGTACAATTCGAGCGGCGAGAAAGGGGAATTCTGGAGCAGTTTCCACGGTCCATGTCGCACCGCTTCTATGGTCTTCCCGTTGTAGCGCAGTCCCCCTTCCCGCCGGGAAAAGAAGAGATACCGGTCTTGAGCGTGCTGGTCTTCACCGGTCAGCGCGGTAAGGAAACTGACGCCATCGATATAGTGGGTCACGTCGACGCCGGCCGCATCAAGAATCGTCGGGTAGATGTCCATGGTCAGGGCCACGTAATCTGACGTGGCACCGGGCCCTACGCTTCCGGGCCACGAAGCAATGGCTGGAACGCGCAGCCCCCCTTCGTACATGCTGCCCTTGCCGTCACGCAAAGGGCCGTTGTTTGCGCCAACATTCAATTGTCCGCCATTGTCGCTCACGAAAATAACCAGCGTATTTCCGGCAAGTCCGCTGGATTGCAAGGAGCGCAGGACCTGGCCGATTCCGTGGTCCATGTGCTCGATGAGGGCCACGAGACGGGCCCGCTCTGCGGTCATAGTTGGCTGGCGCTCCCTGACTCGCCTCAGCCAGTCCTCGGGCGGCTGGATGGGAGTGTGCGGGGCATTGTAGGCCAGGTATAGGAAGAATGGAGCCGTCGAGGCGGCGCGGCTTACGATGTAGTCCGATGCCCAGTTGCTGAACAGATCCGTTGCATGGCCATCCGGCGTGATTTCGTCCTCGTTCAAGCGCATGTAGTTTATGCCGTGCCTCCGGTGATGGAAGTAGTCATCCATCATGTCTCCGAGGAACCCCTTGAAATAGTCGAAGCCGCGGTCAACGGGCCGGTCGGGGGCGGCCAGCCCGAGATGCCACTTGCCCACCATCGCGGTATGGTAGCCTCTTCCGCGCAGCATTTCCGGAAGCAGCCTGACATCCTCCGCGAGTCTGCCCCAGCTGTTCGCCGCATGGGTCCGGATCACGCCCGGGACACCTGCCATGGGAGGATACCTTCCGGAAAGCAGTGCGGCGCGCGTGGGCGAGCAAACCGTCGAGTTTGCGTAAAACTGCAGAAACCGCATGCCGCTCTCCGCAAGCGAGTCGATCGACGGTGTCTGTAGATCTGTGCTCCCATAGCTCGACAGGTCGCCGTAGCCGAGATCATCCACCAGAATCAGCACAATATTGGGCGGACGTGCCGGCTGGCCCTGGGCAACCGAGTCGGACAGCGGGGCGAAGATTAATAGGCCGAATAAGGCGCGCATCATCATCTTGTAGGCAGGATAAAAGATAGTCGGGTGGATTGTCTGCAAGGGCTCCGCAGTGTGGCACGAACCACACCGAGGCGTCCTCCGTGAAGGGTTGGCCCGGAAACAGGCATCGCAGGATCCTTGCCCGGGCGCGCCAGCCAAGGGTGTGCGGGAGCCAGCCTCACATGCCTGCCCGGAAACCAGGGGATTTGGGAACGCCGGATGATTGCCAATGTCCCCGCCGCCCCGCCATGTGCCACGATTGGAGATTGGCGCCGGTACAAAGGTGAGCGGGCTCGGTGGTCTATTGTTCGCGATCCGACGAAGGCCTTCGCGGCGTGGGCCGGCAAGCCGGGCTATGTCTCATGCATGTACAGGCCATTTAGCGAAGCCAGGCCATGGGCTTGTGCTTTCAGGCCCGGCCACGCGGAATCCGGCACGGGCGAAAATACCACGTGCATCCGGCCGTGGCCGCAGGCGGAAGGCATTCGAATGCGAATCTTCCGTCGCGCCGGCTTGCCAAAGGCTTACCGGTACGGCCTTTCAGAAGCCAAGACTGATGCCGGCCGTTACGGTTCGCGGCCGCGGGTAATTGGTGTAGTCTATTCCGTGGCTCAGAATGGAAAGCCGCCCCAGGCGAGCGGCGGCCTCCGTATTCACTTCCGGGTCCCAACCGGCATAGTCCGAAAACACGAACAGGTTGTTGGCGGCAACATAGATGCGGGCCCGACGCACGGTGCCGATCATTCTGCCCAGGGCCGAAATACCCGAAAACGTATAGCCCAGACTCAGCGATTCCATGCGCAGGAAGGATGCCTCCTGTATCCAGCGGGAGGAATACTGCGGCGTGTCTGTAAGCGGCGCAGGATCATCCAGAGCCGGCCGCAAGAAATTCAGGTAGGTGTTGACAAGGGACTTGGATGAGTACTCAAGGCCCGTGTTGTTAAAGAGGTGCCGGCCCTGCTCTCCCCGGAGAAACAGGCTCAAGTCCCAGTTGCGGTAACCAAGGCTGGCTGTCAGGCCGTACTCGAAATCAGGCTGGGCCGATCCGACTACCTCCCACTCTGATACAGGTACCTCGACGCATGCGACCGTGGCCCCGGATGCGGTGCGACAGCGCTGCTCGCCGGTATTGCTGTCAAAGCCTGCAAAGACGGGCGCCAGGAACGATCCGTAAGGGTGACCGGGGACAATGATCTGCGTATTGGTCAGGGACAAGCCGGCCCCGCTCGCGCGGCCTGTATAGATCCTGTCGCGGCTGCCCAGGTCCTTGATTTCGCTTCTGTTTGCACTGAATATGGCGCCAAGCTCCAGAAACAGGCGGCCCCGGTCCAGTACCCGGCCATTGGCCATCACCTCCACGCCCCTGTTCTGCAGTCTTCCGGCGTTTGCCAGTCGTGTACTGACAGCGGCCGGTTCCGGCACCTCGAGTTCAAGCAGAAGGTCGTAGGAAGTCTTGAAGTAGTAATCGACGGAGCCATACAATCGGTCGCCCCAGAATCCATAGTCGATGCCAAGATTCAACTGTGATGTCTCTTCCCACTTGAGCCCGGGACTGTCAGGGTAGACGGGAATCGCACCCTGGGCAGTGGTATCCTCGGGTATCGAAATGTCCGTAGCCCTGAAATTGCGCGGAGATCCGAGAGCACCGAAGTCGTGGTTGCCCGTCAGGCCCCAGCCGGCACGCAGCTTCAGGTCGCTTACGAAGGAGAGCCGTTGCATGAGCGCCATCTCCGACAGACGCCACCCAACGGTAACCGCCGGAAAGATCCCCCACTCATCGTCAAGACTGAATCGCGACGAACCGTCACGTCGCACGGACGCTGTGACCATGTAGCGGCCCCGGTAGTCGTAGCCAAGCCGGCCAAAGAAAGAAATGATCCGGTTGGTTTCCTTGAATGATCCGATGGAATACGTATCACTATCTCCCGCCGCAAGGTAATTGAATGAGAACTTGTCACTGGCCAGTCCGGTGGTTGCCGCGTGGAAGCCCTCACGGAAGAATTCCTGGAAGGAATAGCCGCCGACAACGCTGATTCGATGCGCATTCACCCTCGGGCGCACATAGCTGGCATACGCTTCCGCGAGCACTGAGCTGAATTCGTTGTTTCCCTGCCGGGCTTCGCCCATCTGTCGGCGACGCAGCGGACTGGCACCCGGTATGAACACGCGACGGCTTGCCTGCTGCCGGTCAACGCCAATGCGCACGGTACCCGTAAGCGCTGGCAAGAGGGCATAATCTGCCTTGAAGCCACTCAGCAGCCGGCTTGTGTTTGTCAGGTCCTGAACCTGCTCAGCAAGTGCGACGGGATTGCGAATGGACGTCTGACCGGGATTCTCGTAGTACGAGCCATCGGAATTGTAGACGGGAAGCGTCGGGTTGAACTTCAGGACGTTGGTAAGCAGGCCCCCGGCATAGCCGCCGGTTTGCTGGAACGGTGCCCTGTTGTCCTGGAAGAAGGAGCCTGCCATACGCAGGTCGAGACGCAATCTTTCATCCAGGGCCCGATGGCTGACATTGACCCTGCCCGTAAGGCGCTCCGTGCCGGAATTGATGATGATACCCTGCTGGTTTCGGTAGCTGACCGATGCACGGTACCGTGTCGCGGGCGTACCTCCTCCGAAGGCGAGATTGTGGTCATGAGAAAGGGCGGTACGCGTTATGGCGTCCTGCCAATTCGTGCTGGCGTCTCCGAGATTGATGGTAGGCAGACTATTGGAGCTTACGAATTGCCGATACTCGCTGGCACTTAGAAGAGGCAAGGCTTGGACAAGGCTGGAGGCCGACACAGATCCGCTGTAATCCCCCTGCAGTTGGCCCGCTGCTCCTTCCTTCGTCGAAACGAGAATCACCCCGTTTGCACCCCGGCTGCCATACATTGCCGCTGCCGAGGCGTCCCTGAAAACGTCGATGACCTCGATGTCATTGGGATTGAGGAAAAAGAGCGGGTTCTTGCGACCTGAATCTGTACCGTCTGCCCCGGCGGGAGCGCTATTCACGTTGTCGATCGGGATACCATCTATTACGTACAGGGGGTCGTTGGAAGCACTGATGGAAGTGCCCCCGCGAAAGCGCGTCGTGACGGGGGCGCCCGGCTCGCCGCCGTTCAGAATTACATTGACACCAGGCACCCGGCCCTGAAACAGCTGCTCCGGCGCCCCGACCAGGCCCACATGGGCGCCATCGGCGATCACGCGGCTTGCCGCCGCATTGAAGTCCGCTCGCCGCTGGGTTCCGTAGCCTACAACCACGACTTCGTCCAGCAGCCCGACTGACCCTACAAGAGCGACATTCTCCTCACTACCAGTGCCAACCGTGACGTAGTGAGCAGCATAGCCGGTGAGAAAAAACTCCAGCACATCGCCGGCAGACGCTTCCAGGCTGTATGCTCCGGCGGCATCGGTGATTGCGCCGACGGGATTTTCCTGTACGCGGACGCTGACGCCAGCCAGGGGCATGCCGGTGGCCGCTTCGGTAACCGTGCCGGTAATCAGGCGCTGCTGTCCCAAGGTAGCATCCGCGCTACAGAGGCCGAGCGGCAGAAGTATCCCGAACAATGCGGAGGCTTTGGCTGGCATTCTCATTGACATTGACGTGAGGCCACCCCGGGACGGAAGGCGGAATGCGACTACAAATCTGGACCGGATATGCCGCCTGGTCCTCTACGCAATCAGGCGCAGTCGGGCGACAAGGGCATGCGCGGCTGGACCCCGTACTATGTCAGACGGGCGGGGATCCTGATAGACTTGATTTCTGCAGATGTGGTCAGGAATGCTCCGGTTCCGTCATACCAATTGCTGCCAACTCGCCGGGCGGAAAGCGCGTCCTGTGTTCCGGGAATACGGACATCATACGCACGATTCTCTTCGGTAAGATCATTGACCATTGCGCCTGCAAAGTCGGTTACTCGACTCGACCGGCCTCGAGCATCCGCGGCCCTGCGTCGCTGAATACCTTGTGCCGGGAGAATGCGCGATGCCATGCAGTCCTCGTTTTTTTGTCCGGTTCACATGATAAACCGCGGCCCAAAATAGGTGTTAACAAAATTTGAACAACTCATTCACATTGGATCGATAAGCTTCGAAGCGGATAGTCCCGCAGGAATGCCTGCATCCTCTCCAAGGACAATCGCATGTGGCTCCCGCTTGAGTATATTATGGACCGCTAGGCAAACTGCACCATGGCAGATAGTGGCCGCTGGATGGACCTAACGGTACCGCAGGCATCCGAGCTGCGGGACTTCTATTCGAATGTCATGGGCTGGCAGGCGGAGCCTGTGGACATGGATGGATACCAGGACTATGTCATGCGGGATGACCGCGGGACGGTCGGCGGCATCTGCCACGCGCGCGGCCCGAATACAGGGATCCCTCCTGTTTGGCTGAGCTACTTCCGGGTGGACAATCTGGAGGCCACCTTGAAGAGCTGCGAGCTTCACGGCGGACGTATCGTCCGTGCGCCGGTGACCTGCGGTACGGAAATGCGCTTTGCCGTAGTCCAGGATCCGGCAGGCGCGGTCCTCGCGCTGTTTGAAGCGATTGAACCTGCGGCGACGGAACGCTAGGCGTGCGCGCCGTTTTCTTCTTCACCAAGACATCATAGAAGACATGGAGATGCAATTCCCCAGTGTGTGGGCTGTTCTGGTGGCCACCGTGCTGCCCATGGTCATCGGTTCCATCTGGTATGGCCCTCTGATGGGCAAGAAATGGATGGAACTCATGGAGACTACCGAAGAGGAAATAAGGGCCTCCTTCAATGCCATGAAGTCCTACGGAGGGTCGACGGTGACCGGACTCATTCTGGCCTTTGTCCTGGGCACTCTTGTGCAAACCACCGGAGCGACCGGCTGGTTGGCCGGCGCATGCCTGGGGGGGTTGTGCTGGTTCGGGTTCGTGGTGACGTTCGGTTACCAGGCCGTAGCATTCGAGGACAAGAAAGTGTCTCTCTATGCCATGAGCCTTGGGTACAATCTGGTGACATTCGTGGCCATGGGAGCGCTACTGGGGGCGTGGCAGTAGGGATTCCGGCGAACCCGGTCCGGATCTTTCAGCATCGCGTGTCCCATGGCCGATGACCCTCGGCTCAGCGAGGCGAAAGTGCGCGTCGCCGAATTGCGCACCGTGCTGCACGAGCACACGCACCGGTACTACGTGCTGCACGACCCCGTTATCACGGATTCAGAGTATGACGGGCTGTTTCGCCAGCTGCAGCAACTGGAGCGGGAATTCCCGCAGCTCGTCACGCCGGACTCGCCGACGCAGCGCCTGGGCAGTGACCTGTCCGGGGATTTTGCCAAGGTAAGACACGAGCGGCCAATCCTGAGCCTGGCGAACGCATTCGGCGAGACTGAAGTACGGGCCTGGGAGCAGCGCAATCGGAAGCTTGAGCCGGGTGCCAGCCTCGAATACGTGGTTGAGCCCAAGCTTGACGGCCTCACGATCGTTCTTCGCTACGACCAAGGCGTGCTGGTCCAGGCCGCTACGCGCGGCAACGGAGAAATCGGAGACGTCGTAACGGCCAACGCCCGAACCGTTGGCAGCATTCCGCTTCGGATACCGCTTGCAGGCACGGATTCAGTGCCGGCCCTGCTCGTCATTCGCGGCGAGATACTCTTTGAAAAGGAAGCATTTGCGGCCCTCAACAAAGCCCGAGCGGCCGAGGGTCTTCCGCTTTACGTAAATGCCCGCAATACGGCATCCGGATCACTCAAGCAGAAGGACGCCCGCAAGACCGCCGAGCGTGATCTGAAGGCGTTTGCCTACGATATTGTATATGCCAGCGATTTGACGCCCCGGTCACGCTCTGGCCAGTTGGCCTATCTCTCGCGAATTGGCTTTGTGACGCCTCCATTCATCGAATCGAGCACGGACCTGACAGGCGCGCTCAAGCGTGCCGCCTGGTGGGCAGAGAGGCGCCAGGACCTGGACTTCGAAATTGACGGCGTCGTCATAAAGATTGATGACGTTGCCCTGTTCGAGCGGCTGGGCACGGTTGGCAAGGACCCCCGCGGGGCGATCGCTTACAAATTCCCGTCGGCAGAGGCAACGACGAGGCTTCTTGAAGTCATTCCGCAGGTAGGTCGCACCGGGCGTATTACGCCGACGGCTGTACTTGAGCCCGTGTTTGTCGGTGGAGTTACGGTAACGCACGCCAGCCTGCACAACTTCGACCAGATTGCGGCACTGGACCTGCGCCGGGGCGATGTCATCGTTCTCAGGCGTTCAGGCGATGTCATACCGTATGTAGTGGGCCCTGTGGTCGCTCGACGGACGGGGGAGGAACAGGTGGTGGCTCCGCCGGACCGCTGCCCCGTCTCGGGCGATGATCTTGTGCGGGGAGAGGGCATGGTCGACCTCTTCTGCCCGAATTCCGCCTGCGCGGAGAGGGTTTTCCGCACGGTGACGTATTTCGCCTCACGCGGAGGGATGGACATCGAAGGCCTGGGGCCTGAGACCCTGCGCAAGCTGATAGACGAAGAGCTGATCGCGGACGCCGCTGACCTGTTCTCGCTCCGGTTCGAGGATCTGGAACCGCTTGAGGGGTTTGGCGAAAAGAAGGCATCGGGGCTCGTTGCCTCCATCGACGTCGCGCGCACCAGGCCGCTTTCGCAGCTTCTCGTATCGCTTGGCATCCCGGGTGTGGGCAGCAGTGTTGCCGGCCTTGTCACCGGCGTGTACCCCGGCCTTGCAGACATGAAGGCGGCGGCTTCAGCTATACGGGAAGCAGAAAGCCGCCGCCTTCATGTCTGCAAGGCCGGGGTACACG
>CAZXEU010000153.1:0-13292 GCA_964639665.1 uncultured Rhodothermaceae bacterium | reverse complement strand
TGCACTGGTGGCGCTTGCCCTTACGGCCGGCGGCGTGCTGCTGGCGCTGTTCTTCGGAAGCCGCAAATCGGCGCCGCCGCCTGGTGCCTCGGCTGATCCGCTTACGCCGATGGACCTGGAGCTGCCGGCAGAGAGGACGCCCGTGCCGGTTCCCTGGGGCGCGCCCGCGAGGCCGACGGAGTGGCCCGCCGAAGAGCCGGACAGGGCCGATCCGCGCCGGATGCGGTTCGACGAGGCCCTTCGCTCCCGAAGCGTCCTGCATATTGAGGGCGCGCCGGGCGCAGAGTCCGCGACCGGGGCTCCGGAAGCTCCGCGTTACGTTCTTGCGGAGTCCAGCGTGATCGAGGCGGCCCTGCTTACTGGCATTGATTCGAGCCGTCCGGGTCCGGTAACGGCACGCGTCGTCCGTCCGGCCTACGACTCGGCCACGCTGCGCCACGTACTGGTTCCGGCCGGCACGCGCCTTGTGGGCTCGCTGGAGCGGGCCCTGGCAGGGGAGGACCGGCGCGTCATTCTCGCCTGGACGCGGATGATCTTTCCCGAAGGCACGACGCGCGAACTGGCGGATTTCCCGGCCCTGGAAACGAGCGGGGAAGGGGGACTGCGAGAAGGCATCAACCTGCACCGGGCGCAGCTCTTCGGCGAAGCTGCACTGGTGGCGCTTCTCGGCGGCAGTGCGGCCCTGGCCGCGGAACACGCCGGCGCTGCAGGCAGCATTTCGGCCGCGGCCCTGGGCCTGGAGCTAAGCCGCGCCGGACGCTCGATGCTTGGCCGCCGGCGTGCTCCGACCATCACGGTGAGGTCCGGCTACCGGTTCCTGGTCTATGTCTCCCGCGACATGGCCTTCGACGAGGCCTGGCCCGGGTGACGCGGAGGCTCTACGGATGGCCCGGGCCCACAGGCGCGGGAACGCATGCGCAGCTCGCGGCGCTGGCTGCCGGAAGCGGTGCCGCACTGCAGGTGGCAACGACCGTGATGGTCCATCTGTGGGGACCTCCGGCCGCGGAGCCGCTGCTGCCGGTTACCTGGACGCGGCCCGTCTTCCTGGTACTGGCTACGGCCTCGCTTCCATTCGCGCTTCTGCGGGGCAGGCGCGCACTGGGCGCGGGCCTTGTTGCGGTGGGCCTTGCGCTGGCCACTGTACCGCTGTACAATCCGCTTTACTTCGTGGTGGCGCTGGCAAGAATGGATGACAGTCCTGCGCCGCTGGCGGTACTTGTCGCGGCAGCGGGCCTGGCGGCGCTCCTAATGCGCGGCATGCTGGCGCAATCCAGGGTACCGGGCTCGGACGCAGCCGGCTCCACGCGCTGGGGCAGCGCCCGTGCGCTGCGCACGGCTTCTTCCGGCGGGCTGCTGCTTGGCCGGCGGTCCGGCAAGCTTCTCAGCTACGACGGAGAGGGACACCTCATTACCGTCGCCGCCACCCGAAGTGGCAAGGGTGTCGGCACCATAGTGCCCAACCTTCTGAGCTACAAGGGATCCGTGGTAGTAACTGACCCGAAGGGCGAAAACTACCGCGTCACGGCAAGGTACAGGCACGAAGTGCTCGGGCAGCAGGTCGTCGCACTCGACCCGTTCGGGATTGCAGCGCCGCACACGGATTCGTACAACCCGATGGAGCTCGTCGACACAGGCGACGATGGTTACGTCGAAACCGCCATGATGCTCGCGGACATGATGGTTCCGGGATCGGAGTCGTTCTGGAATCTTGAAGCGCGGGCGCTCATCTTTGCGTTTATGCTCCATGCGGCCCGGGAGGAGGGCGGAGGCAACCTCTTCGGGATGCGCCGCCTGCTGACGCTGGCGCCGACGGACCTGGAAGAAGCCCTGCGTGCCATGAAGGACAGCAGCGTGGCTCAGGTCCGCGAGGGCGCAGGACGCATCCTTCAAAAGTCGGAGCGGGAGAAGAGCAGCGTCTTTTCCACCGCGCAGAGTCGCACGCACTTCCTGTCCAGTCCGCGCATGGGACGCGTGCTGGAGCGTTCGAGCTTCCGGCTCCGGGAGCTGCCCGGCGGCGGCATGACAGTCTATCTCATCCTGCCACGGGAGCATCTGGCGACATTCGCTCCCTGGCTGCGCCTGATGATCGGCTGCTGTTATCACGCGTGTACGGTCGGGGCGCTGGACGGCCGGGAGAGATCGCTGCGCACGCTGTTCCTTCTGGACGAATTTGCCAATCTGGGCTACATGTCCATCATGAGGGAGGCCGTCTCGCTGGGAGGTGGCTACGGCCTTTCGCTATGGCTCATCCTGCAGGATCTGGCCCAGTTGCGGCGTGAGTACCGCCACGAATGGGAGAGCTTTGTGGCAAACAGCGACGTCATCCAGGCCTTTGCCATTCAGGATCCCTTCACGAGCGAAAAGCTCGCCCGAATGCTGGGCGAGACCTCCATCTGGCGACGGCGCCTACAGCGCTCGCCGCGACGCGATGGCTCCCGCCTCAAGGCCGACTATGACGAGGACGGGCGGCCGCTGCTCAGACCGGAAGAGTTTCGGCGCCTGCACCCGGCCCGCCAGGTGCTGCTGGTGCGGCCCTACCAGCCCGTCGTGGCAGACAAGATCGTCTACTACCTGGACCCGCTGTTCAGCGGCCGCTTCGACAGGAACCCCTACGTCGAATAGGCCCCATTCTTGTCGGCTTCGTCGCAACTGTCAGGAGGAAGGTGTGCTGCATGCCCGTATTATGTGTGCAAAACATGACTACGCATGCGAAAGCAACTCCTGGTATGGGGAGGACTCCTCTTGGCGGTCAGCACGGCGGCCGCCCTGCTGTTGCCGCGCGGCGTCACATCCGGCCAGCGTTACGTACGGGCCGCCTACGACACTGCCCGCGTGCGAACGGAGCTGTCCCGCAGCGCCGTTTTCAGTGACAGTGCTTCGAGTCCGCTGGTGCACGTTCTGGCCAGGCGACTACTGAGCAATGAAACGCCCGTGGTGATCGACGCAACGGGCCGTTGCGGCGCTATTCATGCCTGGTACCAGGCGCTGAACCAGGAGTTGGGGCAGCTTCCGGACCCGCTTGAGAGACGGTTTCGGGCGCTCCGATCCCTGCTGCTCTACCGGGAGCCGACCAGCCGCTGCTTCTCCTATACGGTCCAGTACGAATTGCCGCTGCCTGAGCCTGCGCGCTGGAGGCGCGAGCTGCTGACGCACTTGCCCATCCGCCTGAGCGTGATCCATCCGCGCGGCGACGCGCGCCTTCTGAGACGAGCCCAATAGCCCCATGAGAACCGTAGTGCTACTTCTTGCGATGCTCGCCTGCCGTGTCGCGGCAGCGCAACACTTTGACCAGCTGACGCGGCCTGTAGCCTCGATCGAGGACAGCGCTACGGTTGATCTCATCCTGCACGAACTGCTCATTCCCCCGCCCGATTCGCTGGACCGGGTCGAGGTGGTCGACCTCACGGCCAACGGATTCGGCCCGGACGATACGGTCATTCTATATCCATCGCTAGAGACCTACCTCGTGGGCGCCGACGTGCCGCGCAGGCTCCAGGATGTCATGAAGACGTGGGAGATCGAATCGGACTATCGCTTGGACGCGACCCTGGAAGAGGGCGAGCGCGTGGCGGCTGATGCCCACCGCCGGCAGGATGCCCGGGCCGCGCTCTCGGCCGGTGTACTGGCGGCCGTTACGCGCTACTACGACGGCGCTGCCATCGAAATGCGCCTGACGCGCGCCGAAGACGGCCTGCGGCTCGATTTGTGGAACTTCGATCCGGCCGCCATGCGCTACCGGGCGCCGGCCGAACAATCGGCATGCATGGATGCGGAGCAGCGGTTCGCGTTCGCGCACCCGGCCTACGTGCTTCGCTTCCGCGAGCCTTCGGGATGCATGGTGGCGCGCCGCCGCGGCGACGCGCTGAGCAGCCGCCCGTGCTAGAACGGGAACCACTACTGCGAACAGTTACCGCCTTTTGCCCCCGATTCAGCAATCCAAACCCCTACCGCTATGCAGCCATTTCGCATAACTGCGTTTATCACCCTGCTGACTCTGCTCCTGGCACCGCCGCTTCAGGCCCAGTCCGCGAGCGTCAGTGTAGACATTGACCTGACAGCGCCCGTACCCAGCTGCAGCTTCACGGAGGAGTCTTCGCTGGACTACGGCAGTGCCGAGAAGCCCGCCTCTGGTACAGGCAGCGTTACCATCAGCGCCACCACCGGCGCGCGGAGCGCGAGCGGCGTTTCTGCTTCCGGGTCCCCGAGCGTGGGGCAGGTCAGCCTTAGCGGCAGCAACGTTTCTTCCTATTCGATTTCCCGGTCGTTTCCCAGCTCGCTGACGCGCAGCGGCGGTTCGCTCAGCTTTAGTGGTGCGTGGGCGCACTCGACATCGTCCAGTAGCGGATACTCGGTGGTTTCTTCGAGCAGCTACTCCGGCACGGCAGGCGGCATTGGAAGCTCGTTTACCCGCTACTTCCGCTTCGGAGGCACCGTCGGCGGCATCGGGCGGAGCGATGCGAGCGGCAGCTACAGCGGCACGATTTCCGCCAGTGCGACATGCAACTGATGCGCATCGTGCCATATCTGGCCTCGCTCCTGGCGGCATCTGTGGTTATGGCCCAGAATTCCGGCCAGGTGGAGGTGCACGTCGAAGTGCTGCCGCCCGTGCTGACGGTGACCGTGCGCAGCGCGGAAATGGACTTCGGGCGCCAGCGGGCCGATGCCGGCCGGGTAGAGCTCGATCCGTCTACCGGCGAGATCTCGGCAAAGGTCTCCGGCCATCACCGACTGGGTGAAATACAGCTCACCGGCCCTGCGCACGGAGGCTACGCGCTTGTCGTGGAGCCGCAGAGCGCACTGCGCCGCGGAGCGGAGCGCATCGATTTCCATTTGCGCTGGGCACGCAGCCCGGACTGCGGTGGCAGCGCCTATGAAGACATGCGCGGAATTCGCACGGTAGAGGGCACGCTCGGCGTCGCCGGCTGCTCCTCCTTCCGCTTCGGGGGTGCCGTCGACTTATCTGGCATTGCCGAGGGACACTTCGGCGGCCGCGTCAACGTCCGGATCCTATCACTCTGACATGTACAAATACGCAATCCTGCTTCTATTGGGCGCATCGCCCCTCGCTGCAGCCGGTCAGGCCAGCCTCAGCGTAACGCCCGCCTTCGCCTACATCACGGAGCGCGAGCCCCACGGGGCCTTCGTCCTGCGCAACGATGGGCACTCGAGCGTCGAAATCGTGGCGCGTGCCCACTTCGGCATCATCGCGTCCGACTCCGCGGGCCGGGGTACGCGCGTGGCACTCGGCGAGGCCGGACCCATGGGGGATCTGGCGCAGCGCCTGACATTCTTTCCCGAGCGCCTGATTCTGGAGCCTGGAGACGAGCGCTTTGTGCGCTTCCTCGTGCGCGATGTGGAGACGCTGCGCCCGGGCGCCAGTGTCGCGCTCATGCACTACGAGATGCAGGAGCGCGCGGCGCTGCCGGAGGACCAGATCCCTGCGGTGGCCACGGCGCTCAGCGTCGTCTACAGCCTGGTGGCGCCGCTGGTGCTGATCAAGGGACACGGCGCGCCGCGTCTCGAGGCTAGGGTCCTTTCGCTCAAGGACAGCACGCTCGTGCTGCTCATGCGCAACACATCCGCCTTCCCGTTCGTGGGCGGCGTTTCGCTCCACAGCAATAAGGCGCGCCTTGGCCGCATGGAAGCGGCTGTCTACACGCACCGCCGCCTGGAAATCCCGCTGACGGAGCTTCCGCGCGGCAGGCCCCTCCAACTTCGGTTCGACGCTTCCTACGCGGGCCTTCCCGCTTCCGTGAAGAGCCGGATACACGTTCCCGCTCCCATCGAAATCACCCTCTAGCCCAGAGTTCGTGCGCTGGATCACCTTGCTGCTTATGTGCGCCCCGCATGCGGCCGCCGCGCAGGCCATCCTGCAGGAAGTGCCGCTCATGGTTGAGGCGCCGGGCTTCCACCGCCTTGTGCGCGGCTATCACGATGGAGACCAATTCTACGTGGATGCGCCGCAGTTCTTCGAGGCATTGGGGTTTCACACGGCCATGGAAGGCGCATCGCTCGTGGCTCTTGATGCCCGGCGCCGATTGCAGGTCGACCTCGCGCCGGAATTGGCCCACGCCGGGCGCCAGCCCGTGTCCCTGGAGCAGCTAGCAGACCTGTTCGGCCGTGACATTTCCTTCGACGAGAGGCGCCTAAGCATCAGTCTCTCGACCGCGGCAGAAGCCTTTGATCCCGGGCAACTGGTCCGCAGGCCTGTGCTCCTGGGACAGGTGCCCGGACCGCTGCGGTTTGCAAGAGAGCGGCACCTGGTGGGGGGCGCCGTGGCCAGCTATCACCTGGGCTGGCACCAGAGAGCCGGCCAGCCCGGACATTTGCAGACGAATGTGCGCTTTGTCGCGGATGCGCTCGGCGGCTCTCTGCACGGCGAGGCGGGACATTCCGCGCGCCTGCGCTATCTCCTGGACGTTCCCCTGTCGCATTACGTCACGCACCTGGAGGTGGGCAGTCTGCAGGGCCGAGGCCTATTTGCGCCCGCAGAAGCTGTCCGTATTTCCAATCTTCCACTGGGCAGCCGGCACGTGCAGCGCGCTGCTACTTTCAGCGGTCGCTCGGCGCCGCATGCGCGTGTGGAGGCCCTTGTGTCCGGGCACGTCGTGGACTGGGCAATTGCCGACAGCGAAGGCCGCTACCGGCTGCAGGTCCCAACCTACTACGGCACTACAGAAGCCGTCATCCGCCACTTGCCGCTCGGCGGTGGCTCCGGGCGACAGGATCGCCACTACGTGCTGGCAACGGAAGAGCTCGCGGAGCCCCGCCGCCTGTACTACGATGCATGGCTGGGCCCGGATGCCCGCGGTACGCGCATTGCATACGGACTCTTGCCCCGGCTTACGGTGCGCGCGCAGGGCGAAAGGCACAATCGGGGCCGGCGCGTGCGTCTGGGCGGAGCGCTGAGTCCGCTCCGCTCGACGGTAGTGACGGCAGATATCGAGCCGGATGCCGGGGTGCTGCGAGCCACGGCCCGCCTGTGGCGGAGGGCAGTAGCGGCCGACGCCTCCTACGACGCAGACCCGCGTTACGGGACCAGGCGCATGAGCGTGCAAGGCTCCGGCCACCACCGTGGCCTGAGTGGCTACGCTGCGGTGTCGAAGACCAGTCTCGCGGGCATGTGGCATGCCCGCCGGTATGTGCAAAGCGCCTCCTACTACGGTCGCCGTGGCCTGATACTGGAAGAGGAGGCCGCGCTTGAGCAGTACGGGTATCCAGGTGCGCTCAGCACGTCAGGATCCTTCCGGGCAAGTGTCGGAGGCACGGGCAGCCTCGGCTCGGCGCTTGCGCGGGTCTCGGTCTTCGCACAGGGCAGGCAAGACGCGCGCGTGCTCGGGCTGGAGGGCCATCTATCGTTCCGGCGCCTGGCTCTGGGCATGAGTGCGTCGTACGACGCCAGAGTCAGGCTTTGGGATGCGCGGCTGACGCTTCGCACCGATCTGCGCGTGGCGACCGCCGGCTCAAGAATAAGCCGTCAGGGCGCTGCAGTGCACGCCGACCACACTGTGTACGGAAGCGTGGCGCTGGGCCGCATGCCGCGCCTGTCTGCTCAGGCTCTGGCCGAGAGCAGCGCCATTCTTCGAATTTTCGAGGACGTAAACCATAACGGTCGGCTGGACAGCCCGGAGCGCATCCTGCCTCACGTCGAGGCGCAACTATTCCATGCAGGACTCTCCCGCACCAGAAGCGGCGCGCTTCGTGCCTCGTATCTGGAGCCGTTTACGGCCTACCAGGTCCGGATCATGGAGGCCACCATCCGGGATCCCCTCCTGCGCCCTGCGACCGGCTACGCGTTCAGTTTCGTCGCTGACCCCGGTCGCACCAAGATCCTGGACATACCGCTGGTCCGGACGCCACAGATTTCGGGCTCGGTGGTGGCGCCGGACCGCGCGTCATCGCGTCTGCGGGTCCGCGTGCTTCGTGACAGCGCCATCGTGGAGGATGTCGACGTGTATCGCGACGGAGCCTTTGCGCTCAGCCTTCCGCCCGGCAGCTACTTCCTGGAGCTTCGGGACGTGGTGTCCGGCGAGTCGCTCGGCATGACACCGGTCGAGGTGCCGCCCGGCACCGACGGCCTCACCGTTACACTGACAGCCAGGCAAGAACCATGACGGCGCGCTTCCTAATTGTGTGGACACTCTTCTGGGGAGGCGCGGCGACAGCGCATGCGCAGCTGCAGCTTAGGCTTCCCATCAGCTTCGCCTCGTTCGAGCAGGGAAGCAGCTTCTCCACTTCCACTTCACCGACGGCTAACAGCGACTACTGTGACACGACGGGAGATGAGCCCGCGGCCGGATCCGTGCAGTGCGGAGAGGTAGACACGCAGACCAGCTTTGCCTTTCGCGTCGGAGGCTCATACCGGGCAAGCGTGTCCGCAACCGCGCTTGTCATGGGAACTACACGCATCACGTGGTCGCCCTCAGTGGCGTGCGTGCGCGTAGACGACAACGGGGAGTCCATCTCCGGTGGCAGCGGCAGCTCATGCACCCAGTCGGTAACAGCGCGGGACCAGGGCATTTTCTGGGACCTTGGCGGCTCGGTTTCCATTCCGGGGACCGCTCCAGCCGGAAGCTATGCATCCGACGTGACGCTGGCCGTCTCCGGTCCTGGCCTCAATGACAGCATAACGCTGGACGCAACGCTGACGGTTACGGAAGCGTCCCTGCAATGCAATGTTTCGACCGCAGGATCGCTCGACTTTGGCCGGGCAGCTGCGCGTCAGGAAGGGACGATTTCCATAAGTCCCGTGACCGGGAGCCGAAGCTACGCCGGAGGGCAGCACGATCCATCCGGCACCTCCTCCTTCTCCCTTGCGACCGCAGAGGTCTCGACCGACGCGCAAACGGTCGTGGCCTCGGTTGCGGCGCCTGCCACTCTGGGCGGCGTGCTGTCCTACGACAGTTACCTCGCCTCGCGCCGATTGCCGTCCGGTTCCTGGTCGCTTGCCATCTCGGGCTCTGGCAGTGCCTCGCGCACGGTCGGCGCGACCGGTCGCCTTGGCTACCGGCTGGGCGGACGCGTTCGCACGACTTCGACTTCCGCAGCCAACAGCTTCGCGGCAGCGGTGTCCCTTTCCTTTAGCTGCAATTGAAGATGAGATTTTTGCGATTGGGCCTTGTCTTGCTTGTCCTCACACATGGCGCTGCAGCACAGCAGATAACCGGCAGCGTGACGGACAGCGCTGGGCTGGCACTGCCTGGGGCGACAGTGTTCCTGGAAGGCACGGCGCGCGGTGATGTCACGGACCCCAGCGGCCGCTTTGCAATCCAGGCGCCAGGGCCCGGCACGTACCTCCTTGTGGCGACGTTCGTGGGCTACGGGAGCCGGGAGCAGACGATTCACATCGGCGCGGGTCTGGAGCCGAAGCCCATACAATTCATCCTGCGAGAGGCTGTGCAACTGCTTCCGGAAGTCGTGGTGACAGCCCGGCGCCGGGGCAGAGCGCGGCGCCTCCGGACCTTCGAGCGGGACCTTCTGGGCCGCACCACGATTGCGCGGCGCGCGCGCATCGTGAATGCGGAGGAGATAAGCTTCGAGCCCACGACGCGAGGATTCCGGGCGGTGAGCTCGGGCCCCGTCATTGTCGAGAATCCGGCCACGGGATACCGCACGTATGTTCACCTCCGGAGCTACGAACGCACTGCCGAGAGCGGTGGCTTTCGGCTTGTGACGCGCGTGCAGTTCGAGGAAACCGGGCCAGCGACCAAGAGGCAGCAAAGGCTTCGCGAGCGGCTATACCGCGGATCCATGAAGCACTTCCTGTGGGCGTGGCATCACGGCAGACTGGAGGAAGAAGGCTTTCGTTTGCACGGCCCCATTGAGAATCCCCGTCCTTCGAATGGCACGGCGCGCGCGGCGCGTTCCGAGCCGGTCGTTGTGGAATACTCTGCCTTGCCTGACGGCGCGTATCGCTCGCATGCGCGAAGGCACGGTCTCCGGGCGCCCTTTTCCGGTTCGCGTCAGGTGTCACGCATCGCGTTCGAGAGCGGACGGATGGAAGTCGCCTCGAACGGCCATCCGAAGGGTGAGGTAAGGCAGGAAGGATACTGGGCGTTCCGCGGCGTGGGCGATGCGGTCCCGTGCCCGGATGGCCGCGCAAGGCTTGGAGTGGCCCTTGCCGAAAACCGGCGGTGAGGAGCCAAATGTCGGATCTCGCAATGTCCGGATGGAGAGGGCCTGATCCACGTACTTGGCTGTGCCGACTTGCGCGGCCTCCCGCACGCCACCCGGCTCAGCGGCCATCACAAAGCAAACCCGGATAACGAATGACAGAATACGTTCAGGCGGCCGACACCGCTGCAGTCCACACACATGGCGCGGACTCACTCATGGCGCTTTTTTCACAGGCCGGCGGATTCCAGTGGCCCATCCTGGCCGTTCTGGTGGCCGGGCTCCTTGTGCTCGCTTCCGGTTCCGTACGGTTGTTCTTTGACGGCCTGACCGCGCGGCGCCTGCGGCGCATGCCGGTAGACGTTCTTGGAGAGGCAGATCTCGCACGCGAACTCAAGGCAAGCGCTGACAGTCTGTATTCCCGGCTTCTCTCGGGGATGCTCAAGGTGTGGCGCGCCTGTCCGGGCGATGCGTCCGCACTGGGGCAGGAGACCCGGACCATTGCCGACGCAGCGCGGGCCTCGTATGCGCGCTCGGAGCGCCTGGTGGCCTTTCTTTCCAGTTCGGCCGGAGGACTTGGCCTGTTGGGAACGCTGGTAGGCATCTACGTGCTGTTTTCCGCGGGGTCCCGCGATGCGGAAACCGTGTTCGCAGGCATTGCCATCGCGGTAGTTTCCACGCTCCTTGGTATTGTGGTTACCATAACGCTGGAACTTCTTGAGACAGCCGTCCAGGGTTGGATGAGCCGCTATATCGAGTCGGCGGAAAGCTGGGCGGCGGCAGTACGGTACCGCCTCATGACTCTTGTAAGGGAGGATGCAGAGGCATGAAGGGCATGCTCATCCTCCGGCTGGTGGACGTTACGCTGCTCTTGCTTCTCAGTCTGATGGCGGCCGCGACCATTGAGCCGGAATACGTAGAGCCTCCTGTGAGTCGGGAAATGGATAGCCGCGGCCAGGCAGCGCGGCCTCTCCGCGTTGTAATAACGGCACCAGGCGAGGTATCCGTGCCCGGAGTAGGACCGGCTACGCTGGCGGAGCTCGCCGCGATGCTTGCCGGCGGCACGACCCCGGTCGAATTCATCGCGGATCGGTATGCGCCAGCCACGCTGCTTTCGGAGTGCCACCAGGCGGCCAGGCATGCCGGCCGGCCCGTGGCGATCCTGGTCAGGAGGCAGTCCCCATGAAATATGCCTACGGCTCACTCCTTAGATTCATTGACCTGGGACTGTTGCTGCTGATGGCCTTTCTGGCTGTAGCGGGCCTGGGAAATACATTTCAGGCGCCACTCTCTGGAGTGCAGTCCGGGCCTGGCGCGGCAGCCCGCTCCGCGCGCATCCGAGTGGACGGAAGCGGCCGGTTTGAAGTGGCTCATTTGCCGGACGGATCCGAAGCCTGCCGGCCGGAAAGTCTCGACGCGCTCGGTGTGTGCATGCGTTCAGAGGGGTATTCCACATATGTCCTGGTTTCGGTCGGCGGCGCCACCGTACAGGACTTGATAGACGTGCTGGATGTCTGCGAGGTGGAAGGCTTTTCGTGCGCCCTTGCATCGGGTGAGGAGGTGGAAGATGCAGGGTAAGTCCAGCCGGAGCCGCGAGAGGCTCATTGCAGTGCTCATGGCCGGCGCATTCCTTCTTGGCGCATGGCTGGTGGCCGATGGCGTGCGTCTGGCGGGTCCCGGGGCCGGGCCGATTGCGCTGGCATTCCAGGACTTCAACATCCCGGCGGCCCCGAGCGCGGCGCCTGCAGGCGCGCCCGGAGACTATGCCAGACCCCTCTCCGGAGCATCCTTGAAGCGGGCCGCAATTGACGGCAGCATGCTGGAAGACAATTCTGAGCCCGCAGCCGGATCCGAGATTCGCCGCCGGCCTCTGGTCTTGGCCGACCGCCTGGCACTTCGGGATGACGCAGGAGCCGAAGCCAGCGTCCGGGGCCTTGCCGTGGGTTCCGCTGCAGCCCGGACGACGCCTTCGGCCCGCTTGTCCGTGGCACTTTCCCCAAGCGTCCCCGAAGTGGCACGTCATCGCGTGATTGCCGAGCGAATCGAGCGCCCGGAACCGACAGTGGAACTGAGGCCGAAGATCCAGCGAAGCGTGCAGGCCGCATCCGACAGCATGGTGCTGGCCATTGATGCCATCATGGAGTGGATGCGGCTGAACGGGTCCCCGCTCCCGCCCGGCATACGGCGCCACGTAGGGCAGCGGGAAGGTGATCTCACGGCCCGGGCAATGGCAGTTCGCGATGGCGCCTCATACGAAGTGTACCTCCTGGCACGCGTTCCCGTCCGCGAAATCCATGTGGTGCTGGTGCGCGGAGAAGAGACCTATTACCTCATCGACCGCAGCTTCCAGAGGGAAGGGAGATCGTTCCGCTCAGGGTTTGCGCGGCGCGCCTCCGGTGTCATTCAGGGTGTCGTGTCCGAGGAGCAGGCCGCATCGAGCCACGAGGCAACGCGATTCTACGACGTGTTTCTGGCATGGTGGGACAACGAGAAGACACTACCATGACGCGCTCCTGGATTCTGATTTGCGCAGCCGTTGGCATAGCCGGATGCCGCTCCACTTCGGTCCTGCCGGAGCCCGTATCCGTGAATGCACCCGTTCCGAAGCTCGCGGGCGTTGACAGCACCGTGGCGGCACGCGCCGCACATCTGGCGGACGGCGCTTTTGCATCTCCCGAAATGGAGGCGGAAAGCGCTGAGCTGAAGGAGGAGGGCCGGCTACTCGCCACCTTAGGCGCGGCAATCATCTCGGACAGCCTGGCCTTTCTTCCGCTTCCCGACGCGTCCGACACGACCACCGTCGACGACAGGGAAGAAGCAGTGCGCGCCTTCAATGACGGAGCGCGCTTGCTCGAGATGCATGCTTCGGAACCGGACAGCGTGCGGGCAAGCGTATTTCTCGCTCAGGCGCAGGTGCGCTTGGAGGCGGCCCTGCGGGCCAATCCCTTCGATGAGGAGACCCGGTACTGGCTTGCTCGCGTGTACCGCACGCGAGCCTCTGCGCTGGGGGAGGAGGATGCGTTTGAGGAAGAGGTCACGGTTTTGCGCAGACTGTTCACGATGGATCAGAGCCGGCATGACTATGCCGGCATTCTGGCGGACGCCATCGAGCAGCAGAAAAGCCGAAAAGCCCGGGAGGAGGCCGCAAGTCTGTGGCTCCTGGCAGCACAATTGGCTGC
>CAZXEU010000152.1:0-11261 GCA_964639665.1 uncultured Rhodothermaceae bacterium | reverse complement strand
GACGCAGGACGAGGAGGAGGAGCCGGAACCGATAGATCTACAGGAACTGCCCGTATTCGAATTTCGGCAGCCTCCTGCAACCGATTTGGCCGGTCGATCAGTAGTCGATCTTGGCTTGCTCCTGGGTTTCAACATCCTCTTCTTTGCGGGGTCTTTCATTGCCTTCCTGCGCTACGACGTGCGGTAAGAGCAGCAGCCACCAGCCACACTCGGTCTCATGTTTGCGACGATTTTTGAGAAGGAGCTCAAGGCAATACTGCTCAGCCCTAAATTCGTATCCACGTTTGCCGTCTTGTCCGTCCTGCTGCTGCTGAGCGTCTTTATTGGCATCCAGGACTACAACGCCTCGGTAAGCCAGTATGAATCCGCACTGCAGCTGGCGGAGCAGGAATTGAGCGAGGCCACCAACTGGTCCGGATTGAGCAGCACGGTCTACCGACGGACTGATCCGATGCAGATCCTCGCAGCCGGGGTCAACAACGATATCGGTCGGCTCTCAACCATCAGTACGTCAGCCGGAGTGAAGCTCAGGCAGAGCATATACCTGGAGAACACACTCTTTGCCTTGTTTCGCTTCATAGACTTCACGTTCGTGGTGCAGGTTGTGCTTTCGCTGTTTGCGATTCTGTTCACTTATGACGCGATTAACGGCGAGCGGGCATCCGGGACGTTGCGGCTGGCGTTCGCATCTCCTGTGCCGAGAGGGACCTACCTGGCAGCAAAGTTTGCCGGAGCGTGGACCGGTTTGGTCGCGCCGCTGGCCATCCCGATTGGGCTGGTCATCTTGATGCTCGTAGCATTTGGCATCCCACTGGAGGGCGACCATTGGTACAGGATTCTGAGCCTAATAGGATTGTCGCTATTGTACTTCACGGTCTTTGTGGCACTGGGCCTCCTTGTTTCGGCGTTAACCAGGTCGCCGAGGATTTCATTTCTGGTGCTGCTGGTGCTGTGGGTGGGGGGTGTGCTGATTGCACCCCGTGCCGCGACCATGGCCGCCGCGCAGTGGGTGGAAGTGCCCAGTGTAGCCGAAATCGAGGCGATGAAGGACCGGTACCGCAAGGATCGCCGGGATCAAGGCATGGAAGAGTTCATGGCCGCCTACCGCAGCCGGGCTCAGGAAACGAGTGGCATGAGCGAGGAAGAAGCGGACCTATACAGGGCTGATAACGAACAGAGGTGGGAGGAGGAAACGAATCGGCTGGAGCAGGAAATGGATGACGATATCGCCAACCACGAGCGATTGCTCAGCGAGGACCTTCAGAACCGCAAGCGCGAGCAAGAACGGCTGACCATGAATCTGGCCCGCATAGTACCTCCGGCGGCATACCAGATCGCGGCCCTTAACATTGCCGGGACGAACGTCACGCTAAAGCCCCGCTACGAAGATGCCATGAGCGCCTACCGGAGCACCTATTCCCAGTTCGTGGAATTGAAGAGGGAAGAGGAACGGGAAGAAATGCGCATGCAGCGGGACGGCGCAACCATCGTGATCAGGGGAATGGGCGATGACACGACGATCGATACGAGTGAAATGCCGCGATTCGAGCCGCCGGAGCAGACGTTTTCGGAGGCAATCCGGCCGTCGCTCATCGACCTTGGAATCCTGGCATTCTTTTCCGTGGCGTTCTTTGGCGGTGCCTTCGCTGCGTTTCGGCGCTACGACGTGCGTTGAGGGGTGCAGCGGCGCAGCGGCATCGGGAAACGCCCGGAGGGGCGAGAGATAATGCTGCGCGGCGAGATACCTTCCGCCATGCTGCGGCACGATAGTCCGGGTGGACGCCTTGGCGCCAGGACCGCACCCGGATGCGTAGCACGGATTACTGCACGGCGTGAAATTGCGCCACGTCTGCGAACTCGGCCGCACTTACGCGTGATATAGCAGGAGCCGGGGCCTCAATCGGCGTGGCCTTGTCGCTTACCCACGCACCTCCTCGTCGATTCCCTCTTCTCCTTCCCATTTCGCCACTACGGCCGCTGCGCACGAGTCGCTGTAGACGTTGACGGCTGTTCGCGCCATATCGAGGGGGCGGTCGATGGACAGCATTGCGCCCACGATCAACATCGCCTCCGGATTGTCCCCAATTCCGATCACGTTGAGGATGATAAAGATCACTACGAGACCTGCCGATGGCACCGCCGCAGCTCCAATTGAAGCGAGCAGAGCCGTGAATACAACGACCATCTGGGTCATAAACCCGATGTCGGCTCCAAGGGCTTGTGCGATGAAGAGCGCGCCCGCACACTCCATGATGGCGGTTCCGTCCATGTTTATGGTGGCGCCCATGGGCAGGGTGAAGGAAGACACGCGGTCGGAAGCCCCAACCTTTTCCGTCACGGTCTTGATAGTAACCGGCAAGGTGGCGGCGGAGGAACTCGTAGAGAACGCCACCAAAAGGGGTTCCCGCATGTTCATCGCATGCTTCCAGGGCGATACACGCCCCCAGAAGTAAAGCAGTAGCGGCAGCGTGATGAAGAAGTGGATGAACAGTCCCGAGCCTAAAGTCGCGACGTACTGAATCAGGTTTCCAAAGGATCGAAGGCCCGTCTCGCCGACCAGCGTGACCATCAAACCGAAAACACCGATCGGAAGCAGCATGATGATACCCGTAGTCAGGGACATCATTGCCTTGAAGAGCGCCTCAACAAGATCCGTGACCTTGTTTCGGGGGCTTTCCGGCAAGGTCGTCACGGCCACTCCGAAAACAATGCTGAAGAAAATGATTCCCAGCATGTCACCAGCCGAAGTGGCCATGAAGAAGTTGGTGGGAACGATATCGAGGATCAGGTCTATCGGCGAATCAGGCGTCGCGAGATCCGGGGCTTCCGCTCCGGTGTCGGTTACGGGGTAACCTCGCCCCGGATTGAAGATGTTGAACAGGAGTAGCCCGGTTAGCGCCGCAAAAAAGCTCGAGACCAAGTAATAAGTCAGCGTCTTGCCGAACATTCGACCAACCGTCCGCCCGCTTCCAGCGGTTGCGACGCCAGCGATGATGGAGGTCACGACAAGCGGCACGATTATCATCCGCAGGAGTCGCATGAACAGGGTCCCCAGCCACCCTACGTACTGCGCGACGAATTCTCCAGCCGGAGTCAGGCCAATACCTACACCCAGGACCATTGCGATAAATACCTGCCAATGAAGACGCCTGTACCAGGGAAGGTTGGGGTTGTAATCCATGGGTTACCTGTTATAAGTGGAGTGGAGCAACTAAGGTAATCACCCGAAACCGGGTTTCGCCAGAGCAAGGCTCATACGTGGCTGATTTCGCTTACTCCCTGGCTGGCTTCCGGTAGGTTCCAGACTGTCAGCGTAGCTGGGATTACCGACTGGAATACGGCGCAGGGCACTATGCATTCCATCCTGCAGCGGCAGTGAGGCCGATGGGCGGTGTATGTCGCAAGATAGGGGAATTGCACTGATAAGTGAACCTCACCTAAGCGATCCTATGCCGCAGCCGCGCTTGGCTTCAGGACCAAGGTCCGGCGCCAGAGGCGCAGCTTGAGGAGCCGGGGCCCCATCCTTCCTACATGCAGGGCCTGGCGCCCTTCTGAAGAGGTCCAGCACGTTCATGCGGATACTTCCGGCTGCGTTGACATCGGAGTCAATCTCCTTGCCGCCGTGTGTGCATCGATAGATGCGTTCGTCCGGCGTAATCTTGTCAAAGGGCATCTCGCCGCAGCTGCTGCACCGCTGCGCCGTGTCGTGCGTACTGACCTGCATCGATTCGCCTCCGGCGCTTGAAGCCTGATGCAGTCGGACCATGGCAATGGCGCGCCCAGGTCGCGTGACCTTTTTCTGCATTGGCGCGGCTTGAGATTTGGGACCGGCTTGATGACGGTGCGGAGCTGCTCCAAGAACGCGGCGGTGTCGACTTCCTATGGACCGAGGATAAGGCGATCAGGACTTCGATGCTGCCGCAACGTATTGGCCGGGCCGGCCCGGGATACTACTGAAGCGACGGAACTTCCAATTGGAATGCGGTACTTGCCATGACTATAGCTCGGCATGGAAGACCTGACAGAAGCTCCAGGAATGGTTTCGGCTTATTCCGGGCCAATGGCATCTGATATTGTGCGACATCCCGATTGCCATACACAGACGATTGGACGCAGATGGGAAGGAATCCTGGTGAAGAGGATCCTCACGGGGGGATTTGACCCGGCTAGAATCGGACACCGAAATCCTAATGCCGGATCGAGTCCTGGAGCAGGAGCGATGAAAGCGCCGCTGGATTCGGCACCCTGCAGCTCCCGATCCCGGAATTGCGCTTTGACGCGAATAGCCGTTCGGGTCCTGGGCACTTCCCTGTGCTGGCTTGCATTCGCGCATCCAAATGCAGCCATCGCACTCCAACAAACCGACTCGTTTACCATCAGCGGCACGGTGTCCGATCAGCAAAGCGGGGAAACGCTTATTGGTGCTGCAATCTACGTACCGGCGCTAGAGAGAGGCTCTACGACCAATCAGTACGGCTTCTTCAGTATTTCCGTGCCTGCTGATTCCGTTACGGTCGTTGTCAGCCACCTCGGCTACCACACGCTGACGCTGACTCGCTTTGTAGATTCGGACCTTCGGCTGGATCTGGCACTGGATCCGGCGTCACTTTTCCTGGATGAAATAGAAGTAGTGGCGCAGCGTGCAGAATCGCACGTCTCCAGAACGCAAATGAGTCGCGTCGATTTGCCGGCCAACCAGATTGAGGCAGTTCCGGCCCTTCTCGGTGAGGTAGATATCCTGAGGGTGATCCAACTGTTGCCCGGCGTCCAGTCCGGTATGGAGGGCACTACGGGCATCTATGTCCGGGGAGGCGGGCCGGATCAGAACCTGTTCGTGCTTGACGGTACCCAGATCTACAATCCGAGTCATCTTTTCGGGTTCTTGAGCACGTTCAACGGCGATGCAATAAAGGATGTGTCGCTGCTAAAGGGTGGTTTCCCCGCGCGCTACGGCGGGCGGCTTTCTTCCGTGGTAGACCTGACCATGAAGGAGGGCAACTTGAAGGAGTACGAGGGTACAGCCACCATAGGCCTCCTGTCATCCAGATTCACCGTGGAAGGGCCCGTCAAGGAAGATCGCGCGTCGTTCCTGGTCGCAGGTCGCCGATCCTACGCCGATCTCCTGGCCCGTCCATTCATGAGAAACAGGGAAGAGACCTTTGGCTACTACTTCTATGATTTGAACGCGAAAAGCAACATCATTCTGTCGCCGCGGGATCGCCTTTATATCAGCTTGTATGGCGGCCGTGACCGCGCCTACTTCAAGTATCGATCCAAATCGTCCAACATCAACCGCGACGAAAACAGCGCGCTTGGGTGGCGCAACCAGGTTGCCACGCTTCGCTGGAATCGGGTATTGGGCCCACGCATGTTCGCCAATACAACGGTCGGCTTTACGCGCTACAGGCTGCTGTCCAAAACCGAAGAAGAATTCGACCAGGACTACTATGAGTCGTCCTATATCTCTGGAATCCGGGACTGGCACGCACGCGCTGACCTTGAGTACACGAGTGGCGCGCGGCACTATGTGAGGTTTGGAGCAGCCGGGATCCTGCACAGTTTCCTGACGGGAGCCCTGACAGAGCGCTACGATATCAACGACGTCCCGGTGGTGGACACGACGTACACGCCTAACCGCATCACGCAGGCCGTCGAATTCCAAGCCTATGCCGAGGACGAGGTTCGATTGACGCGCCGAATCAAGGTCAATGTCGGCGTACATGCGTCCGGCTTCGTGGTTGAGCGAGAAGACTACTGGTCTGTTCAGCCGAGGCTCAGCGTATGGTTTGGGCTTGACGAACGCTCCAGCCTTAAGGCGTCCTTCGCCATGATGCAGCAGTACATACACTTGCTGGCTACAACCAGGGGCCTGACGCTGCCTACGGACCTCTGGGTTCCTGCTACCAATCGTGTCAGGCCGCAGAGCGCAAACCAGACTGCAGTCGGCTACGCGCGAACCTTCAGGGATGGCCGTTTCGAGGTGACCTTGGAGGGCTTTTACAAGCGGATTCAAAATGTAATCGAATACAAAACTGGAGCCAGCTACTTGAATGCTGCATTCGACTCGTGGCAGGACAAGGTGACATCCGGAAAAGGATGGGCGTATGGCGGCGAGTTCTTTATTCAAAAGAAGACGGGACGCACGACCGGTTGGATCGGCTACACGCTTTCGTGGACGGAGCGCAAATTTGAAGAACTGAATCAGGGCAAGCCGTTTCCCTACCGCTATGACCGGCGGCATGACATGTCCATGGTGTCAACCCACCGCTTGCGCCCTTCTCTGGAATTGAGTGCAGCCTGGGTTTACGGGACGGGTCAGGCGATTACGTTGCCTGTGGGGCACCAAGTCCTGGATGTTAGCCAGCACACAGTGCCTCGCCTGGTTCATTGGTACTACCCCGACTACTTCGAGATACTCAGCGACCGCAACGCGATTCGAATCCCTGCCTACCACCGGCTGGACTTTTCTGTTCGTTGGCGCTGGTTTGCAGAATGGGCCGATCAGTCGTTGTCCGTTGGTGCCTACAACGTGTACAGCCGCAGGAATCCGTTTACCGTGTACACGGACACCGATGACGAATCCGGCGAGGTGCAGTTCAAGAAGATCAGCCTGCTGCCGATCATCCCGTCAATTTCCTACCAGCTCCGGTTCTGACCATGAAATGGTTGCTGCCGATTCTGTGCCTGTGTTCGGCCTGCGAGACTGTGGTCGAGCTTGACCCGCCGGAGTATGGCGCGGAGAGTTCGATCCTCAGCTACTTCAATCCGGATTCAGTGTGGGCCGCACAGATCCACCAAACGATACCCATTGGCCAGAGTCTCAGTACGGGAGCTCCCGTACTTGACAATGCCACGGTCACTGTGTGGCAAGAGGATCAGCTGATCGATCGTCTGGCCTATAGCGGCGTGGGCGACGGCTGGTACATATCCACCAGTGGACAGCGTCCACTGGCCAACTCGGCGTACAGACTTGTGGTCGAAGCATCCGGGCTCCCGCGGGCGGAGGCGAATTCTACCGTGCCTTCCATGCCGCGACTCTCCAATACCAGCGTCTCCCTTGAGAGTGGTCAGAGCGGTGGAGACGGGTATCAGTATGTCGTTAGATTCCAGCTGGAAGACGGCTCGGGCGACAATTTCTACAGCTTCAGCACGTACTTCCTGTGGCCCTACAAGCTGAGGGAAGGGGAGGGCGGTTCTTACGAGACCATTCTCCTCCCCATGGAGCGACGCGACCCGACCTGGCACTGCACCTATCAGGATGCTATGAACCCTGTTCAGAGTGACCTGGATCGCGGCGAGGAAAGGGGGGAGGCTTGCGGGATTGGAATCATGACTGATCGCTTGTTCAGGGGCGAGCCTCGGGACTTCGAGTATCCAGTCTTTCTGGACCCGTTCGATGATGCAAGCTTCGGCGTTTTCATGGTTTTTGTCACCAGTATGAGCGAGGAGTATTTCGAATTCCAGCGCTCACTGGAAGACCAGAATGGAGGTGATCCATTTAGCGAGCCCTCCCAGCTGTACACGAATTTTTCGGGCGGCCGCGGTGTGTTTGCCGGCTACAGCGCCGGCCAGTGGATCATCGACTTGCCCGCGGGCCAATCACCCAGGGTTAGTGGCGGGCCGTGAGGCAATCAAGAACACCAGCCGCGATTTGTCACAGTAGGGCGTTGCGCTAAGTGTTCTTTGCACGGAGAGAAGTGGTAGCGAGTGGAATTCGTTTGTAATTCCGCGTTGCGTCTTATATATCGGCGACCGCTTCGTGCTGCGCACCGCACGCTGCACAGGTAAGGGATATGCTCACGAGAAGCTGCGGGAACCTGTTTTTCGTCCGACACCTCGGACATGGCACAATGCGCTTGCCAAGTGCCGGCTCCAGGAAGCCGGCTCGAGGAGTCTTGCCTCTCGGGATCGGCCAATGTTGAGCTACCTCGTCAAGCACGTTCACAACAGTTTTGATTGTAGCATCGAAAAACTCTTTCCCTTTGTACGGCGTGGCGTAACACTATCTGGGTCCTCTGCACTGAATGACTTGTCATCATGACGTGTAAGATCTGGCACCGGACAGGATCGTATGCCTGATTCACTTAGGTATATAAGTCCCTAACCAAAGGAAAACCTGAGCGCAATGACCGGTGCGGATGCGAATCGGGCAACAACTACCAGCACTGCCACTGGGGCGTGAGAGCAAGGGCTGCCACGCATCTTGAAACGTCTCCGTCCACTAGCGCACAATCACAAACTCTTGGGTCGAGACATTCGTTGAGCGGGCACCGGTTACCGTCCACCGATTCATGTAGACGCCGCTTGTGACCGGAGTGCCCGCCGGCCCAAGCCCGTCCCAGGTGACCGAATGGCGCCCGGCAGTCCTGGTTTCGTGCAGCAATGTGCGGATCCGCCGTCCCAACACGTCATAGACTTCAAGCGATACCACTGCGGCCGCGTTCAGCTCAAATTCAATCTGGACAGGCAATGATGCAGGATTTGGATAGACTGGATTTGCCACAAACAATTCTGGAGTGGCGGGCTCCGGCTCTTCCGTAAAGACAGGCATAACGGAGTCCCACAAGGCAACGGCGCTTTCGACATTGAGCAGGAATTCCCGGGAGGTGTTGCCGGCTACGATGGCAAACGCCGCATTTACCGACTCCCCAGGATCCAGACGGTAGGGGCCTGCTCCCGTAACCTGGGAAAGGTCCCTTCGATCATCCCCAAACGAGGTGCGCTGGATGCCCCCGGAGAGGAAGGTCCATTTTTCTTCGTCGCTCAATCCGTCATCGTACGTGTCCAGTTCGTTGTCAAAAACGTGATGCGACAACGTGGCGGTATTCGTCAGCACTTTAATTCCCGCAAACGGCCTGAAACCGCCCCCCTTCAAGAATGCGACGTACCCTATTTCGGCGGCATCGTTGTACCAGGCCCTTTCGGCAGGATATCCAAGGTCGGCCTCCCAGTTGACGAGCAGTCCCGCATGCAAGTCCACAATGGGCTGGTTCGTTTCATTGACGATCGTGAATGACAGTATCAGGAAGTCCTCGTTGGCGTCAGTGCTGTCCGTAAAGCTCTCCTGCAGCACGGAGATACCCATCGGGGAAGTGGCTTGCCTGTCGGTAAACGCTACGCGTCCGTATTGCGAAGTCGTGCCGACCCCTATGGCCAGCTGAATGGTCGTCCCCTCATTGACCACAAAGTCCCGGTCTCCCCGGTAGCTGTCCCGTCTTGAATGGCCATTGGTCAAATTGTCCGAGACCTGCTCGGGGCTCACGCCCACCAGCAAGCCCGCCTCACTGATGAGGTCCAGTCCCCTGAAGGCGAATCCTTCTCCGGAAACGAGCCCCCGGAAGGTGGAATAGCCAATTTTTGCCTGATCCGTAATACTGGTGCGCAGGGTATTTGTGGTGTGGACCCTGTAACCTGCGGGATTTATTTGGAACAATCCGAACGGATCGATTTCGTGCACAAAGGGGCCGTCCGTGGCCCGCACTATCAGGCGCGCTTCACTGGGCGGGGCTTCATCGGCTACAACAAACCGTAAGGAGACGGCTATGCTGTCCCCTGTCTCCAGCTCACCAATGTGTACGGTCGGGGGCACTGGCTCCAGATGCGGATTATCGGTCCGCAGCCCGACAGACAAGTCCCGGGCGGTCCGCAGTTCGTTTACAAACGTGGCCTCGACCGTGACGGTCTCTCCCGGCCGAATGTCTTGATTGCCGTCGCTGTCGGACCACCGCCACCGCGTGGTTCTAAGTATGGGACCCGCGGGTTCTGCCAGCGCCGCCACGGCATTGACGAAGCCGCCCCCGAACATGCCCTCCAGTCCGGGATTGTCCTGATCCATGTCTTCTGCCGTGTGTCGAATGTGCGTACGGAGCTGATCAGGACTTAACTGGGGAAACTTGGTTTTGACCAGCGCGGCCATGCCGGTGACCAAGGGAACCGTGATGGACGTTCCGCTCACGTTATGCTGGTAACGCCCATTCAGGTGGGTCGTATTGATGTTTATGCCCGGGGCAAATACGTCTACAGCATTGCCGTAGTTCGAGAAGCCAGCCTTTCGGCGAGAGTCTTTCTCGGTCGAGCCAACCGAGAGCACCCGTGGATGACTGGCGGGCCAAAAAGGGATCGCGTCATTGTTTTGCCCGTCATTGCCTGCCGAGCCAATGATCAGGACGCCCATGTTTGTGGCAAATTCTACTACCTGTTGCATGAGCCGCGGGATCTCACCATAGTTGGCTCCGAAACTTGCGGTAATAAGGTCGGCTCCGTTGGCCGCGGCGTAAAGGATTCCATCGCTGTAGAAGCAGAGGCGTTCGTCATCTGAACATTCAGCATTGACGCCCATGTACCTTGCGTTCCAACTGCTGCCAGCCACTCCGAGTGCATTGTTTGCAACTGCAGCGGCAGCCCCTGCGACGGACGTGCCGTGAAATGCGCCGGGTCGGGGCGAAGGATCGTTGTCCGCATTGTCTGCGTTGGCAAAATTCACGCCGTGCACGTCGTCAATGAAGCCGTTGTCGTCGTCGTCCAGGCCATTGCCAGGGACCTCTCCCGGGTTGGTCCACACATTGGCCCTCAGGTCCTCGTGTCGCCACTCTACACCCGAGTCCACAATGGCAATTACGACAGGTGGATTGCCCTCCTCGCCCTTGACCTCGTTCCATGCCTCCGGGAGCCGCATGTGTCCCAGGTGCGTCTGTTGGCTATAATAGGCATCGTTGGGATCCACAGAGGCTTGCGCCTGTGCGTCGACACGCGCGGGGCGCCGGATATGTCCTGAAACGGCGATGATCAGGGGCTCGGCATAGGTGATCTGGGGGATCGGGTCCAGCTGTTCGGCCGCCTCGCGTGGATCCGTCGGCTCATGGTAGCGCACGTACCAGGTGCGGCGAAGCGCCACGAGATTGTTCTCTGTGGCCGGCGTGGCCGGTACGAGGTCCAGCCAGGGGAACGCACGCTCGATGGCATAGACCTGAAGGCTAGCCGCAATGCGGTCAAAGGCGGGTATGCCGGTAGCAATGCCTTGGATACCCTTCATGACCCCAGGATCGAATTGCACGACGACCACGCCGGGCTCGGAGGCTGGCTCCTGCTGGGCCAAGGCGACGGGTGCTGTCAGCAGAAGGATCAGGAACGGAAGCGAGGTACGCCGTGCAAAGAGCCGGCTACTCATGAGACTGAATGCAACGGGAGGAACACCCAACTGCTTCCGGTCAAGGGAGGCATCCCGCGAAGTGTTTCGGAAACCGGCTTCTCTAGATATAACA
>CAZXEU010000151.1:0-10797 GCA_964639665.1 uncultured Rhodothermaceae bacterium | reverse complement strand
TCTCTACACCGTTCCCCAGAGGGGACTTGGCTCGGGATCGCCATAGAATCCTTCCGTAGGTTTCCCCGAATTTGACCACTTACACGCCGGCAATTTCTCGCCGGCGGCCCACTTGCAGTAGAAGTCCGCTGCTCTATCCGGTTGAGCTACGGGCGCCTGTCAAAGAACTGTGGTCGGGGCGGCCGGATTTGAACCGACGACCCCTGCGTCCCAAACGCAGTGCTCTACCGGACTGAGCTACGCCCCGGCGACCCTATTGTGCCGCCTTCAACTCGGCCTGCACGTTGGCCATCGGTACTATCTTCTCCCGAAAACGATAGTTGCCATTCTCCTTCCTTTCCGCCACCACAAGCTTGGCCATCTGGACTCTCTCCTGCCTGCGCTTCCGGACCTTGTCGCCGAAGGACTGTCTCTTGGCCATTGCCTACTTGATTTCGCGGTGAACGGTATACCTGCGCAACTGCGCGTTGTACTTCCTAAGGACGAGCCGCTCGGGAGAATTACGCCGGTTCTTGACCGTGCAATACCGCGAGCTTCCCGGTGCTTCGGTGCATTCCAGGATCACCTTGTGCCGCACATCCTTAGCCTTTCTAGCCATGATCGTTCTCGGGCGGACCGGCCTACACGCGCACGCCGCGCTTCCTTGCCTCGCGCACTACAGCCGCCAACCCCTTCTTGTTGATCGTCTTGATGGTCTTTGCCGATACCCTGAGTGTGACCCAGCGCCGCTCCTCAGGCAGATAAAACCGCTTTCTCTGCAGATTGAGCCCAAACCGCCGCCGGGTCTTGTTGTGCGCGTGAGCGACCGTGTTGCCCGACATCGGTCCCCTGACGGTCAATTGATCCCTGCGCGCCATGCCCTATCCCGTGGATTCAGTGAAAGTCCAGCAAGTTACGATCGCACGTCTACAACATGCAACCTGCGATGGCCGTGCAATGTCGCGGCCCGGCGGATTGTTCCTCAACTCACGCGCTGAACCGCCCGCGCGGGAGCGATGCGCGCCGCGCGCCCGGCAGGGTAGACGGAGGCCAGCAGACAAAGCCCCAGTGATACCGCCGCAATGCCGGCCAGGTCCAGCATCTGCACGGCTACCGGATAAACGTCGATTACAAACGACTCTGCCCCGAGGAGCGGGACGAGATGGAAGCGGTCCTGCAGGAAGCACACAGTCAAGCCGAAGCAGAAGCCCAGGCCTGTTCCCGCAGCACCGACAAGCGCACCCTCGAGCAGGAAGATCTGCCGAATGTTTCGGCGAGATACACCCAGCGTACGCAAAACGCCCACATCCCGGCGCTTCTCCATGACGATCATTGTAAGGGATCCGACGATATTGAATGCCGCAACGATGCTGATAAGTACCAGCACCAGCGAGGCTCCCCATTTTTCGAGGCGCATCACGCTGTACAGCGAGCGCTGAAGGTCAAACCACGTCTCCACCCTTATTGACTGCGAGCCCAGTTTCGCTTGCAAGGCCTCCTTTACTTCGGCCGCTCGCCGGAAGTCCGTCAGCCGCAAGGCAATTCCTGTCACCTGGCCGGGCATGTGAAAAAGACGGCGCGCTTCGCCAATATCCACAAACACATGCGTGTTGTCGTAGGTAGGCTCCAGTTGGTACAATCCCCGGACCTCGAACCGGCTGGCAGGAGGTCTCGGGAATAGGCTGGTGAGCACTTGCCCCACGGCCGGCGCCGAAAGCAAGGCTAGCTCCGCTCCCGGCTCCAGGGCAAGGCTTCGCGCCAGATTCTGTCCGATCGCCACACCCGGTCTGGCCGATCCTCGCCCAAGAAATGACGTGCCGCGGACCGGCTCAAGTGCTCTAGCGGACGTGCTGTCAATACCCCTTACGACAACCACTCGGTTGGCTTCACCCGCTCGCCCGTACACAAGCAGCGCCTTGCCTTCCACGTAAGGTGAAGCCAGATTGACGGCCGGAATATCCAGCGCCTCCTCCGTCAGCCGCACCACGTCCCCGTCCAGACTACGGCCCTGAGCACCAACGATGCGCACGTGGGGATCCACCGTCACCAGCAAATCCCGTACAACGTCGTAAAAGCCGTTCATTACGGAAAGCACCACGATAAGCGCCGCGACGCCCGTCGTCACCCCCAATACGGAAATGGCCGTGATCACCGAAATCAACGTGATCCTCCGACGGCCAGCTACATACCGCTTTGCAATGAGGACTCGGTAATCCATGATCAGCCGTTTCCGGGAAGCACTTGCGTGGTATCCGTCGGGGTAAGAAGTGGTGCGCCGCTTCGGTACATGTCTGTTCCTACTTCCGTTGGTGTCACTATCCTGTCGGTACGGATTCCGTAGGGCATGCCTACCGCGTGTTTGAAGCCCGAAAACAGCAGCACGCCTGCGGGCGTAATGTGCTCTTCGTAATCGGCCCATTCAAACGGGCGAAGCGGGGCGTCCTCGCCATCATCCGGCGCCCGATACCTCCATTCGCGTATCCTGCCTGTTGCTTTATCCACGTAAAGCCAGTACTCGCGGCCCGGTCCTACCTGATCGTGCTCAAAGGAGATATGCAAGACGTCAAGGGCTTCCGTGGAGGAATCGGGAACCATGCGCCGTCGCACGCCTGGGTCAAACAGGCGCAGCGGCGCAGTCAGCCAGAATGTGTCATTCGAAAACCGGACCTGCGCCTGCTCCAGCAGGGTTGCCAGGGTGGGATCGGGTATCTCAGAACCGTTCCAATAGGCCCTGCCGCCTCCGGTGTGCACGTTGAACAGGATGACATATGGCTCGTTGGCCGGTCCCGGCAATTCCAGGCGGTACTGCCCCGTGCGCCGATTCCAGAAATGGCGGTACGTATACCGCCTTTCGGGGCCGCGGACTACGGAGTACGTGAACCCCAGCAATGGCACTGCCTCCCAGACTTCCGCTCCGCCGTGCGCGGTGTATACCCGCAAGGCAACGGAATCCGCCGGCGCCAGTCCTCGTTCCTGCGCCCTCGCTGTTGCGCAAACGGCTAGCACGGCAGCCGTAACTATGCAAATGCGGGCAAACGAGCCCGATAGCATCCTGGAACCCGTCAAGAGGTGCATATCCCCTGGTCCCTTACACGTTGAATCGGAAAAGCATGACATCGCCATCCCTCACCTTGTACTCTTTTCCTTCGGCCCGCATGGTCCCTGCACTACGTGCTGCTTGCTCTGATCCAAGGCGAAGCAGTTCGTCCACCGAGACTGTTTCGGCGCGGATAAAGCCCCTTTCGAAGTCAGAATGTACACAGCCCGCCGCCTGTACTGCCCTCGTGCCCTTGCGAACGGTCCAGCTCCGCGTTTCCTTTGGCCCGCGCGTATAAAAGGTAATTAGCCCCAGAAGGTCGTACGAAGCGCGAATCAGACTTTGCAGCCCGGACTCTTGCAGTCCTGCTGAGGCGAGGAGCTCTGCCCGCTCCCACGCCTCAAATCCGGCAAGTTCAGCCTCAAATCCGGCGCTGATAATGACGGCACCAGCGCCTCGCTCAGCCGCCGCGGCCTGCACCAGCGCGCTTGCGGCGTTCCCGCCCGGAAGATCCTGCTCTGCCACGTTGGCAATGTAAAGTTCAGGGCGCGCTGTCAGAAGACTCAATGCGTGCATCACGCTCGCCGTTTCCTTGCCGGACGCAGCGATCGTGCGGGCCGGCTGCCCCGCACCCAACTGGTCTGCCAGCGATTCCAGGAAACCCTGGATTTCCCGCGACTTCTTGTTTCCCTGCCTGGTCTGCTTGGCCACTTTTTCCAACCTGCGCCGTGCCGTCTCGAGATCCTTGAGGAGCATTTCTGTTTCTACGATTTCAATGTCGCGCACCGGTTCCACGTCACCGGCAACGTGCGCAACGTCCTTGTCTGCGAAACAACGGACGACATGCAGGATCGCATTGACCTGCCTGATCTGTGCAAGAAACGCATTTCCCAGCCCTTCTCCCCGGGAGGCACCCGCCACGAGCCCCGCGATGTCAACAAATTCGATAGTCGAAGGCACAATCTTTGTGCCAGATCCCAGGCGGCCCAGGCGATCAAGTCGGCTGTCGGGCACAGGGACGATGCCCCGGTTCGCCTCGATTGTGCAGAACGGATAATTGCCAACGGCAGCGCCAGCGCCGCTTAGTGCATTGAACAGCGTAGATTTACCAACGTTTGGCAAGCCTACGATTCCACAGGAAACAGCCATGCCGAGCTCTTACTTGCACGTCGGCCAATGACGTCCCGCACGATACGTTCCTTGAATCTGGTCGGCCTACTGCTACTGTCGACCACAATCCGGGCCCAGCCCCGTATCCAGGCGGGACTTGGCGCCTGGCCAGGGGCAGGAGTGCAGCTCAACTACGTCAATGTCCATTCCGTCTACACAATCGAGACGGCCCTGTACGGCGAATTACAGCCGTCGCTGGGTGGATCACGCACTTCCGGGACAGCCTCTGGCGGCGTAGGTGTCTCATTTCGGCCCCTCGGCGCGCTGCGCGTAGTCGGACAGGCGGATTTCGGTTACGACCTTGACCTGGGAGTACGCTTCGGCCCCAGCTTGCGGTTCACGCAGCGCGCCACGCGATCCGATAAGAACAAGCAATTCCGTTTGTTCTTGGATCCGTTCCTGCGCTTGGTCAAGCCCCGATCCGGTGGCGGGGCATTCTTCGCCGAGATCGGCCCTCTTGGGCCAGTGCTGCGCGTAGGTGCCTGGTTGCGAATCTAGACAGTGCCTGCACCGAGCCTTCAGTCCATGCCCACGGCACTCCTCGTCCTTCCGCTGAGCCGCTAGACGGTTGCCGGGTCCATCCCGACTAAGCCTCGGCCGCTTTTTCGTAGTACGTTGTTGCGCAGCAACTCACCCAGTGCCGCATCGAGGATTCCGTTAATAAACTGGCCGCTTTTCGTCGTACTGTATTCCTTGCCGAGCTCAATTGCTTCGTTTATGGTCACCTTCGGCGGAATGTCCTCGAACCGCAGCAGTTCGCAGACTGCCATTCTTAGAATCAGCCGGTCTACGCACGCAATCCGCTTGAGGGCCCAGTTGTCAACGTGCCGATCTATGAGCTCACTCGCTTCCTGCTCCGCATCCAGCGTCTCGATGAAGAGGCGCTCGGCGAACCGTGCGGTCGCTCCGCCCTCGGCAAAGTTGGGACGCACAAGGGTTTCCAGGATGTAGCTCTTGTCACCGCCTCCCATCGTGAGAGCGTACAAAGCCTGCAGCACGCATTCACGGGCTTGGTGTCGTGTCTTCATCGGAAGACCTCAATGGTCCAGCCAGAGCGGAACAGGGACCGTTTCCAGAACTGCCGAGGTCGTAGACCTTCTCCCGAATCGGAACAGCGGCGAAACTACATGCGCGCCCGCTACCAGCAAGTCTGCCTCTTGCGACGCAAGCGTTTCAAGTATCTCCGCGCGAGAATCATCTGACTGTATGCTGAGCGTTTCCGCGTGCAAACCGTGCAGTGCCATGTACTCCCTCGCCTTGCCTAGCGCCAGGTGCGATGCCTGTTTCCCACCCTTCTCATATACGTGTAGCAGCACAATACTCAACCCCGTGCCAAATGGAGCTCCTTGGGTAAATCCGTGAAGCGACTTGGTAGCCGGACGGCTGGCGTCGAATGCTACGACCACGCGCCGAATGTCCCGATACGTGTCCGTAGCAATAAGGGTTGGCCCCACCGTCTTTTCCACAATGTCGTAGAGCGTCTGCGGCATTTGACGTGGATGGCTATAGAAGAAATGCGGATCCTTGCCAAGTACCAGCAAGTCATGATAACCCATCATCTCCACCAGGTTATCGATCGGATCCCCTTCCTCCACCCGCGTTGAAGCCTCTATGCCGGCCTCACGAGCTGCAGTTCGAAACCGGCCTGTCAACTCCAGCGCCAAGTCCCGCGTCTCTGCTCCCAGCTTCCTTTCGACGCGCCGACCCAGGTACGTGCTGCCGATGCCGCCACCGCGGGCGCTCGCCTCAATACTGCCGGAATCGATCAGGGCAAGTCCCGTAACGTGTGCCTGGCAACGCTCGGCTATCTTTAGCGCGTACTGTATTGCGATTGACGTGTCGCTGTCGAGATCCAGACCGACGAGTATGCTCCTAATCATGCGATTTACTTGTGTTGACGGCATAAAGTAGGGGATCTCCCGTGAGGGAGCAACATCGGATCGCCTTTGTATCCGGTTGTCCACACGCTTGCAGGCAGTGACACTGAACTGCAGATACACGATAGTGAACCAGTAGTAGTAGTAAGGGCAGTGCAAATGTTAACTACCTCGTTATGCACACAGTGCCGCGCCTCCCCGGAACATGAATGAGGCCTTATTGAGCGGAGAATCGGTTCGCTTGTCGCGTCTCGCCCTGCGCAGTATCCACACGAATTCACAATGTGAATTGTCGCGCGAAAAGAGGGCGTTTTCCACCTGCCAACCGGCTTGTCGGACGCGCAAGCCCGCACGGCGGTAACTGCAGCGGACTGTTCACAACTTGTACCCGCCATACCCGGAAGTTGCCAACATGAAGACCTATATCTCCGTCAGCGAGGCACGAAGCACTATAGTAGAGAATGCAGCTGCCGTTGAAACGGAGCGAATACCCGTGCAGGATGCCGTTGGGCGGACATTGCGCGCCGCTGTGGTTAGCGCCGACGATATTCCGCCGTTCGACAATGCGGCAATGGACGGCTATGCCGTCATTGCCGACGACGTGCCGGGTAGGCTGCGCATCGTGGAGAGTGTTGCGGCGGGCAGCGTACCACGGCGAACGGTCGGCCCCGGCACGTGTGCGAGGATCATGACGGGGGCACCCATCCCGAGGGGTGCGGATGCGGTCGTGCCTGTCGAATGGACCACGTTGGTCGCTGCCGGGGTCGTGCACGTGGATCGCTCTGTCGACCAGCAGGCGCACATTAGAAGGGCTGGACGGGATGTCAGGGCGCAAGAGCGGGTACTGGAGGAGGGCACCCGCATTACGCCGCCAATGGTGGGCATGATGACGGCGGTCGGCTGCGCTGAGGTCACGGTAAGCCGTCTGCCGGCGGTAGCCGTCGTATCTACGGGTGACGAACTCGTACCGGCCGCCGCCGCCCTTCAGCCTGGCAAGATTCGTGATTCGAACGGTCCGGGATTGACGGCGCAGGTGGTTGCAGCCGGCGGTGCTGTTGCCGGCTCTTACCGGGCGAAGGACAACCGGGCTAGCATCCGGACAGTCGTTCATGAGGCGCTGGGGGCGGATCTGCTGGTATTCTCGGGCGGCGTTTCCGTCGGGGGCCACGACTATGTCAAGGACGTCTTACAGGAAATGGGAATGCGCAGCCTGTTTTGGAAGGTTCGGCAACGTCCGGGAAAGCCGCTGGCATTTGGCCTTCTGGACGGCACGCCAGTACTGGGCTTGCCGGGAAATCCCGTTTCAAGCGCCATTTGTTTCGACCAATACGGACGATCGGCACTGGCGGCCATGCTGGGACGAGACCGCATCATGCGGCGGCGCCATGCCGCCGTTCTTGTCGAGGCGACGCCGAAGAAGCCTGGCCTATATCACTTTGTACGCGGGGTGGCTTCCGTAGACAAGACGGCGAGGCTGGTCGTGCGCGACACCGGCTCCCAGGGGTCAAACATTTATTCGTCCATGGTGCGGGCAAACTGCATCGTCCATCTGCCGGAGGATATGGAGGATGCACCTGCCGGCAGCCGCGTTGAGCTGGAGTGGCTCCGATGGTAGCCTACTGATGCGCGTTTCCGGCGAGCTGCTCTGCCTCATTCCACAGCTTGCCAGCTTCCCGCACCGTTAGATCGACAAGATTGTACAACGGATACGCTGCCTCAGCGCCATACAGCTGCCGGGCGAGGAGCGCCTTGAAGTAGAGCTCGACGGTTTCCCGATGAGCTTGAAAGTCGCTGGTCAGAAACACGGTCCGCTCCGGCGACATTTCTTCGTCGGTATTGCTTAGTGAAAGTGATACGGGGCTCCTTTCTGCCGTTTCCCAGAAGCTCCGCCAAGCCAAGGCATCGAATGCAAATTCTTCCATGAAGGTGGCCCTACGGTCTTCCCAGCGGGAACGCAACGGCTGTTCCTGTTCCCTGAACCAAACGCGGAATGGATCCAAGAACGTGCCCGAATACACAGCCCGCATGACGGGAGAGAGCGTCGTGTCGCGTCCGACGACCACGTCCGGCAAGATACCACCCCCTCCATAGACCGTTCTTCCGCCGGTAGTGGCGAATTGCAGGGAGTCCGGGAGGCTCTGGATGTAGGCAGCGGGATCACGCGAGGCCTGGTTCAAGAGGGCCAGTTTATCCTGGATATAGCCTGCGCGGTCACCACCAACATACGGTTGCTGAATCAGGCGACCGGAGGGTGTATAGTAGCGGGCAGTGGTCATCTGCAGGCGGCTGTTGTCCGGCAGGGCGAACTGATTCTGGACCAAACCCTTTCCGTAGGTGCGCTGGCCCACTATGAGTGCGCGGTCATGGTCCTGCAGCGCTCCGGCAACAATCTCGCTGGCAGAAACGGAATTCCCGTTTACCAGCACTATGATGGGCTGGGATTCAAACTCCCCTGGCCGCGAAGATCGAAACATCTGATCCGGGACGGCCCGGCCCCGCGTGTATACAATGGTCCGTCCGTCCGTGAGCAGCTCGTCCACAATGGCGACAGCAGCATCCATGATGCCGCCGGGATTGTCACGAAGGTCCAGTACGAGGCGGTCCATTCCCTCTTGCTTCAGCCGCGTCAGTTTGCCCAAGAATTCCCTGTACGTAGTGTGCCCGAACCATCCAATTCGCATGTAGGCCGTACGTTCATCCATCATGTATGCACTCGTGACCGAGTACAGCGGAATCCGGTCCCGCGTAATGGTAACCGGCACAAGATCGCGAACACCCAGGCGCTTCAGATCAACGTCAACCGTGGTGCCGATGGGCCCCTTTAAGCGGCGCTTGACCTCATCTTCTCCCAGGCCTACGGCATTGGTGTCGTCGATGGCGACAATACGGTCACCCGCGCGCAGGCCCGAACGCTCACTCGGGCCTCCCTCGATAACCGATACCACTTGGGCCGTGTCACCACGGGGAATGTCAAACCAGATTCCAATGCCGCCGAAGGAGCCTTCGTAGCTCTCGTTAACCTCGACGAATCTCTTTGCATCTATGTACGTGGAGTGCGGATCCAGCCCAGCGAGCATGGCCTCGATGGCGCGCTCCGCCAGGTCCGCCGGCTCAAGTTCTTCCACGTATCGCTTGTTGATGAGAAGAAAGGCCTCTTCCAGTTTGCGCAGCTGCTCTGTTGTATCCTTGTCTGCTGCCGACCACTCCAGGCGAGAACCGAGCAGGCCGCCCAGCAACAATAGAAAGAGAGCCGGAAAAGTGTAGCGTTGCAAAGCGTGCTTCATGACGGGTAAACCTATTGTATCTTGCTCATGAAAATACGATAGTCGGGCCACTAAGTGCTCCGCCGGGAGCGCTTGGTCCGCAAGGAGAATCCGGGTCCGAATTTGCAGTCAAGGCCTGCACATGAATGAATGATTACGCCATCACCAAGGCCTTCATCGACCAGTCACGCCGCCTCTTGCGCGACGATTATATGTACAAGATCCGGCAATGCCTGGATGCGATAGAAGAGGCAGACCTTTGGTGGCGCCCCAATTCGGCTTCCAACAGCGCCGGCAACCTGTTACTGCATCTGGGCGGCAACGTCAGGCAGTGGATTATTCACGGGATCGGCGGCGCACGGGACAGGCGCCGCCGTCAGGAGGAATTCTCCGAACGGGCAGGGGGTAGTGCCGAGCAGCTCTTCCAGGCGCTTCATGCCACGGTCGGCGAGGCGGACGCAATTCTGGCACGCCTGCGAGTCGAGGAGCTTGGGCGCCGGTGCCACATCCAGGGTCTGGATGTATCGGTGCTGCAGGCCGTATACCACGTTGTGGAGCATTTCTCCACGCACGTGGGCCAGCTGGTCTATATTGCGAAGCTGCGAACCGGCCGGGACCTCGGCCTGTACGACATTAGTGCAGAAGGGACGGTAAGCCGTGGCTGGTTCGTCTGACGGACGGCGACGCTAGTGGAGCGGGATGGTATCAGCGCGGCGAAACTGCTCCGCCCCGCTCTTTTTCGAACCACCTTCCGGTTGCCCCAGGCCCTGGGTCGAGATCCGGCCTGCGCTAATGCCCGCGTCGACGTAGTGCTGCATTACTGCACGGGCTCTGTCATCAGACAGCGATTGCGGGTTGCGTTCGAAGGGGCTGGCCACACCTTCCACGCGCACGTTCAGATTCGGACAGTCCTGCAGAATGTCCACGTTATCCGCCAGTGACTGCTGCCCGGCCTCCGTCAGGACACTGGAATTGCGATCAAAGAAGACCGAAACCATCTCTGCCAGGTCTGCACAGTAGTCGGCTTCAAACGGAGCCACAGACAATTGCAAGGTACGGGCGTCCTGACCGGCCGCATTGGAGACCTCCAGCGAAACCGTGTACGATCCCGGCTCCGAGAACACATGCGTGGGCGTCGGACTGCCGTCGGTGCCGCCGTCACCAAAACTCCAGCTGTAGGACAGTGGCGCATCACCCCTTACGTTTGCAGAGAATCGCACCGGGGTCTGGGTATCCGGATCCGACGGATTCGCAAGGATCGTTATGACTTGCGCCGGGACAGGCGGATCAACCACGAGTACGCTCGTCGAGCCCGTGTCCATGCCTCTTCCTCGGCGATTGGTCGCAGTAACGGTTACCGTATAGGTTCCGGCACTGGAAAAGGCATGCGTAGCCGACTCGCCGTCACCCGACTGGCTGTCTCCAAAATCCCAGCTGTATTCGACAGGCGGTCTGGCATCCTCGTTGGTCT
>CAZXEU010000150.1:0-52950 GCA_964639665.1 uncultured Rhodothermaceae bacterium | reverse complement strand
GAAAAAATTCCTTCGGCCTCGAGCTTCGAGGCTCCGCAGCTCGCTGCTCCGCCTCGAAGCTCGGCCTCTCTTAATCCAATTTTAATTGTCGTCGGCCTCAATCTATATTGACGTTGATCAATCTTGGCAATACGGGCCCGGCAACCGGAGTAGATGTCTGTAACCGGATTTGGACGCACGGAATGCAGGAAGATCCGATTCTGCTCGACATGCCACGGGCAGCCCCCACGGCCGAAGAGCAGCGGGCCGGCCTTTTGGAAGCGCGGGATTCTCTGCTCAAGGGGCTGCTGCCCGGCTTGTAGTCTACGGTCGGTCTCCAGGGTGAGCCCGACAACTCCAGTTCCCATCTTCCTGCGAACGGGCCGCAGCGCGTCCCCTCCTGATTGATGCCACAAGTCGGTCTAAGCCACACACGACGGGCACCTTGCCCAGCTGTCTTGGATACCGAAAGCTAACCCTGGTTGATGGCCAGTCAGCTTTAGACCCGCGGCGGGCAGTCGGCTTACTCGGAGTCATGCTTCCGGGTCGCGGTGCTACGCGACGCGTCGAATCCACGGAAAATGCGTGGGCAAGCTTCGTAGCGGCTTCTTGTCCAACGCGCACCAGAGGCGGCAAATCTATTCGACAGCAGCCCGTTCTCGGCAGAATTTGCAGGTCAGCCCGCAGGTTGCTAGTCCTTGCTCGTGGACTTGATTATTACCTGCGGGAAGCCAGTGTATTCCATACCGAATTCATACGGCCGTCCGACCAACAAATCTTCTTCGGCTACGCTCACCCCGAGTCCGCTTCCAACGTGCTCGTACGCACCCGTTTGCGGATCAACCCTGAAGGTCAAATCGCGTCGGCGACCATCTCCCACTTGCTTCAGGGCAGCCAGGTAAAGCCGGCCGTCTTCAAACGCCTGAAATACCTTGAGACTCTCCTCGCCTTCTTCTTCGGAGGCACCCGAGTCAAACGTCGTTCTGCCCTGATTCTCGGTAATCTCAAGACCCGTGCGAATGCCCTCGACCCGAATGACCCACATCAGTTCGCCTTCCTCGTTGTACGCCGTAACTGCCGGGACCATAAACGGTGCGAATGCGATGACCCCGTGCGCCTCATTGCACGCAATCATCGCTGCATCAGACATGAACATTACCACGAGAGGGTTCTCGTATTCGTACGGGGCCCCGAATCCGGTAACGTAGTCTCCGTCCATGGAGTACTTGTGGATTACGTGGCCACTGGACACATCGTAGGATACAAGATAGAAGTGGTCCCCCATCGTGCACCCTGCCCTTGCGCCGGTCTTCGTGTGCAGATTACGGTCAAACTGAAAAGTGCTATCTGCCGCTCGCCTGAAGACAATAACCTGCCGGCGCGAGCCGGCTGCCAGGACGGTGCTGCCCCCGTCGGCTACCATCAGGACCTCGGGACTCCTGAATTCCCCCGGCCCTTTTCCTGCACGCCCGAAGTTGCCCAGGTACTTTGCCTGCGCGTCAATGACATGCACCGTCTTGGTGGAAGACGCAGCGTTTGTCCACGGCATGCCATCCAGGATGAAGATCGTGCCCTCGCCATCGGTGGCTATGTCCGCCACGTAACTGAGCAGTTCGTAGTCCTCTCCGTCCTCGCGTCCAAACACAGAGGTGACGAATCCCGTAGTGTCGATAAATGGAGGAAGTTCTTCCCACGCGTCCAATTGGCTAAGATCGATTACGAGGCTGGGGTCGGTGGCTTCGGGAATGCTCTCGGGAATCGGATGATAAAGGCGTTTCTGGATATGCGCTGCCGCCGGCCGCGAGCAGTGCGCCAATAGCATGGCAATAGCCAGGCAAAGCAGAAACCGGAATTGGTAGCGGAAATGCATGGCAGGTCCGGGTACGGCGATTGGCGCGAACGATTCAATCCTTGGACAGGAGCAGCGCGATTCGTACCTCGTGGCTGAAGAATGGATTTCGAAGCTACGCGGGACTTGACATCAGGTGAATCCCCCGCAACCACCCTCCAGGGAGCCTCGGCTGCCCGGTCATGCGAAACCCTTGCGACTTGTCCACCGTGGCAGCCCATATGCCCGCTGCCGCGCACCCTAACGCGCGGAATGCGCAATCCGCTTCCTGAAACATCCGCACACCGCGAGCCACACTCATGGAGGGCCGCGAATCGCTGAAACTTCTTGCGAGCCACACCCCGACCACTACCGGCTACTGACCTCCAGGGATGCTGATGCCTGTGCGTCGCCTTGCGATACCCGGACCGTGTACGTCCCGGGAATCAGGTAATGGACGCCGTCCGAGGCGGCTTCCATTTCATCGGCCGATTCCTCGAGGCCCTGGTTGAATGCATCGGCTGCAGCCTCTTCTACGGACATGTCGTACGTAACGTAGTTGAGACCACGCTCCGATTCATCCTCGATAACACGTAGCTCCAGGCCGTCTTCCGCCAGAACATGCACGCGCGCGGCGCCGGCTTCGGCCGCGAAATAGACTATAATTGTTTCCGGCACAAAGGCCTCGCGCCAGGACACCGCGCGACGGCCCCACGCACTGCTGTGAGGGACCGCGTCCAGGCTGAAGACGTGCAGCGGCTCCGCCCTGACCTCCGGCGTCAGGTCCTGAACATGGCTGATATCGGCCTGGTAGATGGACCGACCATGCGTGCCGACAAGAAGATGCCGGCGCCGCTCCTGGATCTTAAGGTCGTGCACCGGGGCATTGGGCAGTGACTGTCCGGCCGCCATGAATGTGGTTCCGCCATCCAGGGATACGTACAATCCGCGGTCCGTGCCCACATACAACACGTCCTCGGTGTGCGGATCTTCCAACACGACGTTCACGGGCTCTCTCGGAAGGTCGCGTCCAATGGCATTCCACGTGGCACCGAAGTCATCCGAGCGGAAAACAAGCGCGTCGAAATTGTCCCATCGATACCCGTTTAGGGCGGCATAGACCCGGCCGGTAGCATGAGCCGAGGCTTCCACCCGGCTGACCCACCAGTCACCCGGGAGGCCGTCCACAATCCGGTGCCATGCATATCCCCCGTCACGCGATACGTGAATCAGTCCGTCGTCGCTGCCAACATATACGAGCCCGAATTGCAGCGGCGATTCGTCAATCGTGGTCAGCGTTCCATACGGTACGTCACCGCGCCGGCCACCCTGCGTCAGGTCGCCGGACAGGGTTTCCCAGTCGCCACCCTGGTTGAACGAGCGGTGCACCTTGTTTGAGCCCAGGTACAGGATATCCTGGTTGTGCCGGGACAAGTGTATGGGAGTCTGCCAGTTGAACCTCAGCGGTCGTTCGCCCAGCGTGTGCCGCGGACGAATGGATGCCCGCCGACCTGTCCGGCTATTGATGCGCACATAGGCACCAAACTGCGATCCGGTATAGACGATGTCGTTGGTGCGCGTATCGATTTCTACCTGCATGCCGTCCCCGCCCAGCAGCCGGTCATAGGGGTAGTCCCCGCTTGCGTGCCAGCCGAGCGAGTGGTCGTACGTGTGCGGTCCATACCACACCCCGTTGTCCTGGAGTCCTCCGTAGACCCTGTAGGGCCTCGCATCATCCACGGCAACGGTATAGAACTGGCCAACGGCCGGCGTATTGGCCTTGAACCACGTCTCGCCGTCGTCATAGCTGATGTTGAGTCCCCCATCGTTGCCGTTTACCAGGTGGCCGCTCCGCTTCGGGTTTATCCACAAGGCCTGGTGGTCTACATGCACGTTGGCGCGCCCGATCGACTGCCACGTCTTGCCCGCGTCCTCAGAGCGCAACAGCGGCACTCCCAGGATATACACGCGGTCGTGATCCGCCGGATCAATGCGGATTTCCCCGAAATAGTACCCGTAGGAATTGTAGACGGCATCCAGGGGCTCTTCGTGCGTCTTTTGCCAGCTAATGCCGCCATCCGCCGAGCGGTAGACTTCCGCGCCCAGAACAGGAGTATCAAACAGCTCTCGATTGGCATCCTCCACGTACCAGACCAGGTGTCCGGGCTCAATCTCTCCATCCAGCACCAGATTTCGGATTCCTTCCGCCGTGTATTCGTCATCGAATCTGTTCTCCTCGAGATAGGCGGCAATCGTTTCGTCATCCAGTTCGAGGAACGCAGCGGAGGACATGCCACGGAGCGCATCCCTGGTCAGGACAGCTTCCTCTTCGTCCTCTTCCGGCTCCCGTCTGTCCTGGTTGTCCACAAGGGTATACAGGACATCGGGATTCTGGTTGGAAATCACCAGGCCGATCCGGCCTACGCCTTCCCCTGACGGAAAGCCGTCAGCGGACAGGCGAGACCACGAAGCGCCTCCATCCGTCGATTTGTACACGCCGGAAGCCTCGCCGCTCTCCACAAAATTCCATGCCCGGCGCTCGCGATGCCAGATGGACGCAAACAGGATGTCCGGATCAGCCGGATGCAGAATGAGATCTATTGCGCCCGCATTCTCCGAGACGTAGAGCGTCCTGGTCCAGGTGCTTCCGCCGTCACGGGACATGAACACGCCTCGCGCATCGCTGGCCGAGTACAACGGCCCCAGCGCCGCGACCCAGACGATGCCGGAGTCGTCCGGGTGCAGCAGGATGCGCCCGGTCCTGTGCGTCGCCTCCAGACCCTTGTGCTCCCACGTAGCGCCATGGTCAGCGGACACGTACACGCCCGTGCCGGCATAGGAGGAGCGACTGGAGTTGTTTTCGCCGGTTCCCACCCAAACCGTGCCACGTGTCCAGTCCACGGCAATGTCGCCGATGGTCATCGACGGCTGGTGGTCAAATACGGGCTCGAAGGACATTCCGTTATTCGTTGACTTCCAGAGCCCTCCCGACGCGTACGCGACATACATTTCTGTCGGATCCTGCGGATTGACGTCCACGTCGACAATCCTTCCGCTCATCACCGTCGGCCCTACGCCGCGGAAGGGCAGGTTCGAGATAAGCGATTCCTCCAGCAGCTTTGCTCTCTGCGCCACCGCCTCCCCACGCGCCTCGGCATCCGTGGCCGCAACGAGCGACAACATTTCCGGGGCAGTTTCCTGCGCCGTAGCGGTCTGTGACAGGAGAAGGAAGATGCCAACGACGAGGGATCGGACGGACATGGCTCTGGATCGAATGGGCCGGTAAGGTACACGGAAAACGTGAGTGCTGCACAGGCCAATGGCTCGACCTGCGGAGCCGCATTCACTCGCACACAGCAGACCGGAGCGGGAGTGGCCGGCCGACCCAAGCGCAACTTGTGAGGGGGCCCTGAAAGGCCGTGATGAGCTGAATGTGCCGGCTCGCGAATCGAACCTGCGCAGCTCAATCCTGGGAGTGGATTTCCAGAAGAGGCACCAGCGCATCCCGTATGCTCTGATGGATGGTCGCCTTGCTGCGCAGCTTCCCATCAGAATCTGTACAAACTACGCGAAGCCAGCGAGACCGGTGCTGGCGCTGCAGTAGCAATGAGTACATTTGGCGGCAACGATCCATGTACGCCGTGTTTCTCTCGTGAAGATCCGCCGCGTCGCGGGTATAGTCGCGCGGATCCTTCATGGCTACCAAACGGGACGACAGCCCCACCGGAACATCAAGAAGCAGCGTTATATCTGCCTCCGGCAATCCGTACACTTCGTATTCAAGGCTGTCATGCCAAAGCAGGAATTCCTCTCTCCGATCCTCACCCAGCTTTGCGGCCTGGTATGCCGCATTCGAGGCAACGTAACGGTCCACGACCACGACATCGTGTGTGCCCAGATTCTCAAGCAGCATTCCCCGGCTTTCCAGGCGGTCACCTGCATACAGAAGTGCCGCAAACTCGGGTGGTGTAGCATTCAGGTCTCCGAATCTGCCGTTCAAATAGTCGGCGATGGTATGCGCCATCAGGGTCTTCCCGTAGCGAGGAAAGGAAAGGAGCGTCACGCTTCGGCCTGCTTCTTCAAGGTGAGAGCACAACAGTTCTGCTTGCGTGCGCTTGCCTGCGCCGTCTATGCCTTCAATTGCAACAAGCATGTTCCAGTCGCTGAGATCGGTGACCTGCCAGGCTTGAAGCCTGCCGGGACGGGTCCGGGTCTACATGCTTCTCCTGTATTGGCCGCCTGCCCGAAACAGGGCGTTGGTTATCTGACCCAGTGAGCAAACCTTGACGGTCTCCATCAATTCCTCGAACACATTGCCTCGCCCGCGCGCAACGGTCTCTAGCCGGGCCAGGGCCGCGTCTGCGCGGTGTGCGTTCAGCCGTCTGAATTGCCGCAGCGTATCCAGCTGGTGCCGCTTTTCTTCCTCCGAGGATCGGGAAAGTCGCCGCGCTGAAGTTCGGTCCTGGCCATTGTCGCGCGGAGCCGCAAACGTATTAACGCCCACTACCGGCAATGCTCCGGAGAGCTTCTTGCGTTCGTAGGCCAGCGATTCCTCCTGGATCCTGCTCCTCTGGTACATGGATTCCATGGCGCTGAGCACGCCACCCCGATCGTTTATCCTCTCCATCTCCACGAGTACGGCTTCCTCGACCAGATCCGTGAGTTCATCAATGATATAAGAGCCCTGGATGGGGTTTTCGGTCTTGGCCTGCCCGAGCTCCCGGTTTATGATTAGCTGGATGGCCAGGGCGCGGCGTACGCTCTCCTCCGTTGGCGTCGTAATGGCCTCGTCATAGGCATTGGTATGCAGACTGTTGCAGTTGTCGTAGATCGCATACGAGGCCTGGAGCGTGGTCCGGATATCATTAAATTCAATTTCCTGGGCATGCAGACTTCTGCCTGAAGTCTGAATATGGTACTTCAGTTTCTGGCTTCGCTCGTTGGCCCCGTACCGCTCTCGCATGGCGACGGCCCAGATGCGGCGGGCCACGCGGCCCATTACGCTGTACTCGGGATCCATCCCGTTCGAAAAGAAAAACGACAAATTGGGTGCGAATGCATCGATGTCCATGCCACGGCCGAGATAGTACTCGACAAACGTGAACCCGTTGGAAAGCGTGAAGGCCAGCTGCGTAATGGGATTGGCCCCCGCTTCCGCGATGTGGTACCCCGAAATCGATACCGAGTAAAAGTTGCGCACTCCGTGGTCCAGGAAGTACTCCTGGATGTCCCCCATCATCCGAAGTGCCAGCTCAATGGAAAAGATGCAGGTATTCTGCGCCTGATCCTCCTTCAAGATATCTGCCTGAACCGTGCCACGGACAGCTCCCAGCACGCTTTCCGAGACAGCATCGTACTCATCCGAATTCAGCACGCCCCAATCCACCAGGTCCGACGCCGAGCAGCCAAGCAGGCCCAGTCCGGATCCGTCGTGAGATGGGGGCAGCGCATCCTCCTTTCCGGCCGGTCCGAAAAGGACGTACCCTGTTCGTCCCGGACCCAGCCTTTGGGCGATGGCCTTAGCGACCTTCTCCCATCGACTCTCTGCTTTGAGATACCGCTCAATCTCCTGGTCAATAGCCGCATTCAGGAACATGGCCAGGATCGCGGGCGCCGGCCCGTTGATGGTCATCGACACACTGGTCTTGGGATCAGCCAGACGAAAGCCGCTGTAGAGCTTCTTGACATCATCCAGACTGCAGACCGACACGCCGGCGTTTCCGACCTTGCCATAGATATCCGGGCGCTCCTCGGGATCAAATCCGTACAGCGTAACGGAATCGAAGGCCGTCGAGAGTCGCCTTGCGGGCATCCCGGCCGAAACCAGGTGAAACCGCCTGTTCGTACGCTCGGGACTCCCTTCGCCGGCAAACATCCGCGTCGGGTCTTCCGCCTCGCGCCTGAACGGATACACGCCGGCAGTAAAGGGATAATAGCCGGGCAAGTTTTCCAGGAGAGCAAACCGAAGACGCTCACCGGCATCTTTTGTCCGAGGCAGGGCAACACGCGGGATTCTTAATCCCGACAGGGACGTATGAAATAGGGCTACGGAATGCTCCTGTCCCCGCACCGTGTATGTAGTGGCCTCCTGCACATATTGCTGCGACAGGTCATCCCACTGCTCCAGTATGCGCCGGCAGCGAACATCCAGGCGATCCCACCAGTGCTCGGCCATCTGCTGTACGCGCGGCCCCAGCTGTTCTGCATCCTCGGGGTCCCACTCTGCGACCTGTGCCCGAACTCCCGCGGCCTGGCCCCACTTGCGGGCGGTTTCCATTTGCCCGTCTGCCCACTGCCTGTAGCGCCGGCACGCATCGACAATCTCGCCAAGGTACCGCTGGCGTCTGGGTTCGATGACGGGCGCCATACTGGCACCCGGCTCCTGCAGCGTCAGACCGGATTCTTTCGCAAATCCGTGCTCGCCGTGAAGGTGACGGATTAGATCGACATACAGGCGCGTTACTCCGGCATTGTTGAATCGCGACGCCATGGTCGGATACACCGGCATTTCCTCCGGACTCCGGTCAAAGGCAAGCCGGTTGCGTTGCACCTGCTTTCGAACATCCCGCAGGGCATCCCGGCTGCCTCGCCTGTCGAATTTGTTCAGCACGACAAAGTCGGCGCTGTCCAGCATCCCGATTTTCTCGAGCTGGGTCTGCGCGCCGAAATCATGCGTCATTACGTAGACCGAGACATCGCTAAGATCCACGATCTCGGTGTCGCTTTGGCCGATGCCGGCCGTCTCAACGATGACCAGGTCGTATCCGGCGGCGCGGCAGGCCTCCATGCTCTTGCGCAAGGCCTCGCTCGTGGCCAGGTGCGCCCGCCGTGTGGCAAAGCTGCGCATGAACACACGCGGGGCGCCCTTCTCATCGCGAGCCGCGTCGCCATACAGCGCATTCATGCGGATCCGGTCCCCCAGAAGGGCTCCGCCCGTCCGGGGCCGGGTCGGATCAACGGAAAGCACGGCCACGCTCAGATTCGGAAAATCCGAAAGGAAGCGGAGCACCAGCTCGTCGGTAAGCGTGGATTTGCCGGCACCGCCGGTTCCGGTGATGCCTACCGAGGGAGCGCGCAAACGGCCGGAAGAACGAACTGCACTCCCTTTTCCGTTCTCGATGCGCGAGATGGACCGCGCGAGCGTCGCCGGGCCTGGTGCAGCCGCAGCATCCAGTACCGAAAAATCACTCTCCCGGAGCATGACATTTATCATGCCCTGGAGACCCAGGGCCAGGCCATCGTCAGAAGAAAAGACCCGCCGTACGCCATTGGACTGTAGGCTGGCCGCTTCCCCGGCCGTAATCACTCCACCTCCCCCGGCAAAAACCGCTATATGACCGAAGCCTTCTTTCCTGAGTTCGTCGACCATGTAGGTAAAGAACTCGTTGTGGCCGCCCTGGTACGACGAAACAGCTATCCCCTGTGCATCTTCCTGGATGGCCGTTTCGACAACGTCCCGAACCGACCGGTTATGTCCCAGATGAATCACTTCGGCACCCGAAGCCTGCAGGACGCGCCTGATAATGTTGATCGAGGCGTCGTGCCCGTCAAACAGGCTCGCCGCAGTGACGAACCGCACGGGGTATCGAAGCTTGTATCGGTCTGGATCGGGCATCGTTCGAGGTGAATGGACCGGCGGCGATCCTTGCGGGGAATACTCCATTATATGCGGTTTCCGCTAAATTCGGTTCACGGCGCGGACTGCATTGCTCAATGCCAAAGTCTTTCGCGCGCCAATGCGAGTGGCATTCGTGCAAGCGCCCCACCACCGGCGTAAGTGTCCGACCAATCCTTCGCGGTTTCGCATAGAAGCCGCGAGACAGAGAATTCACCATCGCGACAATGATCCGGCCATGAAAAGACACCTAGTGCAAGTCGCCGCCTGCAGCCTGCTTCTGGGGCACCTGCTGACAGGATGCGGCGCCCCGGCAACGGACACGCAGCCTGGCGTACCGTCCCCGAATCCCGCCAGCCCGCAGTTCGGAGAGTATTGGTACCAGGGTAAGGCGGAAATCACGAGCTATGCGCTCGAACAATCCCGTTACGGAGAAGTGCGCAGCGGCCACGCGGTACTCATATTCGTGACGGAAGACCTCTCTGAATCCAGGCACGTCAAGGTAGATGTGCCATCGGAGGGTGACGTTAATGTACTCAAGCTCAATTTTATGAAGCGCTTTACCACCGGCATATACCCCTACTCCATGATGTCGTCTGTGTTTACGCCAGTCCACTCCGCAACGCATCCGCATACGCTAAAGGTTACGGCGACCGTACAGGAATGGTGTGGACACACCTTTACCCAGATGAATCTGGTGCCGGACGGTTACCGGGTGCAGCTGTATTCCTATTTCGAGGCCGAAGGCGACCAGGCAGTGCACCTCGAGCGGGCACTTCTTGAAGACGAGATCTGGACGCGATTGCGGCTGGCGCCGCAATCCTTGCCCTTGGGTCCCGTGCGCGTCATTCCAGGCGCTCTGGACCAGAGGCTCACACACACCGAATGGCGCGCGGAAGACGCCGTGGCGAGCCGGACCTCCTCCCCTGAAGGCGACGCCGTGTATACGCTCCGGTACGAGCACCGTGACCGCATGCTTTCCATCCGCTACAACCCGTCATTCCCCCACCAAATAGCGGGCTGGCGAGAGCAGGCTGGCGGCGAACTGGTCGTTGCGCGTGCCTCACGGAAGGCATCCACCATGATTGACTACTGGAACCACAACAGCAAGGCGGATACCACCATTCGCATCACGCTTGGCCTCGAATGACCGATCCCATCCGCGGATCGATCTAACGGGGTCTTGCTGCACAGGCTGACAGCTGTAGGATTTGTTGGGTAGATTCCAGCCGGCACGACCTGCGAGGGCCTCGTGGTCCTCGCTTTCCAGATGAATCGACTAACACAATGGCCAACCTACCCCTTTCAATCATGCACGATCACTCATTCTTGCGCCGCCCACTGGGCAGGCTCGCTGTTTGGACATTCCCTACTCTCGGCGCGGCTCTGATCTCGCTGTACCATTTTCCGGCGCAGGCCCAATCGGGAATCGTTTACGACAATCTGACCATGACCAGTGAAATACTGGGTTCGGAGCGGAGCTTTGCCGTGTATTTTCCGCCTGATTACAACCAGTCAGAGCGCCATTACCCTGTGCTATACCTCCTGCATGGTGCCGGCGACGACCAGACCGGATGGATACAGTTCGGGGAAGTGCTGCACATCGCGGACAAGGCGATCAAGGCTGGCAAGGCTACGCCCATGGTCATCATAATGCCCGATGCCAACACGGGACGGCGCGGCTATTTCAACAATATCACGGGCGATTGGCGCTACGAGGACTTCTTCTTTGACGAGCTGATGCCGCATGTTGAGGACCGCTTCAGGATCAAGAAACAAAAGCGCTACAGGGCCGTGGCCGGACTGTCAATGGGAGGCGGAGGCTCTTTCATGTACGCCCTGCATCGCCCGGACCTGTTTTCGGCCGCAGCACCCCTAAGCGCGTACATCGGCCCGCTTTCGCGGGAGCAGTTCGACTCCGGGCTGGAGCGGTCCGGAACGGATATCTCGGGAATCTCCGAGGAAGAGATCGATGCCTATTTCAAAAGGCACAATGCGGTTTCCCTCATTGAGTCGCTGCCGGAGGAAGACTTGCGAAGCGTTCGGTGGTTCATTGACTGCGGCGACGACGACTTCTTGTACGAAGGCAATGCCCTCGCCTTTATCGCGCTGCGCAAGCGTGAAATACCCCACGAATTCAGGATTCGCGATGGCGGGCACACGTGGACCTACTGGCGTGACAGTCTGCCCGTCGTGCTCGATTTTGTTTCGCAGGGATTTCACCAGCATTAATATATTGTAGATGCTGCGGCGAATCGCGCAGTGCCAAGCTTCCGCGTTACAAGGATGCGAGTAACCCGACCTATTGGCTTCGCCGTGCACGCCGCTCCCTGCCGGTCGCTATCAGGCGCTTGCCAGCCTGCTCGGGACCGTAGATTTCGAGCGACTACTGCCGGCCTAGCGGTAGTGCTGGTTTTGGCAGCCGCTTGCGACTCTGCCCGCGGCCAGGGGACGTGGGAACTGTTGCCATCCGACGACATGCTGATGCACCGCCACGAACACGGCTACGTAGCGGTGGGTGAGCGATTCTTCCTGATCGGAGGCAGAGGCGAACGACCGGTGCAGGAGTATGACCCGTATACGGCCACGTGGCAGACGCGCGCCTCCCTTCCGCTCGAATTGCACCACTTCCAGGCTGTTGCGCACGGTGGCCGGATCTACGTAATGGGAGCCTTTACTGGAGGCTTCCCGGACGAAACTCCCGTTGGCCACGTCTACATCTACGACCCTGAGGATGATGCCTGGACCCAGGGCCCGGAAATTCCCCCGAACCGCCGCAGAGGGGCGGCCGGAGTCGCGGCACACCAGGACCGGCTCTATCTGGTTTCGGGGATACAGAACGGTCACACGGATGGCCATGTCCCGTGGCTGGATGCGTTTGACCCGGCCACCGGAACGTGGACCATTCTTGCGGATGCCCCGCGGCCGCGCGACCATTTCCAGGCGGTGGTGCAGGACGGAATGCTGTACGCAGCAGCCGGAAGGCGGAGCTCGTATGCCACCGGCGAGGTGCTGCAGCTGACGGTTGCCGAGGTAGACGTGTACGACTTCGCTACAGACACCTGGTCAACGCTTCCGCCGGCCGCAAACATTCCCACGCAGAGGGCGGGCGCGGCAGCCGTGAGCTTTGACGGCAAGCTGGTCGTTATCGGCGGCGAAAGTGCGCAATGGCTGGGACAGTCGTCCTCGCCCCCGGCGCATGACGAAGTCGAGGCCCTTGACCCAGTTACCCAGATTTGGACCACCTGGCCTCCGCTTGCGGTTGGCCGCCACGGCATCCAGGCCATCGTTCATGACGACCGCATCTATATTGCGTCCGGGTCCCGGACAGTAGGCGCCACCGAAATCAATTCGCATGAAGTCTATGTGCAAGCCAACTGAAAACTCCCGCAATGACCACACGGCGCGCTCTGTAGTGCCGAATGCGCTCGGCCTTCGCGTGCTCGCATGTTCCGCCCTGGTGGGCATGCTCCTGTCCCAAACCGCCACCGCCCAGCGGGGGGGCGCTCCCGTCGAGCTCCCCGATGGCGCCGCGAAGGAGCTGGTTGAGGCCGCGTGCGCCTCCTCGTGCCACTCCGGTAGAACCCTCGTCCGGTCTGCAGGATACGACTCACCCGGACGTTGGCTGGAGGTGATGGAGTCCATGGTGGAGTTGCCCGAAGCCGACGCCAACGCGATTGCGGAATACCTGGCCGAGCATTTTCCCGAGCAGGAGGAGCGCCGGCCGACTCTGGTGCCCGGGCCGGTCGAAGTCGAGATTCAGGAATGGATGGTTCCAACCCTCGGCCAGCGATCCCGTGACCCCATCGAGGCACCGGACGGATCCATCTGGTGGACCGGCATGTGGGCAAGCCTGGTCGGTCGGCTTGATCCCGTCACGGGTGCCATGAAGGAATACCCGCTTCCGCCGGAAGCGCGGCCGCACAGCATTATTCCGGCAGAGGACGGAAGCATCTGGTATACCGGCAACAGCAATGGCACCATTGGCCGCCTTGATCCCGCAACCGGTGACATCAAGGAATTCAAGACGGCCTCCCGCGATCCCCATACGGCAGCCTTCCACCCCAACGGCATGCTGTATTTCACGGCTCAGGGAGCAGGCCAGCTCGGAAGGCTGGACACGCTTACCGGTGCACTGACGGAGGTCCCTACGGAACCCCGCCCGTATGGCATCCGGGTTGCCGAGGACGGCAAACTCTGGGTTGCTTACAACGGAACCAACAAGCTCGCAGCCATGGACCCGGAGACCATGGAGATCCGCTACTACGACATCCCGGACGAGCGCACACGCATAAGGAGACTGGGCCTCGACAGCGACGGCCAGGTGTGGTTCGTCAATTCAACGCTGGGCCGCATAGGCAGACTGGATCCCGAGACCGGCGAAGTGGAGCAATGGGATTCACCAAGCGGACCTACTTCGCATCCCTACTCGCTGGCGGTGATCAACGACAAGATCTGGTACAATGAATCCGGTATGCGGCCGGATGCCCTGGTTCGATTCGATCCCGAAACGGAGACATTCCAGAGCTGGGAGATTCCCTCCGGCGTGGGCATAGTGCGCCACGTGTGGGTAACGCGCGAAAACAAGCTGCTCATACACCAGAGCAGTTCCAATCGGGTAGGCCTGGTTACGATCAAGGACGTGGTGAACTGACGCCGCGCGCATCCTCCATGGCGAGTGAGACCATGAAGCCGCTCCGCTCGCCGTAACACAAGTACATGGGCGCGCGATCCGGAAATATGCAGCGGCCTCGCTGACGCCGCACATCCAGATCCAGCACCAGGTCCCGCATCGCGCGCCTGAGGCCCGTGCCGGTGGCCTTCAGCACCGCCTCCTTAAGCGTCCATGCCAGGATAACGATCCTCGTTTCGTCTAGCGGTAGCGCCGCCAGCATGCTGCGCTCCTCCTCGCGCGCGATGCGACGGATGAGCCCGGGGTTTCTCGGCTGAATCCGTTCCAGGTCCACGCCCAGCGCCCGGGGGCCTGCTGCGGCAACCGCGCAATTGCCCGAATGCGCTATCGAAACAAATAGCGGCGATCCGGCTACTTCCAGTGCCCCGTCCGAGGCTACGTGGAGCGAAACGGCTTGTGGCTCCACCTCCAGGAACTCGGCGAGCACCGTCCGCGCCGCAATCCGCCCGAGAACAAAGTGCCGGCGCCGCCCAGGGTGCCCGATGCCCGCCGCGCGCCGGCGCTCCGCGTCCGTCAGCAGGGCAGGATCCGCCTCTCCTGACTGCCAACTAAGCGCAAATCCTGACGGCAGGTCAAGATCCGCCCTAAGTACAATCAGCGTAGTTGCGAGCTACCTGATCCCAGTTTACTACGTTCCAGAAGGCCGCAACGTAGTCAGGCCGGCGGTTCTGGTAATTGAGGTAGTAGGCGTGTTCCCAGACGTCCAGTCCCAGTATGGGCGTATCCCCCTGCATGAGCGGGCTGTCCTGATTGGCGGTTGAGTAGACCATGAGATCGCCTGCTGCGGTCACGACCAGCCAGGCCCACCCGCTGCCAAAGCGGGTTCCTGCAGCGGCGGAAAACACCGCTCTGAAATCGCTGGCAGACCCGAAAGTCTGCGTTATGGCCTGTGCCAGGGCTCCCGTCGGATCCCCTCCTCCGTCCGGTGACATTACCGTCCAGAATAAATTATGGTTGGCGTAGCCGCCCCCGTTGTTCTGCACGGCGCCCTTAATGGACGCCGGTACGTCAGCCATATTGCGGAGGATGTCCTCGATCGAGCGTCCCTCAAGGCCCGCTTCGCTTGCAATGGCCGCATTCAAATTGTTGGTATATGCCTGGTGGTGCTTTCCGTGGTGTATCCGCATCGTTCTTCCATCTATGTGGGGCTCCAATGCATCGTAAGCGTACGGCAGATCAGGCAACGCGAAGGCCATAAGGTATCCCTCCAGGTAATTGTTTAAGGAGTCAGGTTTAACACGCCGACAGGGGCTATTGTTTTGGCAAGGGGCCCGGGGCTACTTGTGCCGGATCGTCAGGATGCGACCGTAGTCCGTCTCCGTCAGGGCTCCCTTGTCGCGAAGCTTCCTGAGCGCCGCCACGACGGCATCCCAGTCGGTATTGACCGCACTGGTCGCAGGAGGCCGCAGCATGACCTCGTGCAACAGCCGGTACACGAATTCCGCCGCCTTGGGCTTGGCAGCAAGGTTCAGCTCGACCGGAAACGTGGCGCGTCCCCTGTTGACGTGCACCGCAATTCTGGCCCCCTTCAGCAAGCCGGTTTTCCGCTCCACTTGCACGATTTCCTCGTAGTAAACCTCCTGCGGTGCCTCGAGGTCACTGTTCTGAAATACCATGTGACTGGCTGCCAGCAGAATCCCGTCCTTGGCACTGCCCATTCGCGTTGCGTCAAAAAGTGCGACGACTTCTGCGGGACGCAGTGAAGGCGCGTAATCCTTGATGGCGTTGTTCAGCTTCCTGGACGGAATATGCGGAGCCAGGTAGAGCCCCAGGTTCGGCGCGTGGGGAATGAGTTCGCGAATCAGGTCTACCATCGCACTTCAGGGTCACGGGAGGCGGGCCAACAGTGCCCCCTCGAAAAACCCGAATGTCAGATCACGAATGGCGGGCACAAACCCGATCACGACCAGTGCCACGGCGCAGGCTGCCAGTACAGCCACCGCCGAGCGCGGCACCTGGAACGAGCGATCGCCTGCAGGCTCACGCATCCAGAAAACGAACAGAACCCGCAGATAATAATAGCCCGAGAGCACGCTCGCCAACACGCCGACAACCACAAGCCAGGTCAATCCTGCGTCCACTGCAGGAGCAAAGGCGGCAATCTTGCCAAAGAATCCGCCGAAGGGTGGAAAGCCCGTCAGGCTGAACATGAAAACTACCATGACTACGCCGAGAAACGGTTGCCGAAATCCGACACCGGCAAGTGAATCCAGGGTCTGGACGCGCCCCTCCTTCCCGTCCCATTCCAGAAAAGCCATGACGCCGAAGGCTCCCGTGTTCATCAGGGCGTAGACCAGGAGGTAATAGACGGCGCCCGAATAGCCCTCCGGCGTCCCGGCCGCCAGCGCCACCAATACATAGCCTGCATGCGCAATGGACGAATAGGCGAGCATGCGCTTGACGTTGTTCTGGGAAATCGCGAGGAGGTTGCCAACCACCATCGTGACCAGCGCTACAAGGGCCAGGACCGTCTGCCAACTGGTTTCGCTGCCGAGTCCGTGGAAGAGGACCAGTACCAATGCCGCAAAGGCCGCGGCCTTTGACGCCGTTGACATGTAGCCCGCAAGGGGCGTGGGCGCGCCCTGGTAAACGTCGGGGGTCCACATATGAAATGGCACGGCGCTGACCTTGAACAGGAAGCCGATCAGGAACAGCCCAATTCCCGCCCCGAACAGCAGCTGTGCCCCGCTTGCCTCAAGCCCGGCCGCCATATCCGGCAAGTACATCGTTCCCGTCGCACCGTAAAGCAGCGCGATACCGTAGAGGAAGAACCCGGTAGAAAACGCTCCCAACAAGAAGTACTTGAGCGCGCTCTCTACCGCTCCTTCATCTTCACGTACGAGACCGGTAAGGATATACAGGGCCACCGACATGGTCTCGAACCCCACAAAAATGGTTACCAGGTTGTTGGCCGTGCCCAGGACCATCATGCCGACTGTGGCAAGCAGCACAAGAGCGTACACTTCTCCGTAGCCGTGCCGGATGCCCCGCAGGTAGGGCACAGAGAGCACGATGGCCCCGAGACTGCTTAGCAAGATCACGATGTTGATAAAGGACGCCAGGCCCCCCACGCGGATCAGGCCATAAAAGGCCGTCTGAGGACCTCCGGAAAGATGGGATGCCTCCCAGACCGTTGCCACGATCAGGGCTGCGGCGGCTACCCAGGGCAGCCGCCGGTCATCATTGCTGAAGGCATCCCACACGATGAGTACCACGCCTGCCGCGGATAGCAGCACCAGCGAGAACCCGCCCAGGAGATCCGTCAGCAGCGTATCGTAGGCACCCGAGAGGTCCATCGGTCAGCGGCTAAACCCAGACGAATTGTTCGATGGCCCTCGCAAGGCCGACATCCTTGCGAGAGACTTTGTTACCGGCATCATGCGTGGTAAGGGCAACGTCTACCGTGGCATAGACATTGAACAGCTCCGGATGATGGCCGGCCTTTTCGGCCTCGAATCCGAGGCGCACGATGAAGCTCATGGCCTCGCGAAAGTTCTTGAACCGGAATGATTTCTTGAGACGGTTATCGTCATAGCGCCAGCCCGGCAGGTCAGCCAGCGCGGCACTGATCTCGTCGCCGTCGAGCGGTGTGGTAGCCATGGTAACTTGATTCTGTTAGAGGATCCAGCCGCTGTAGAAGACGACAAAGACCAGGAAGTAAACCGGAAGCAGGATGGGGATCGCATACTTGACGATGTATCCGACGAAGGAGGGTGCAGCAACCTGATTCGATTCCGCAATGGCCTTCACCATGAAATTCGGCGCATTGCCGATGTAGCTCATAGCGCCAAAGAATACCGCTGCAACCGAAATAGCCGACAGATAGAGCATGGATTCCGCGGCCTGCGCAAATGCCCTGACATCGGTAGGCGTACCCACATACAGGTCGAACTTGCCCATGGCTGCTGCCAGGAAATTGAGGTAGGTCGGCGCATTGTCCAGGATACTGGAGAGAACTCCGGTGCCCCAGTAAAACATGCCCGTAGTGAGTATTTCCTTGTTTTCGCTGGCGAAGTTGGAAATCAGGGCAAGCGCCGGCACCATGCAGGCAAAGATGCCGAGAAAGAGCCAGCCAACCTCCCGAATCGGTTCAAAGGTAAACTCGTTCTTTTCGAGGGCCTCCTTTTTGCAGAACCTGTATGCGACAAAACACATGGAGAACATGATGATCTCGCGAATGCCAAGCGGCAGGTGATAGGTGCCGACCAGGTCCAGCGGCGTGCCCTTCATGCCTGTGAAGACATTGGGATCTATGAACACCGACAGGATGATGATGAGCACAAATATGAAGCTCCGGTTGCCTTCGATGCGGACCGTTCCGCCGTCGGACAGCTCGGTCGTGCTCATTGCCCGGTTGCGGCTGTCAATGACGTAAAAGATCAGTAGAAGGACTACCATGGTGGGAAGCCATATGTACCAGACGTGCGCCAGCGTCCAGAAGAACGGCACGCCGCGCAGAAAGCCGAGAAACAGCGGCGGATCGCCGATCGGCGTAAGGGCTCCTCCCACGTTCGCGACAATGAAGATGAAGAAGACAATGTGATAGGCCTTGAGGCGCCCCTGATTGAGCCGCATGTAGGGGCGAATGAACAGCATTGCGGCTCCCGTCGTGGCGATGAGATTGGCAATTATTGCCCCCACGGACAACAGTGCTACGTTAGTTGCGGGCGTGCCGCGCGCGTTCACCTTCAGAAAAATGCCGCTGGCCGCAATGAAGAGCGACGCGACAAGGGCAATGAACGAGAGAAACTCCGTCAGCGCGTGCAGCATCGAGGTGGCATCATGCAGCACAAAAATGTAGTAGAGCGTAACGCTAAGCCCCAGGCCCACCGCATACTTCGGATAGTGGTGGTGCCAGTGGTGCATGTAGAACAGCGGCCCCGTAGCGATCAAGAGCAGCAGGATGGCGAACGGCGCCACCAGCCAAACAGGCGGAATGGCTGCCGCATGGCCCTCCGCTTCATCTTGGTGCGCCTCTTCAACGACCTGGCTTTCCTCCTGGGCCTCCTGGGCCCGCGCAGGCGAGGTCAACGCGACAAGTGCCAGCGCCAGACAGAGTGCTCGTGCTAAAGAAGAAACAGACATGCTGCAGCGTGTTTTCTGTTGACGTTTCCCGTTAATGATCCGCACTACTTCACTTAGTCCGCTTTTCCGCCAGTTCGACTTCTTCGATTTGATCGGGGACTGCTTCCAGGTCCAGACACTGGGGATACAGACACCAGCCAGCATCAGCACTCCGGGCGATTCCCCTTGCTTCCTCCGCTAGGTCCAGCCGCTTCCCTTCGACGGTGGACAACAACCGTTCGGCCGCCGGCTCGCTTACGGCCAGGAAGGGCTGCGGCATGATGCCCAAGATAATCATGAGCGCCGCCATCGGAGCCAGAACCGCCAATTCGCGGCGGCTGAGATCGGGCATCACGCGGTTGGCCTGCTCTCTCATCGGGCCAAAAAACATGCGGCCAAGCATCCAGAGCAGGTAAATGGCTGCCAGTATCACTCCCGTGGTCGCCAAGGCTACCAAGAGTGGCATACCGGGTATCTCGCTGCCGAAGGCCCCCATCAGAATCAGGAACTCTCCCACGAATCCGTTGAGTCCCGGCAGGCCCGCAGATGCGAGCGCGGTCAGTACCATGAAGAAGGTAAGAAGGGGCACTGAGCGTGCTATGCCCCCGAAGTCTGCCATCTCCCTTGTATGGCGCCGCTCGTAAAGCATGCCCACGAGAAGAAACAGCGCTCCGGTAGAGATTCCGTGGTTTATCATCTGGATCACCGCCCCCTGCATGCTCTCCAGCGTGAAGGCGAAGATGCCCAGCACGACAAAACCCAGGTGGCTTACGCTCGAATAAGCCACCAGCTTCTTGGCGTCGGTCTGGGCCCGCGAAACAAGAGCTCCGTAAACGACCCCTATCACGGCCAGTATGCCAAAGAGCACTGCGTGTGATTGCGCAGCCTCGGGAAAGAACGGCAAGCAGAAGCGGACCAGGCCATAGGTACCCATTTTCAGAAGGATACCGGCCAGGATAACGGAACCGCCCGTAGGTGCCTGCACGTGGGCATCCGGTAGCCACGTGTGAAAGGGGAACATGGGGACCTTGATGGCGAAGGCCAGGGCAAAGAGTGCGAACAGCCATCCCTGCGCGTGCTGCGGCACGCCATATTGCAGCAGCTTGAAATAGTCCGTGGTAAATACGCCGTCGTTTATTGCAGCTCCGGCGGCGAATCCCAGGTAAAGAATGGCTACCAGCATCAGCAGGGAGCCGGCCATCGTGTAGATGACGAATTTCACGGCTGCATATATCCGGCGCTCTCCGCCCCATATCCCGATCAGGAAATACATCGGAATAAGCGTCAATTCGAAGAAGACGTAGAAGAGCAGCACATCGAAGGAGCAGAAAACGCCCGTCATCCCCGTCTGAAGCACCAGCAGAAGTACGTAGTAGGCCTTGATTTGCCGCTGGATGTACGTCCACGAGGACAGCACCACGATGGGACCCAGGAAGGTCGTCAGCAGCACCAGAAGCAGGCTTATCCCGTCCAGGCCTATCGCATAGTTGACATCGATTTCCGCAGAGATGAGCGGAAACCGGTGTGCTGCGAACTGCAAGTCGGCAGCGCGCTCGACACTGAAGTTTATCCACAGCGGAATGGACAGCAGAAACGTGGCCGAAGTAAAGACAAGCGCAGCCACCCGAACCCACCGCTCGCTGCGCAAGACGGCCGTCACGAGCGCTCCGACCAGCGGCAGGAAAATGACTATGGAAAGCAGCCAGGAGTCCATATCTCGTCAGCTCGCCAACATCAGGGCAATAATGAGCGCCGTCCCGAGCACTATCGCAAGAGCGTAATGCTGGACAATGCCGGTCTGCAGGCGACGGGACAGCCCGCTGAAGGCCCTTACGGTCGCCGCCAGCGCATTGACCAGGCCGTCCACGACGCGCTGGTCAAAGGGGGCCAGCGCCTTCTCCGCGCCACCGATTACGGGTCTTACAACGGTCTTGTCATAGAATTCGTCCACGAAATATGCGCCGCGCCACCACGCATACAGCCGGCCGACTCGCCCGCGAAGCAGCTCATCGCCCGACAGTTCGAACCTGCGGTAGAATCGCCAGGCATACAGGAGTCCGCCCAGCGCAACAGCGGAGCCCAGAAGAATCAGTCCCAGCTCGGCCAGAAGCGGCACGTGGGCGTGCAGCTGCGGCTCCGCCACGGGACCCGGATGATCGCCGTGCCCGACAAGGTATCCGTGAATCCAGTTGCCAAGTCCCAGCTTTTCCGCGGCCTTGGGCAAGCCGATGAAACCGCCAACGAGCGAGCAGGCCGCCAGCACCACGAGCGGGGCCGTGATGGTCCAGGGCGACTCGGCAGGCTTTATGTCCCGGGATCTCGGCCACCTTTCTGCGCCCTCGAACGTCAGCATGTAGGAGCGCATCATGTAGAATGCTGTCAGGAGGGCGGTAAGGATGCCCACTCCCCACACGAACCAGGCGTACGGCGCGCCGTCGTATCCCATTTCGAAGGCCTTGAAGAGGATTTCATCCTTGGAGAAAAAGCCTGCCGTAAGCGGAATGCCGGCAATGGCCAGCGTAGCCGCGAGATAGGTCCATCTCGTGGTCGGCATATAACGCCCCAGGCCGCCCATCTGGCGCATGTCCTGGGGGTCCAGCGGACCGTCTTCCTTGTCCAAATGGTGCTGGACATGGTGCATGCCATGAATCACGCTGCCCGAGCCGAGAAACAGGCATGCCTTGAAGAAGGCATGCGTCACCACGTGAAAGATGGCCACGAAGAATGCGCCGACGCCGGAGGCCATGAACATGAATCCCAACTGGGACACCGTCGAGTAGGCCAGTACGCGCTTGATATCCGTCTGCGTAAGGGCAATGGTCGCAGCAACCAGCGCCGTCAGTGCTCCCACAATGGCTATGACTGCCATCACGACCGGGGCCTGCAGAACGAACGAGGACATTCTTGCCAGGAGATAGAGACCACTGGTGACCATGGTCGCCGCATGTATGAGCGCGGAAACCGGCGTCGGTCCGGCCATGGCATCCGGCAGCCACACAAACAGCGGGATCTGCGCACTCTTGCCCGTGGCGCCAATGAAAAGGAGGAACACCACGGCGCTGACGGTGCCCTGCGAAAGAGCGCCCTCGCCGGCAAACAGCGTTCCAAAGTCCAGGCTGCCCAAGTGCCTTACCAGTATGAACATCGCCAAAAGGAAGGCAAAGTCCCCAATCCGGTTGACGACAAACGCCTTGGTCGCCGCAGCACTGTTCTTCTGCTGCTCATACCAGAAGCCGATCAGCAGGTACGAACACAGCCCGACTCCCTCCCAACCCAGGAAGAGCAGCAGGAGATTGTCTGCCAGGACCAGGTTGAGCATCATGAATATGAACAGGTTCAGATAGGCGAAAAACTTCCAGAACGACCGGTCACCGTGCATGTAACCGATGGAGTATAGGTGGATCAGCATCCCGACGCCGGTCACCACCAGCGTCATGATCAGGGAGAGGTGATCCACGCGGTAGGCCACCGACGCGGAGAAGTCACCGGCTGCCATCCAGGTATACAGGGTGACTACATGCGCCTCGTCGCCGCCCCCGAAAAACAGCACCACAGCCATCAGAAACGGCAGGGCAACCACGGCCGTGCCAATGGACCCGATCAGCCATTCAGACCGACGCGCGCGGTGCCAGAACAGGGGGACCAGACCGTTGAGTACGGCTCCCAGAAGCGGAAGCAGTACAATTAGCAGGACGAGACGGTCAGCCGGCATGTGATCTGGACCCTACTCGAGTACCGCCTCTGCAGATGCGTACGCTAGTACCTGAAGAGGTTGATTCTGTTGACATCCACGGTGAGCTTGTTTCGGAAGATGGCAATGACAATCGCCAGTCCCACCGCCGCTTCCGCAGCTGCGACCGACATCACGAAAAACACAAGAACCTGGCCGGAGAGATCTCCCAGTGACTGGCTGATTGCGACCAGCGAAAGGTTTACTGCATTGAGCATCAGTTCAATCGACATGAGTATCACAATCACGTTGCTGCGAATGAGCACACCCATGACGCCGATGGCAAACAGCACGCCGCTCAGCACCAGGTACCAGTCCAGGGCAACTCCCATTCGTATTCTATTTGCTAAACGAATTTTCGTTGGGCCAACATGACTGCCCCAACCGTGGCTATCAGCAGCAACAGCCCCACCACTTCAAACGCCAGAGCGTAGCGGGTGAAGAGTTCTCTTGCGATTTCCCGGGCAGTTCCCGTGCTCGCCTCCGCAGGAGTTGTCGCCTCACCCGTCCCCATTACTCCAATCAGCACAAGCTGTGCAAGCACGACCACGCCGAGAATAAAGCCGAGCGCATGATTCCAACCGATTCGTCCGAGCCTCGGCAATTCCGCGAGATTCAGAAGCATGATCACGAAAAGAAAGAGCACCATGATAGCGCCCGCGTACACCAGAACCTGAATGACGGCAATGAACTCGGCGTTGAGCGTAATGTAGAGTCCCGCAATACTGCACATCACGAGTATCAGCCAGAGCGCACTGGAGATGGGATTCCTGGAGATCAGCATCCCTAGGGCAGCCAGCACGGCTACAGAGCCAAAAAGCAGAAACAGGTTCGGCGCGACCATGCGGCGGTGACGGGTGAGAGAATCAGGCCTCGGATGCAGCCGCGCAATTTACTCAAATCCCCGCCAAACCGAAAGGCAAACGAGTGTTAACTGGCAGCGGGGCAGCTCCCGGCACTATGGCATGGCTGCGTCCTTCTGCGCGGGTTCAACGGCCAGACCGAGAGCCGGATCATTGGCGATTCGGTGCGCCGATGCCATCCAGTATCGAGCGCTCGAATTCCTCGATCGATTCATTAAGGTGAACGATGTGCACATGGTCCCTTTCCTGGTACATCCAGTGGGCCAGGACACGGATCTCATCGGCTTCCTGCCGTGAAAACCGCTGCGGCACATCCTCCAACAAGCTGTAATGAGTGGTCACAGCAGCACGTACGCTCCTGATTTCTGCCGGCCGCGCTGGGACCTGGACCGCGATGGTCTTGACACACAGGCCGAACCGGACAAGGTGCACGAGGGCAATTGCTTCAAGGGGGCAAATCACAGCCATGTTGCGATCAAAGACGGATATGGCCACTACCCCGCCCCGATTCGCCATCTCCTCCAGGTGCTGCAGGGCGTTGCGCCAGCGAGCCGCCTTTTCGTACTCCATCGCTGCCGCCGCGCTGCGCATGCGGGCCTCGGCTTTGGCAAGCACTTCGTCCGACTCGCCCCGGAGAAAAGCGTGAACGGGCTCTGCGCCCTCCGGCGACAGCTTGCCGCCGAAACGGGAGGGGCGCTGCCTGAAGACATGCACCGGCTGCGCCGGGTCCTGATCGGGACCGAAAAGGCTTACCAAGGCCTTTGCTACCTGCTCTGCCTTGCCCCTGGCAGCCAGAGGGCCATAATACCGAGCCCCGTCATCCCGAATATGGGTTATCACAGTAAGCCAGGTTCCTCCTCCTATTTGACCAAGGCGGAGGAAGGGCCTGTTGTGGTAGCGTCGATCCGCCCTGTTAAACCTCGGCTGGTGCTCCTTGATCAGTCGCGACTCCAGAATAAGGGCTGCAAGCTCCGAATCAGTCTCCTTCCAGGCGATGTCACGTACCTGCCGGAGCAATTGCCTGGTCCGAGGCGGGTGTCCTTCAATGCCGGAGAAATAGCTGCGGACTCGGCTGTTGAGGTCCTTCGCCTTGCCCACGTAAAGCAGGTCATTCCTGGCGCCCTTCATAAAGTACACGCCGGGAGATCGAGGTAATGCGGGCAGCACCGACTCTCGAAGGCGGCCTATGTGCCGCGCCGACCGGCCCAGTGTTGCATGCGTACGCATCTGGAACTTCAGCAAGGCATCAATGCTCGTTATACCGTATTCGTCGGAAAGTTGGGAGAGGAAGCGAAGAAAGATGTCGCTGGTGGCCTCCGCGTCGGCGAGCGCACGATGGCGCGCCTCGACGTGTACACCGAAGTGCTGAATGAGCCGGCCCAATCCTTTCGAGGGCAGGCCCCGTAGCAAGCGCCTTGCCAGGCGCAGCGTGCATACCATCTGGCACGACAGCAGGGGAAGTCCCGCTCGCTGCAGCTCTGTGTTCAGGAATGCCGTATCGAATCTGAGATTGTGCCCAACCAGGATGCTCCCGCTGATGAACGCACTAAACCGTGGTAGCACCTCGTCCGCAGAGGGCCTGCCTGCCACCATGTCGCTTGTGATTCCGGTCAGGCGTACAATCCGGTAGGGAATGGCCTGGCCGGGGTTGACCAACTCCGAAAAGCGGTCCATCTCGGCGCCGCCGCGGATCTTTACTGCTCCTATCTCCAGAAGTCGGCTCTCGGCGGGCCTGAGGCCAGTCGTTTCGGTGTCCACGATCGAAAATGTGGCCTCGTCAATCCGCATGACCTGAAAGGCAAGGCCCGCTACCGAGAGCTCAACCTTGCGGCATTCGAATTTCTTCCGCTAGAATCTGCCGAACTGCGACCCAATATAAGCCGCCCGACTCGTCGCGGAACGCTCCCGGAGGGTCTGGCGGGAGACGTATTCCGCGGTCCACCAGCTCGATGAATTTGCGTACCTTCCTTGCGGCTGACAGCTTCTCACATCCGGATTTCGCTGATGAACAAGGTCACTATCATAGGCGCCGGGAATGTGGGCGCGACCGTTGCCGAATGCATCGCCCGCAAGGACATGGTCGGTGAAGTTGTGCTCATTGACATCAAGGAAGGTCTCTCTGAAGGCAAGGCGCTCGACATGTGGGAGGCGGCGCCCATTCATCTTTACGACACACGCGTCACAGGCGTTACTAACGACTACAGCGCAACGGAGAATTCGGACATCTGCGTAATCACTTCCGGCGTGCCGCGTCGGCCGGGCATGAGCCGCGACGACTTGTTGTCCATCAATACGAGCATCGTCAGCTCCGTCACGGAGTCCTTCATGGCCGGCAGCCCGAATGCCATTCTCGTCATCGTCTCGAATCCGCTGGACGTCATGGCCTACGTAGCCTACAAGAGCAGCGGATTGCCAGGTCACAAGGTCGTCGGCATGGCCGGCGTGCTGGACACGGCGCGATACCGGGCATTCATTGCCACGGAGCTCGGAGTCTCCGTACGTGATATCCAGGCACTACTTCTTGGAGGGCACGGAGACACCATGGTGCCCCTGCCACGCTACACGACCGTCGGAGGCATACCACTTACGGAACTCATGCCGGAAGACAAGATCCTGGCCATTACCGAGCGTGTGAAAAAGGGAGGCGGCGAAATTGTCCAGCTCATGGGGACGTCGGCCTGGTACGCGCCTGGGGCCGCGGCCGCCGAAATGGTGGAAGCCATGATAAAGGACACGGGCCGGGTCCTTCCGTGTGCCGCATATTTGACGGGCCAGTACGGCCTGAGCGACCTGTTCATCGGCGTTCCCGTTAGATTGGGCAGGCGAGGCGTCGAATCCGTCGTAGAAGTTGATCTGGATTCGCAGGAGTCCGCGCTCATGGCCGCCTCGGCCGAGCATGTTCGCGCAAATCTTGCGGCGCTGAGGAGGCTGCAGGCAAAATAGCGCGACAGATCTTTCAACGGACGTTGGTCCGGTGCAAGGCAAATGAGCCTCTGATCCTTTCGGGGTTTCGCCGCTGCGAAACAGCAGCCCGGCAGAATCCGACCTGGGAACACGCCCGCGTCAGCGCCTCCGCAGGTGCAAATCGGCAAAATCCATGTATCGGTCCCAGTCGTATAAGGTCACATCGTGCCTCCCGGGCCGGAGATGGTAGCCTACGGTACTCATAACCGGCTCGCCGGGTCCGGGCATCCCGGACGCTTCGAGTCCGTCTGTACCCAGCAGCCGGTAGACGGAATCTGCATGCCTGGCGGCCAGAAACTCGCCGCGAGGGTCGGCCCACCGATCCTCCACGGCGCTGGCCACATACACGGGCCGCGGCGCAACGAGAGCCAGAAGCATGTGCTGGTCCATCGGGAGCGCATCCTCCCGATCGTTGTAGCGATTGAAGCTATCGCTAAACCAGTGCGGAAACACCGTATTGATCCGCGCCACCGTTTCGCCGTAGCGGCGCCGTGACAGCGCCGCTCCCCCGCAACCCGAGTTGTTCGAAATAACAATCGCGAACCGCTCGTCCTGCGCACCAGCCCAGAGCGTAGCTTTGCCCAGGCGGGAGTGTCCCATTACGGCGACCCGCGCTTCATCAAGGTCGTCGTCCGTGAAAATATAGTCCATTGCGCGGCTCAGCCCCCAGGCCCACGCACCTATGCTGCCCCACTCATCCGCCGCGGGCTGCTTCTGACCTTCTGCATAGAATAGCGGATGGATACCGTTGCCGAAACCATCGTCATAGTCCGGATCCAGATCGCCGTAGTAGGCCGTGGCCAGTGCGTAGCCCCTAGCCAGGATCCGTTCGACGGGCCATCGAGAAGCGCGCGCGCCGCGCGAGGCTTCGGAGGCCGTGTTCTGTGTAATGCCCAGGTTTTCACTGTTACGAACCCAAGATCTCGGCAGCGCAATGCCGCTATCGGCGCGTATGGTGTGGTTCCCCAAGAAATTCAGTCCCAGGAAAACAGGTACCGCTACGCCTCGGTCATTCGGCAAGTAGACAAGAAGGTCCATGCTGGGACCTCCTGTTTCCCGGGAAAAGCGGATTTCGATTTCCTTGCGCGTGGCAGTGCCGCCAAGCGCCAGGGAGTCCACTGATCGCACGACAAACTGCAAGTCCGCGGTAAGTGCAGGCACTCTGCCGTACATGTGGTCTTCGAACAGGCGCAGGATCTCTCCGCGGCGCCGCTGCCGCCACGTCTCGGCATCTGTTACGCGCGTGCCGTCTTCAAGCAAAAGGGCGTCGGGCAGCACATAGGCGGGAACGCTGGATTCATCGTAGTTGGGCTCGAATGCCTGCGAGCGGGCCGGCGCGGAAGCGAGGCAAAGGCCAAATGCGAATAGCACGAGTCGAAGCATGGTGGGGCTGGCTAGAAGACGCGTACAAGTTACGTCATTCGCTGCAATGGTCGCCCTGCCGGATAGGGCCCGGGTGTCCCAGGCTCTACGTATTCCCCGGCACGTCTGACCACCTGCAGGTATTGGGCTATGGGTCTAGGACCGCAAAGTCCTGCTCCGAAGCACCGGCTTGGGCCTTCTATGCTTTCGCGCGGCCCTACCGGGCTCTCCACGCTGGCATGCTCGCACCTGCTCCATGCGCCCGAATTGCCGGGACATTCAGAGCGGATTCAGCCAGACGATCGTTGCTCCCCAACCACTCCGGTCCCCGGAAGAGAGCTGGAATCGGTCCACGGCCGGATCCCTGTCCAACAGCGAGTGCACCATGCTCCTGAGGACAGACCGTCCCTTGCCATGAATGATCCGAACGCGCAGCACGTCTTGCTCCCGGCAGGCCCTCAGGTACTCCGTCACTACCGAGCGTGCATCACGTGGGGCAAAGGCATGAAGGTCCAGAATGCCATCGATCGGGTACGGAATAGGGTCGTCCATGACAATCGGGTCACCGGTCTGGCAGCGTCATTCCTCCAGAGAAAAATAGGCGCGTGCGGCCTCGAAGTCACTCAGATCGAGATCGGCCTTCTTTCCGACCGGAAGAACACCTAGAATCACGACCTTCATGGTGTAGCTCTCCGGAAGGCTGCCAATGATCTGCCGCCATACGGCCTCGTCAGAAGTGGACGCCTCCAGAAAGATCTCGACCAGACCGTCGTCGTAGGCATAGCCCAGGGTAAACGTGTAGTCCACGGCCGCAAACTCGCTGGATTCTACCCCGATGGTAAAGGGAAGTGCGGTCCACGTATTCTGGTCTCGGAAATACACAAGTACCGCTCCCCTATCAACCACCGAGGGCGTAATCTCCGGCATCCGGAATTGCTCGGACGCCACAGAACCGTTCAGCAGTGCGCTGCCCGGATGGAACACAACATTGACGGCGAACACGTCGGGCTGAGGCGCCGGCGCAATGACGGTCTCACTGCAGCCCGTCGCAACAAGTGCTGCGGCGAACCACATGGCAGTTGGCAGGGTGCGCATGACTAGCAGATGGATTGGGTGTATGCCCTATCCATCCGCAAATACTCTGCCGATACCTGACGCGCCGGCAAACCGTACCAAAACTGCATACTCGCCTGATCACCCGTGTATTCAGAATCAGACGCCACGGGCCTTTCATCAGACCAGCAGAAACCTTATCTTACTTCACTAAACAGAATGTAAAACCAAATCCCTATGTTGCTCAGGATGAATAAGTCACCAATTCACCGGTTGTTCCCACTTTCGATCGCGTAGTTTCCGTAATAATAGGCAGTGGAAAGCCGTTTACTACGGAGAGCACGTTGACCAACGTAACGGTCGGTACTATGCTTTCGTAATGGGAAAACGAAGCCATACACGTCTTGTTCCTCCAGCGCGAACGGGGATCACAAACCAAAGGAGTCGAGTGACACGCATAGCACGCATAGTTCGCAAGACAGAGAAGCAGCGGCGCGCAAACTCCAGCCGCCTCGACAAGCTCCAGCAGATGTGTGACGAGGACCTGATGGAGCACTTCCAGCGAGGCACGGTCGCGGCGTTCAATATTCTGGTCAGTCGCTACAGCGAGCGCCTGATGCACTACCTGTACGGCTTTCTCGGAGACCACAAGCGCTGCGAGGACCTGCTGCAGGAGACATTCATGCGTGTCCATCGCAATCGCCTGTCGTACCAGCGCATAGCCAAGTTTTCCACGTGGCTGTACACCATTGCCGGAAACCTGGCCCGCAGCGAATACCGTAAGCGCAAGAGGCGGCGCATGTATTCCATCCAGTCTGTCAACCGTGACAACGAGGAATACGAGCTTGCTATCCCGGACGAGACATTCTCTCCCGACCGGCACACGGAGAGCATGCTTCAGGACAAGTACATTCAGGACGCACTGGATCAGATTCCGCCCAATTTCCGCGAAGTGGTCGTGCTTCGCGACATCCAGCAGCTGGCCTACGATGAGATCGCGGAAATCACCGGGCTGCCCATGGGCACGGTCAAGAGCCGCATAAATCGCGGTCGGACCAAGCTGCAGGGACTGCTCAAGGAGATCTATCCCTTCCTGCTGGAGTCTCCGGAAGTAGAGCCGGTCTAGCGGCATGCGCCCGGTCCCGGTCAACATCGTTGTAGACCGCGAGGCCCAAACGCTGTCCATCACCTGGAAGGATGGGCACCGGTCCGTTTTCCCGCTTGATGGACTTCGACGGGCCTGCCCGTGCGCCGGATGCCAGGGGCACGACAAAATGGACGCCCTGCCTGATCCCGAATTGTTCCGGGTACCGGCCCTCATGCGGTGGAACAACCTGCGACTGGAAGCCGCCGGAAGCGTAGGACTGCGTCTAATCTGGGATGACGGTCACAATACGGGCATCCAGACCTGGATCCGCTTGCGCACCATGTGCCCTTGCTCGCAGTGCGGCTAGTCTCAGCCTCCCATCGAGCCCACTGCCGCAAGAATGGCCACAATGCCGATGAGGATACCCAGCGCCAAAATCAGGTTCTTCTGCTGCCTCTTGTTCATCCCGCCTCTCTCGTTCTGTTCTGACAACAATGTTGGCAATTCACACAAAATTTGCAACCCGGAATTGCCGAGGGACTGGACAAACTTTACCTAGCGGCCAGTGCTGGATATAGCGGCAGGCTGATCATGTTGGCGAAGGTCGCATACGCACCCGGATGATATACCTTCAATTGCCGGTACCACGCCAGGGCCGAATACAGGTATGTGCCCTGGCCGACCGTCGCCAGGAGTGTTGAGCCGCAATGCTCCTCTTCACCGGGATCACTCAGGCAGAACAGCTCCTCGTAAGCCGGATCCCACTCACTGGGAAAGTACAGGCCGCGCTCCTGTACCCAGCCGTCCCAGTCTCCGGCCACAATGGCGTTAGGCCAAGATACAAGCGGATGGTCGGGCCGGACAACGCGGACGGGCGCATCCTCAAGGGTTACGCGAGCCCGTCCCAAAACCAGCTTGTGCGGCGACCATGACTCGTTGTTCCACTCGAAGGTCTTGTGATAGGTGACAACGAGGTGTCCGCCACGCCGCACCCAGTCAAGCAGCAGATCATTGTGCGCTCGAAGGTCGCTCCTTGCCAGGTAGCTTCGAATGTCCAGTACTATCGTATGCAGGTCGTCGCCGGGACCGGCCGCCAAATCCACCGAATCCAGCGCGACATAGGAAACGTCCAGTTCCTGGAGGGCGCGCTCCAGCGTATTGTCGTAGCTGCGCACCAAACCCACGCGCAGGCCCGGAGCAGCGGAAACGTCAAACGCGCGGCCGGCAATCTCCAGTTTTGCAGGACCGGCCGCCAGTTCGACGAGAAACTCGGAGTCCGGTAGCGGCGCAGGAAGCGGTACATGCACCGTGTGACCGGCAATTCCCGCGGCAGGCAGGTCCACGCGAATAGTATCTGCGTACAGGGTTCGTCCGCCTCCCGTCACCTCGGCATGGACGTCGACGCCCGTCATGGTCCGGTCGAACGCCGTAACGGTCACGGGAATATCATTCGTGCCAGGCCTGACCCTCACAACGGACTCTTCCGTGGTCAGCAAGAGCGGCGGCGCAATCTCGAGCGGCAGGTATCCCGCGACAGCTGGATGGAGCTCCCCTTCCCGAAAGGCCGCATACACAACCGGAGGATGGCTTGTCTGGCGCCGGTATTGGAACACCCAGGCTGGGCGGGTTGCGCGGGCCGATTCCAGCACCTGCAGGCGGACAGGACTCGTCTCAAGGCTTAGCGTAGTGTCAATTGCACCGGAAAACTCCCAGCGCAATCGCGAGTCGGGCAACGACCTCCACGAGAGCTCCACGCTTTGCCCGGGAACCGCCAGCGAGTCATCCAGCAAGAACTGCGCTCCTTCGATGCGGCCGGAATCAATGAGATACGTGAGTTCTGGCTCGCGCACCAGGCGCTCCGGCAGGCCGGCGAAGAAATCAGACAGCGGAAGCTCCTCCCGGCGAGTGGAGCGAAGCAGCACGTAGCGCATCGTGTCAACCTCCTGCAGCCGCGCCGCAAAGAGGTCCATGCCCTGACTGGCGTGAAACCCCAGCGCGTCGGCCGCGCCGGCCGCGAACGACTTGCCCGTGGCAGGATTGATATCCCCTACCGGCAATGCCGCATCGAGACTCGAGCCTCCGCGAAACTGGCGAAGCAACAGCCTTGCGGGCTGCCAGAGCTCCGCACCGGATTCCGCTAGCTGTTCCGGACGATACGTGGAGTCTGCCGCCAGGTGGAACGCGTCAAAGGCTGCGAGCCCAACGGCCTGGTGATGTCCGTGCTGGCGCTGCGGACCCGTCGTTACCGTATCATGGTTGGTAAAGATGACATCGGGCCTCAGAAGGCGAATGAGTCGGACCAGCTCCGCTGTAACGTGCTCCCTGCCTCCCCATCGCTCAAAGGTCTCGGATGCTGTCTTGGAGAACCCAAAATCCTCGAAATTAAGATAGTATACCTGTGTGCCGAGCTGGCGGGCGGCGGCCTCCGTTTCCGCCGTGCGGATGGCCCCGAGCGCCTCGTACAGCTCGGGTCCGATTTCGTTTTGGCCTCCTTCGCCGCGCGTGAATATGACGCTGTACACCTCGGCGTTGTGTACGTGCCTGAGGTAGTGCATGGTCGCGCCGTCTTCATCGTCGGGATGCCCGGCAAGGTTCATGGCGACATGGACGGGCAAGTCGCGCTCCGGCGCATGCGTGCAGGAGGCCATCGCGACCGTCAGGCAAAGCGAAATGTAAAGCATTCGCGGCATCGGATCGCAAACGGAGGACCTCGCCGAAAGGATTCCTCGGCGGCTCTCCGCTGACTTGTCAACGAGCCCGCTTCGCAAACCATGCCCACATACCCCTTCATGCAGGTGGATGCCTTCACGCAGACGCCGCTCTGCGGCAACCCGTGTGCCATCGTGTTCGATGCGGACTCGCTGGACGACAATACCATGCAGGCCATAGCAAGGGAGATGAATCTCTCGGAAACCGCGTTCGTCTTGCGCTCGGACGTGGCGGACGTACGCGCGCGGTACTTTACGCCTGCCGAAGAAATCCCACTCGCAGGCCATCCCACCATCGCCACGGCCTACGCCCTTGCCGAGACCGCTCGCCTCTCGCTCGACGGCGATCACACGCGCATCTCCCTTGAACTGCAGGTCGGTCCCATCGCCGTTGACATTTACAGCGCTGGCGGACGCGTGAGGAATGTGGTAATGACCCAGCCAAGACCGAGATTCCTGGCCCGGCCGGGTGCCGCGCCTGTGGTCCGCATGCTTGGCCTTACTCCCGACGACTGCGTACCCGAGGCAGAGCCCCAGGTGGTCAGTACAGGAACTCCACAGCTCATGGTCTGCGTCCGCGGACCTGAGTCTCTGCGACGGCTGAGCGTCAGCCACGAGATCATGGCGTCCATGCGGCAGACAGCCGGCTTTTTCAGCGTACACGTGTTTTGTGTCTCCGAGGCCAATCCGCCCCTCACGTTTGCCCGCCATTTTGTGCCGCCTCCCGACATATTTGAAGACCCCTTCACGGGATCGGCCACAGGCGGCATGGCCGCATATCTCTGGCACTATGGCCTCATCGAATCCAGCTGCCTGACGGCCGAGCAGGGTCACTGGATGGGGCGCCCCGGAAAGGCCGTAGCCGAGATTGTCGGCCCAAGACATGACATCGCCGCTGTCCGCGTGGGGGGATCCGCCGTGGCGACGATGCGGGGCGACCTGTTCATCTAGATACGTCAACCACGAACGCTCGGGCGCCGCGCCGCGTACCAGTGCCAACCCATCGTCGTTACATGACCATGCCCTACGCCATTGACACCCAGCTCGTGCACGCCGGCGAAGTTCATCCGCGGATTGAAGGTGCTGTCCGCACCCCCATTTTTCAGTCGGCCATGTTCGAGCACGACGATGACCCGCTCCGGTATATCCGCTACAACAACACGCCCAACCAGCAAGCGCTCAACCGAAAGCTCGCCGCCCTGGAAGGAGCCGAGGCGGGACTTGTTACCGGAAGCGGCATGACGGCGATTTCCGCTGCACTGCTGGCTGTACTGTCGCCGGGCGACCACCTCCTGATCCAGGATGGACTCTACGGCGGCACGTATGCCTTTGCCACCGACTTTCTGCAAGAGCTGGGCATTTACCACGATTTCATCGATGCCTACGACCCCGCCTCCTGGGAGCGCAAGCTGCGCCCAGAGACGCGCGCCATTTACGTGGAATCCATCTCGAATCCGCTACTCGGCATTGCGGATCTCGAAAGCGCCGTGGAATTCGCCCGCGGCCACGGCCTGGTTTCGCTTATCGACAACACGTTTGCGACTCCTGTCAACTACCGCGCTGCTGAAGAGGGCTTCGACCTTTCCCTGCACAGTGCCACCAAGTACCTGAATGGGCACTCCGACATCGTGGCCGGTGCCATCATGGGCCGCGCGGATCTGGTAAGCAGGGCAGAAAAGAAAATCCGGCACCTCGGCGGGTCGCTCGATCCGCATGCCTGTTTTCTGCTGGACAGGGGCATGCACACCATGGCATTGAGAGTCCGGCACCAGAATGCTAGCGCGGCAAAGCTCGCACGATTCCTGGCGGGGCATTCGAAGGTTTCTCACGTCAACTATCCCGGACTGCCTGGACACCCCCAGCGGGAGCGGGCCGCGCGACTCTTCGGAGGCTTCGGGGCCATGATCAGCTTTGAACCTGCCGGAGGACTGAAGGCGGCCCGGTGCCTGATCGACAGCCTGCAGTTGCTGGTATATGCACCGAGCCTGGGCGGCGTAGAGTCCCTTGTGACCCGGCCCGCCATCAGTTCCCACTCAAAGCTCCGCCCCGAAGAACGGGCCCGCATTGGCATCAGCGACGAACTGGTCCGGCTGTCGGTCGGTATCGAGGCCACGCACGATCTGGCATCGGACCTGGCCCGCGCCCTGGACGCTGTCCCCAGCGAATCCGCCGTCAGCGCCTAGTTTCCTACCGTGTCCGGAAGGCGAAGACGGTCTGTGATTCGTACGTCTCTTCCGGCCTCAGAATAGTCGAGGGAAAATTCGGCTGATTCGGCGAATCCGGATAGTGCTGTGTTTCCAGGCAAAAGCCGCTGCGGCGGCCGTAGACGATCCCGCCCTTGCCAGTTATGCTGCCATCGAGAAAATTGCCCGAGTAAAACTGAATGCCTGGCTCGGTCGTGCGGATTTCAAGCAGTCGGCCCGTGGTTGGCTCGTAAACGGTGGCGGCCGGCTCACCCGAGTCCAGCACGTAGTTGTGGTCGTAGCCCCCGCCCCGCGCCAGCTGCTCATGGTCTTCGGCAATGCGCGCGCCGATAGGCACCGGCGCGGTAAAATCGAACGGCGTACCCGCGACGGAAACGATTTCGCCAGTAGGTATCAGCGTCGAGTCGACCGGTGTGTACCGACTTGCGGCCAGCATCAGCTGGTGGCCCAGAATGTCACCGGCGCCAGCCAGATTGAAGTAGGAATGCTGCGTCAGGTTGACCGGTGTGGCCTTGTCCGTCGACGCCAGGTAGTCCACTACAAGCTCGTTGTCCACCGTCAGCGTATAGCTTACTTCTGCCACGAGCGTACCCGGATATCCCTCCTCTCCGTCAGAGCTGACATAGGTCAGTGCGAGGCCGGCGCCGCGATCATGCTCAAACGGCTCCGCTGTCCACACTACCTTGTCAAACCCGACGATGCCGCCGTGAAGGTGATTGGGGCCGTTGTTTCGGGCTAGGCTGTACGTCTCGCCCTCGAGCTCGAATGTTCCGCCCGCTATCCGGTTACCGTAGCGCCCCACGATGGCGCCCAGGTACGGACTCTGCCGGAGATATCCCGCCAGTGAATCGTAGCCGAGAACAACATCTCCGAGTTTGCCATCCCTGTCCGGTGCCATCAGTGACGTAACGGTCGCACCGTAGGTCATGATAGAGACCTGCATGCCCGCTGCGTTGCGCAGCGTATACAGATCCACCGCTTCGCCACCGGGCGTCATGCCGAAATGCTGGCGCTCTACGAGCGGACTGGTGCAGGAAGCAAGAGCTACAATCAACAAGCCGGCTCCCAGGGCCCTTAAATGCATTACTACTCAGTTCACAAACCAGCGCGGCGCTTCGGAATCCCTGGTTTCCAGGTCCTGCACGGCGAACCATCCCTCGTTTTCCGTGCCGCTGCTGCTCTTGTACGGCTCTCCACCCGTCTCGATATCGATCACAAAGGCCAGATCCTTCCGCATGCCAGGAGCTACTTCGACTGCCTCGGCCACGTCGGCCACGCGCCCGTCGATGGTGCCAATCGCCTGCCCGTCCCGCGAATAAAGATGCACCGTCACGCGCTTTCCCAGCAAACCGAAGAGATTGGTCACTACTGTTCCGCTTCTTCCATGCCCGCCCGTTCACCGACCAGATCCACGTCAGCGTTGAAATCCAGCACCGAGAGCACACCCGTGATGGCGTTATCCGCGACGGTAAAGCTGACATCGATCATGCCGAATTCACCGCTGTCAAACGAGAACGTGGTGAGGCCCGTCTCTTCGTCAAAAGTGATCTCCTCAAGCACGACGCCGTCAACACCCCCGTCCTGCGTAACGCTTCCCGCCAGTCCCTCCTCGCTTTGTTCAAAGCTGAAGGTACCCCGGTACACGCCTTGAGGCGTGTCCAGCTCGTAATCCCAATTCCCTACAATTGCGGGCGGCTCGGGAGCAGCGTTGCGCAGCGATGCACAGCCTGCCAGCGCCGCCAGAATGGGCGCGATCAAACAAAAGGTCACAGTACGCATGAGGGTATCCGTTTATGGTCTTACGGCGCGCGGCTTTAGCGAAGTCAGCGAGGCGATCCGTACCGGCTCCCCCGTCTTGGCACTCTCCCGTGCCGCAATGCCAATGAGAATGGACATGGCACCGTCACGGGATCCGGCCGCCTGTCGGTAAGGGTCGGGAAGGGTCGGGTCCTTGAATATCCTGTCCCTGAGTCGCGTATCGCCCCCTCCATGCCCTCCCCCTCCGTGCGGAATACGCACCAGTTCCGTCTCCCCGAAATTGTCGGTGATTCTCAGCTCGTCGTACGGTTCTGCCTCCCACGGCTGCTGTTCCTGGATCCAGGCCTCAAGGCGTCCCTTCGTCCCGTTGAAGGCAATACGATAACCTTCATACGGCGAATAGGTGGTACAGGAATAGCTCACGTGCACATTATTGGCGTAGCGTATCTGCGCGGACATCTTGTCGTAGATGTCGATCTTTTCGCTCCACACGCAGCCGTCGCGCAGATAGCCGTCGTGATGCTCGTTGTTCACGTAGAGGTCCACAAGCCGTTGACTCTGGGTAATGTCCCAGTAGTGCTCACAACGGTCGGCAAACGGGCAGCCTCTGCAGTTCGTGTGCCGAAAGTCGTTGTTGTATCCGTAGTATTCCAGGTCTCCGTAGGCGAACACCTCCTCGGGCTCCGATTCCAGCCACCAGTTCAGCAGATCAAAATGGTGGGTGGCCTTGTGGACAAACAGGGTCCCGCCGAACCGCTCCCGTCCATGCCACCGGCGGAAGTAGGAAGCGCCGTGGTACACATTCAAATACCAGTGAAAATCCACGGATGTCACGCGCCCGATCCGGCCGGACATCAGCACTTCCTTCATCTTCTGGCGATGCGGCGAGTACCGGTAATTGAACGTCACGGTGACGTTCTTTCCGGTTCGGGCCTGGGCGTCCAGAATGGCCTGGCACTTTTCGGCGTCAGTGGTCATGGGCTTTTCCGTGACCACGTCACAGCCCAATTCCATGGCCTTGATAATGAACGTATGATGCGTAGAGTCCACGGTGGTAACGATGACCGTATCGGGCTGCGCGGACCGCATCATCTCGTCAAAATCCGTGAATGTCGGGCAATCGGCTCCAATGTACTCGCTTGCGTAGGCAAGCCTGCCCGGATTTATGTCACAGAGTCCCACGAATTCCACGTGGTCCGGATAGTCCCGCACCAGGCTGCGGCCCCACATGCTGGTGCCCCGGATCCCGGTCCCTACAAGCGCAACGCGCATCGGGCTCTTGGAGCCGCGGGCCCCGAGAGCAAGCGGGCCTGCCATAACGGAGGCAGCCACTGCACCGCCGCCGGCCTTGATGAAGTTTCTTCTGGATAGGGCTGACATGGTTTCTGGATGTGCTATGCGTTTTGTTGCTGCGGCTGTACTTGAGGACAACTGAAGCCGCGCGGACATGCCGCGTACCCTGCCCGTACCTCCGACTAGACCTTGACCTCCCATCCGGGCTCGTAGGACCTGCCCCAGAGAGCCATCGCTTCCTCATCATCCAGGATGCGCCCGCTGCCTGGATCGCAATTCAGGGTCCGGCCCGTATGCTGGGCGATATTGCCCAAATGGCAGAGCAACGTGCTCTTGTGCCCGTCGTCAATGGGGGCAAACTGATCTCCCCCCTCGCGTATCACCGTCAGGAAATTGGCAATGTGCTCGTCGGTGAGTCCGCCCCCTCCTGCCAGATCCAGGGTCGACACGGTGGTTGAGCGCGCGCGCTTCCAGATTTCCCTGTTGTCCTGATCGTATACGGTATAGCCCTGCCGGTTCAGGACCACGCTTCCATTCTCGCCATGGATGGACGCTCCGCGTCCCATGCCCTCGACGGCCTTGCCATTACAGCTGCGACCGTCCCAGGTCAGCATCTTGCCCTCGGCAAACTCGAACGAGGCTATCTGGGTGTCATAGAACTCCCAATCATCGTCAAAGTGGTACCGGCCGCCTGATGAGGTCACACGCGTGGGATAGTCCACGCCCAGGGCCCAGCGGCAGATGTCGATTTCGTGGGTACCGTTGTTGCATATCTCACCGGTGCCCCAGTGCCAGAACCAGTGCCAGTTGTAGTGAACAACGTTATCCCGATAGGGCACCCTTGGAGCCGGTCCCTGCCACAAGTCGTATTTCAGCCAATCCGGTACAGGGGCCTCCTTGCCCCGGCCAATGCTGCCGCGCGTATTGGCATACCAGGCACGGCCGTAGTAGGCCCGGCCTATCAGCCCTTCGTGAATGGCCTGGATGATCTGCTGCGACTCCTGCGAGGCCCGCTGCTGATTGCCCATCTGCACCACCCGGTTGTAACGCCGCTGGGCTTCGACAAGAAGCTCTCCCTCTCGCGGGTTGTGCCCACATGGCTTTTCCACGTAGACATGCTTCCCGGCCTGCAGTGCCATGATGGAGGCCGGGGCATGCCAGTGATCCGGCGCGGCTATGACAAGCACATCAATATCGGGATCCTCCAATACGCGGCGGATGTCTTCTTCACCGCCCGGCCTCGAATCCGACACCTCGGCAACTGCCTCGATAGTCCGTCCGATCGCCCTGGGATCCACATCACAAATCGTTTTCACCTCGCAGCCGCTGGCGCGGGAAAAAGACTGAGCCAGCACCCGTCCGCGGCTGTTGACGCCCATGACGGCAGCCACAAGCGTATCGCTGCTGGCAGCAGCCTTGCCCACAGCCCCAAATTGTCCAAGCACGCCAACGCTCGCGGCAGCGGCCGATGTCGTCTTGATGAATGTTCGACGATCGATGTTTGGGCTCATGGTAATACTGCGTGGTGTGACTGATTCCGTGGTGCAAGATACGAGCGAGGATTCATTAGGGCGAGGGCACTTGCACTGCCGCGCACCTTGCCCGATCCGGGTGAAGCAACCAGATCCAGGCGGGACTTTCCCAGGCCTACAGAGCAAGCCGCTTTGCGTATACGGCAAGACCGCAGCCAATCCTGCCGCAAGGCAAGAGTGGCATATCCACTATTTCCAATCCGTCGAATCGTACATTTTGACTGCTCTGCGGACGCGCTCTCCCGGTGCAACCTGCACAAGGCAGCGCCAATTCCCGCCTGTCATTATGCACACTGGCGCGGCCCGTGCGTGGATTCATGCTCGGACCGTGGAGGTCATCTGCAGCCAACGGTCCCGTTGTTGTGCTCCATAGGGAGCTTCACACCCTTGTTGCCATGTTTCAACACCAGATCGTAATCGTAACCGGAGCAGGACGTGGCATTGGCGCCGCAACTGCCCATTTGTTCGCGCGCAACGGCGCATCGGTCGTCGTGAATGATCTGGATGAACAGGCTTGCCGTAGGGTGGTCTCGCAACTGCAAGAGACCGGTTCCGCCGCGTATGCCGTGCCCGGGGACGTAACAGCTCCAGAGTTTCCCGAGCGGCTCGTGGCCTCTGCCCACGAAGCGTTCGGCCGAGTAAATGTGCTCGTCAATAATGCCGGATTTACATGGGACGGCATGCTGCACAAGATGGTGGATGTCCAGTGGCGTCGCATGCTGGATATCCATCTGACGGCTCCCTTCAGGATCATTCGCGGGCTCGCGCGCCGTTGGCGCGAGCCCGCCAAGCAGGAAATCGCCTCAAGCGGTGCTCCGCAGCAGAACAGATGCATCGTCAACGTTTCGTCGACCTCGGGGCTGCACGGCAATATCGGTCAGGCCAACTATGCCGCAGCCAAGATGGGCATTGTCGGCCTGACCAAGACCGTTGCACGCGAATGGGGACGCTACGGCATTCGGTGCAATACCGTAGCCTTCGGGTTCATCGATACCCGTCTGACGCGGCCAAAGGAGGAAGGCCACACCATGCAGGTGGCCGGTCACGACGTGGCGCTGGGCATCCCCGCCGAATTGAGAAAGGCCGCATTTTCCGGAATTCCGCTCGGCCGCCCCGGTACGGTCGAGGAGGCTGCAGGTGGTATCCTGATGATGGCTTCGCCTCTTGCCAGCTACATCACCGGTCACACGCTGGAAGTAGCGGGCGGCATGGGAATCTGACGCAGACGCCTACTGGCCGGTGTACTGCTGCACCAGCGCTTCGAACACCTCCAGCGACTGGATGCCGCTAAGGTACTGGCCGTTTACAAAGAAACTCGGCGTTCCCGTAAGTCCGTAGCTGGACGCCAGCTCCAGGGAAGCCTCCACCTGAACGAGCGCCCCTCGATACGCTGCCGAGGACTCATCCGAGGCACACGCCGTCCAAAGGTCCATGTCAATCGAGCTGCCGTCCAGAAAATCGCGGCTCGTGTCGAGAAGATTGTCCGTCGTTATCTCCTGCTGATTTCGGAAATAGCTGTCGTGCAGCCTCCAGAATGCTTCCTCGTCCTGGGAAGCCGCGCAGACGGACGCGATGGCTGCCGGCTTCGCCCATTCGTGCATATCCAGTGGCAAGTGCAAGTAGACAAACCTCACGTCGTCCGGATGTCTGTCTAGTAGCTGCTCTATGGTCTCAAAGCCGCGCGCACAGAACGGACACTGAAAATCCGAAAACTCGTAAATAGCCACGGCAGCATCCGCGTTGCCTCGGACCGGCATGCCGGCGGAAAATCTGGCGAGCTCCTGATCACGCTCCACGGCCATGCGGGCCATTTCCTCCTGCTCCTCCTCCAGGAGTTGCGCAAGCTGCGCTCCGCTACGGCTTATGTCGATGGGATCGGCCGCCAGGATGTACAACCGGCCCTCCGCCAGCAAGATGCGGTACGACTGGTTGCCCGCCACGGTCAGGTCGGCCTCGAACAGGCCAGCCGTCGAAGTCTCCGTAATCTCCCCGACTTCAAGCGGGGCATCCCGGAACTGCGGAATCTCGAACCGGACATTCTCAAGGATCTGCTCCACACTCGGCAGCGCTTGGGCAGAGGCATGTAAGGTCAGGGCATGAACAAGACCCAATAGCAGGATGCTCCGGCGCATATGCGGGCACAGTCAGATTGAGCGAGCGTTAACGGAATGTCCCCGCCAATGTTGCCGCACATGTCCCTGGCAGCCGCTTCCAACTACCCATCCGTTCTGGCACGCATCGATGCCCTCCTGACCGACGAGCCGGATTGGGTAGCAGCGATGGCGACGGTGGCTTGCGAGCTTCACCGTGCATTCGAGCGCTTCCATTGGACAGGATTCTACCGGGCGGAGGCGGACGGAGGGATGGTTATAGGTCCCTACCAGGGCAGCCACGGCTGTATCCGGATTCCGGTTGGGCGCGGCGTTTGCGGAGCCGCGGCACGGGCAAAGCAGACCCAGCTCGTGCCTGATGTGAGCAAGTTTCCCGGTCACATTGCCTGCTCGGCAACCACCCGCTCGGAAATAGTTGTGCCCGTCCTTGCCCGAGATGACCGCCTCGTGGCGGTACTCGACATAGATTCGGATTTTCCGGACGCCTTCGGCGGGACCGATGTCCGCTACCTCGAAGAACTCTGCTGCAAACTCGGCCGCACGTACGGCGGCTACTTGCCAAGCTAAACGGACGGACGTGCCATTCAACATCGTGCTATTCCTGTAGCGCGCCAAGAGAAGCCCTTTAGGGGCGGGAAGGAAACCGCGATCGAGACTTTGGCTGCTACAGCAAAGCCTTTTCCGGCGCCTACTCGGTTCCCCGCCATGTGATATTGAAAGGACCTACAAGAGGCGTGAATGCTCTTTGGATCAAAGTACCACTAATGTGACTCGGGCCACAGAATGCGTCGGTGGTGGTCTGGTGGGCAACCGACCGGCTACGACATAAGTACGGGAGCAACTCGGAGCCGCTGCCTTGGGAGTTTGGTCGCGTATCCTGCAGAGACTATGATATTTCGTTCGTGGCCCATGATGACGGATGAGATTGGCATAATTCATTATCATTGCGACGATGTCTCGAATTCTCGCTGAGTACTGTGCAGCCACAGCTCTAGCTGCAGCGAGGTCGACTTTGGTCCATCGTGGCGCAGTGCACATTCCCAAACTATTGCCACCCGCCATCCGGCCGTCCAAAGAGCTTCTTTGGCTCGATGGTCCCGCTCTACATTAGCCTTGAATTTTGCCTCCCAGAATTCTGGTCGGGTGGCCGGGTTCGTCGCATAGGGGCATCCTGAATGACGGTGCCAGAAACAACCGTGAACAAAGCAAACTGCTCGAAACCGGCGAAAGACCAGATCCGGCGAACCAGGGAGTTTGCGGTCGTGGAGACGATACCTGAGTCCACGTGCGTGCAAGGCACGACGAAGGAGCAGTTCGGGCTTGGTGTCTTTCCCACCTATTTTTGCCATCATTCGCGACCGAACTGCTTGATCAACTATATCGGCCATGTTCCGGTCCGTATTGCGCGAGAGATATGGAGCCGCATATCCATTCTACAGAACCTCATTGAAACCTTCCATGTGTTCAGGGCCATAGCATCGTGGCTATCCCTAACAGGTGCGAGGGTCCGAGAAGTAGTTGGGATCCTGGTCCAGAGCCGCTACGCAGGGCAGCGGAAGTTTCGTACAAATTTGCAGTGTTTGTTCGAATGCAACTCGCCGCGCCTTGGCGAAGCCTCCTTTGGATGGCGCTAGATATGCCACCACGCCAGTATCAGTCATGACCAAGCCGGTACCCGTCGTCGACCTGTTTTCTGGACCGGGGGGATTGGCGGAGGGCTTTGCCGCCCTGAAAGGCCCAGACAACCGTCCGTGTTTCAATGTGGATCTTTCCGTCGAAAGGGAGCCAAACGCATTCCGCACACTGCTATTGCGAGGCTTCCTTCGCAAGTTTCCTTCAGGCTTTCCCCAAGAATACTACGACTTCCTTAACGGATCGATATCAAGTGGACCGGACTGGTCAAAGCTGTATCCGACTCAGTGGCAAGAGGCAAGAGATGAAACGCGATGCTTGGCACTGGGCACACCGGAGGCGGATAAATTCCTCCGTCAGCGAATCGCGGAACTGCGTGCTGCTCATGGTGGCCGGACAGTGCTATTGGGCGGCCCTCCGTGCCAGCCGTATTCGGTGGCTGCAAGGGCTCGCAACATGGGTAATGCCCATTACGATCCCGCTAAGGACATCCGACAGTCACTCTACAAGGAATACGCATCCGTGCTTGCGCAGCTGCAGCCCGCCGTTGCGGTTATGGAGAATGTACGGGGCATGCTTTCAGCCACGCATTGTGGGCGCCCGGTTTTTTCCGATGTAATGTGTTCTCTCGCTAACGCGGGAGGGCAGGATCTATACCGGCTATATGCGCTTTCCTCCCACAATGCAGGCCGAGCCTGGAACGACGGATTGAAGCCTGCGGATTTCCTTGTAAGGTCGGAAGAGCACGGCGTGCCGCAACGGCGTCACCGTGTGTTCGTTGTCTGTATCCGCCGCGACATAGCTAACACATTACCACGAGATCTCTTGCCTGAATTGGCACGCAAGGAAGTCATTGTCTCCGTCCGGGACATTATCGGTAAAATGCCGATGCTCCGAAGTCGACTCAGCCGAAACGATGATGGCGCCTCTTGGCAGCTGGCTTTGAAAAGGGCATACAGCTTGGTATCGCGCTGCATGCCCGACATGCCAACGGACACTGTAGCTGAATTTCGACTCGCTCTCGATCGGGCCCGAGAGTCAGCTAAGGGCAAGGTCCTGCCTCACCAGAGGGCTCAGGGTGGGACGACCTTGCCGGAGTCATGCCCAGCTACCCTACGAGATTGGCTTTATGACTCCAGGTTGACCAGGCTTGTCAATAACGAGACGAGGGGGCACATTGAGGATGATATCGCCCGATATCTTTATGCTGCTTCCTACGCTTACGCCTGCGGCAGATCACCGCGGGCCGGGGACTTTCCGCTAGCGCTGGCCGCGAGGCACAAGAGTTGGAACACCGGCAGGTTCGCCGACCGCTTTAGAGTCCAGCTGCGAGATCGTCCCGCTACCACGATTACTAGTCACATTTCGAAGGACGGTCATTACTACATTCATCCTGATCCAGGCCAGTGTCGCAGCCTCACAGTCCGCGAAGCCGCACGCATTCAGACATTTCCGGACAATTATTTCTTCCACGGCGGTCGGACACACCAATACGTTCAAGTTGGCAATGCAGTCCCTCCGTTTCTCGCCTGGAAGATTGCGCAAGCACTCTGGCCGATTATCGAGCATAGGGATCGCGTTGCCGGCCCTTGGATGGTACGTCAGTCGGCAAATCGAGTCCAGCGATTGCGTAACGAATCCGTCTCCGGTCGGCTAATCGATGCACCTAGCCCATGATTGGTAATAGTCGACAGCTGGAGCTTGAACTCCCACCACGCGCGTCTTCCTTGGTTGAGAGTCTCCGCGACATGGGCTACTCCCTTCGAACTGCATTGGCAGATGTCATCGACAACTCGATTACAGCTGGAGCGAGGAATATCCAGCTGTTCGCCGAAACTCATCAATCAATGCCAGCCATCGGAATACTCGACGATGGGATTGGCATGACGCGTGATGAACTGATCGAGGCAATGAGACCTGGCACGCGAAACCCACTCGAAAGCCGAGTGTCCACCGATCTTGGGCGATTCGGTCTTGGGCTGAAGACCGCATCTTTCTCCCAGTGTCGCCGCCTTACGGTGCTGACACAACGGCAATCAGTCATATCCTGCGCGATATGGGACCTTGATACCGTCGCAAAGCGCGACCGTTGGGTGGTCGAGATTCCGGACAATACCGATGCTGTCCGCTGGTCTGAGAAACTCCGACACGATGGCACCTTGGTCGTTTGGGAGAATCTTGATCGCCTTGCGGAGTCAAGCCGAAACGATGGCCGGCGCGAATTCGTGCGGTTACTTGACGAAGCGGCGACTCATATCGAATTTGTCTTCCACCGTTTCCTCTCAGGTCGCGAAGGCAAGCGCGTAATCATGTCAATGAACGGTCGAGAACTACGACCTTTTGATCCCTTCCACGTAAACCATCCTGCAACTCAACACCACCCGGAGGAAATAATCCGATTGGATGGTTCCGACATCAGAATCTGGCCTATAACCCTCCCGCATCACGGAAAGGTGACTGCTGAGGAATGGAAGAAGTTCGCCGGAACCGATGGCTACATCAGTAATCAGGGCTTTTACTTGTATCGTAATAGACGCCTTATTGTCCACGGTACGTGGTTTCGACTCGCCCGCAAACTAGAGCTCACGAAGCTTGCTCGTGTCGGAATTGATATTCCCAACACGCTTGATGCTGCATGGAAAATCGACGTTCGGAAGGCATCCGCACAGCCCCCTCCGCTTGTCCGCAAGCGCCTTCGTGGCATTGTGAACCGCTTGGGAGTCCCGTCTCGTCGAATCTTCACCGGCCGTGGCACAAGACTGACCGAGGATAGCCGTCTCCCGGTGTGGAGAAGAGTGCAGGACAAGAATCAAATCTCCTACCGCATTGACGAAAAGCATCCGCTGCTGGCAGCCTTTCGGGCAAATCTCGAACCAGAAAAGGCTGGTGAATTCGAGCGACTTCTTCGTCTGTTGGCCTCAAGCTTTCCATTGGAGGCCCTGCATGTTGATGTCAGTTCCAAACCCGAGGAGGTGGGCGCTGCACGCATGAGTACGGAAGACCTGCGAATGATCACGAAATCGCTATGGGGCATTCTTCGGCTTGAGGGAAAGTCCCCTGCCGAGATCAAGAAGTGGATGCGCACCGCTGAGCCTTTCCACGTTCAGTGGACCGAGACTAGAAAAGTGCTGGAAGATATCCTCAATGATGCTGGAATGATCACGGAGTCATGACGGAGCTGGACAGAGTGAGGACGATGGTCCAGAGCCTCTTGGCCCGGGAGCGGCCCTCTCAGGCACGAATTCGGGAGGTCATCGCGAATGTACGACTAGCGTGTCCAAGCGTAACCGATACAGAGGCCGAAGATTTGGCCCTCGAATTCGAGACTGTGCACGGAGTTTTCATGGCCGAAGGCGCCGCACTGCAGAATCCGGAATTCGAACCTTGGCTTGAAAGCGCACGCTCCGGGATCGAATTCTACTTCTGGAATCGGTATCGCAAATTATTGGCTGGAAAGGGTTTTTCTGGTCAGGTTCTCGGAGGATTAAGCAATGTTACGGACAGAATACTTGGGCTCTTAGAAGATCCTGAAAAGTCTGGTCCATGGGATCGAAGGGGCATGGTAATGGGTCACGTTCAATCCGGAAAAACGGCGAATTATATCGGCGTTGTCACTAAAGCAGCCGATGCCGGCTACCGGGTGATCATAATAATTGCGGGATTGCAGAACAGGCTTCGTGACCAAACCCAGAGACGCGTTGACGAGGGCTTTATCGGGTTCTGCAAGACTACATTCGGGGGGCGCCGCGTGGGCGTAGGGAGATATGACGCACGCCACCGTCCAATAGCGTTTACGTCGACTACCAAGGACTTTCATAAAGGCATAGCCGAGAATCTCAACATTCGGCTGCAAGAGCTTCGCCAGCCCGCAGTCTTCGTGATCAAGAAGAATCCTTCCGCGCTCCGCAACCTTATCGACTGGCTGAGAGCTCACAACGCCCAGCTCGGTACGGATACGATTCGGGAGCCTATGCTACTTATTGATGACGAAGCGGATAATGCCTCGATTAACATTAAGCACCGAATGGAAAAGGTATCACGGATCAATGGCCAAATCCGCGAACTACTTGATCTCTTCGAACGGAGCAACTATGTCGGCTACACGGCTACGCCATTCGCGAACATCTTTATCGACCCTGATTCCGAAGACCAGATGGTCGGGCACGACTTATTTCCACGTGATTTCATAGTAAGTCTTGATCCGCCGACCAACTACTTCGGTGCTGCGAGAGTGTTCGGCAACGCCACAAACGCGGTCCTTCGCAATATAGACGACCATGAAGCTCTCCTGCCAACGTCTCATGACATAAATCATGCTGTAGCTGGACTGCCGGAGAGCCTGGAAGAAGCGATTCGTGTCTTTGTCCTCGCGCGAGCTATAAGACTGGCTCGAAGCCAAGACCGCGCTCACAACTCGATGCTTGTGAATGTTTCACGCTTTGTGGACGTACAGCTGCAGGTTCGAAACGAAGTACAGTCCTTCGTTGACCGGATTTCGTCGCACGTCAGGATCAACGGCGCTCGGTCCCTCGCTGAGGCTATTCGTGATCCCGAATTGTTCAAATTGCATCGCGCTTTCCTAGAACACTACGGCGGCCGATGCGCGGAGTCTTGGCAGGAGATTCAGGGGCTTCTTCATGAAAGCATAAGTGCGGTCAATGTCGTCGAGATCAATAGTCGCTCCGGCGGTTCCCTCGATTATGCCGAGCACGAGACCTCGGGGCTAAACGTAATCGCGGTCGGTGGCCTTTCGCTGTCGCGTGGCCTTACGCTGGAAGGCCTGACGGTCAGTTACTTTCTCCGCCGGTCGATGATGTATGATTCACTGTTCCAAATGGGGCGCTGGTTTGGATATCGCGACGGGTACGAAGACCTCTGTCGAGTCTGGATGCCTGAGGAGGCCCAAGGATGGTACGAGCACATTGCTGAATCGATTGACGAGCTCCGGTTCGAGTTGGCCCGTATGCAAAGCTCCAATGCGACGCCAAGGGATTTCGGGCTTAAGGTGCGCAGTCACCCCGATACGCTCATGGTCACCGCACGCAACAAAATGGGTTCCGGTCAGCGCCATAAGGTTCTCATCGGACTCGCAAATCAATTCGTGGAAACTGCCATCTTGCATCGTGCCAGCGAAATAGTCAACGCTAACCTGAAGACTACCGTACATCTGGCAAATGCTATGCGTGCGGGCGGTAAAGCACCTGAGGACGGAGAAGACCGGTACGGCGGACGTTTCGTCACGGATGTACCGGTGGACCTAGTATACGAGTTTCTGGGAGCGTTCAGGAATCATCCCGGCTCCACTCTGACGGAAGGCGAACCGGTACGCAAGTACATCTCGCGCAGGGCAGATGGCGAGCTGAGCAAGTGGGACGTGCTCTTCCCAAGCGTCCGCCGGCGAAGCGACAGGTCCCTTATTGACCGCCGATTGGGCTTCTCGCTTACGTGCCAGAGGCGTTCGGCCGGCGAGCGCAGCGACCGATATGTGTTGATGGTAACCAACAAGCAGAGGGTCAGCTCCCGCGGGATTGCGAAGGCCGGATTGTCAGAGGAACAAATCAAGCGTGCCCAAGACGACTATAAGAAGAAGAAGGACAAAGGACTTTACGGCGACGGCCCCAGAAACTATCCGGACTGGATCTACAGCAGAATTCGTAGCAAGCCTCTGCTGATAATCCACCTCTTGGCTATAGGCTCTGAGAGCGAGGACCTAAGTCAGCAGAACCCGGTAGTCGCTTGGAGCATTAGCTTCCCGCGTACCAGAATCCGCGAAGACAAGGTCGAATACGTTGTGAACAAGACCTGGTTCACGGAGCACTACGGCGATGACGACTCCGATGACGACGAGAATGACTTCGATGATAACTGATGATCCATGGAGAGGCTTGACTTCGCCGCCCCAACCTACCCGCATCAGTGCTCGACGCATATCGGATGTGGGAACACCGGACTGGGGGCTCTATTGGGGGCTGGACAGCCAGCATCATTGCCTACTCATACTTCAGCATCGCTCGGCGCAGTCCAATCTCCGACGATTGCCCAAACTGCGCGGGCTCCGCGTTGAAGCCCATCGAACAGAGGAGAGGTCGGGAAGGCGCCTCATTATTAGACTTACGGACAGCGAGCAAAGGGACGTATTCCATCGTTTCTGTACGGATATAGTTGAAGCCACGCGCGCTTCCCGCTCTGAGGCGGAAGCGGTCGACCGTTTTCTCATACGGACTTGGCGATGGCACTTCCTGTTGCGAGGCGGAGGCAGCCGACTGAGTCGGGAGGAACAAAGAGGTCTTGTAGGGGAACTCTGCCTGCTTGAGCGTAGGCTTCTGCCGGTGATCGGCCCGGTCGGTGCAGTCCAGGCATGGACGGGCCCGGTTGGAGCTGACAAGGACTTTCAGGTGGGCTGGATCGGCGTTGAAGCGAAGACCCGATCTCCGCACGCTCCTTTAGTTCGAATCTCTTCGGCGGATCAGCTCGATTCTGTAGAGAGCTCGCGCCTTTTCCTGCACGTTGTAGAGGTATCTGGAGCGCAGGGAGATCCGACATCGGTAACGATCACGGACGTCGCCTTGCGTGTTCGTGACAGTATCGCTGCCCTTGACATGCAGGCGGCTTCTCAATTCGAGGAACGCCTTTGTGCTACAGGTTTCGACTTTGACGACGATTACTCGGACAATCGTCTGGTAATCGGAGGGGCCTCCTTGTACGAGGTCTTGGATGGATTCCCCCGAATCACTCCTGCTATGTTCCTACCAGGCGTCATGAACGTGAGATATGCTATCGAATTATCGCGATGCAAGAAGTTCCATATCGACATGGCCATTCTGGCGCAGGCCATAAAGGAAATGACAGATGACAATTGAAGATTACGCCCGCGAGTTTCTTCAGGATGTCTTCGCGGAGTCCGACGCTGACGGCCAATTCGTTGAGGATGTTCTCTTTCAGAGGGCGTGCGAACAGCTTATGGAAGCCGGAGAGATCGACACTGCCGACCGGGTTCCCTTTCGAATGCCAATCAAGGGAATTCGTGTCGACGGATACGGGGGCGACCCTGCTGCTGCCGCGAGAGTGCTGAGTCTGATCATTCTTGATTTTGACCCCTCGCCGGGCATTCAGCGTCTTACAGGCAGGGAGATGGATACTGCCTTCCAACGCGTGTCCAGATTCCTGCGACAGGCACTCAGTGAACCTTGGCGCAATGCTCTGGAAGAGACTAGTCCGGCGTTCGGCTTGGCCGACCTCATAGCAAAAAGATGGAGGAGAATAGTCAGGGTTAGGTTGGTACTTATTAGCAACAGGAAGCTGAGTGAGAGAGTCGATGGCCGTCCTGGTCACGATTACGACGGCAAACAGATCACGTACACCGTCTGGGATATTGGCCGCCTCCACGCTCAGGCGATTTCAGGCAGCGGGCGTGAAGAAATCGGGATCAATCTGGTCGAAGATTTTGGAAAAGCGCTACCGGTTTTGCGAGTCCAGCAGACAGACGCAGCCCTTGAATCATACCTTACTGTCATTCCTGGAGAGGTTCTCGCCGACATTTACGACCGATGGGGAGCACGCCTTCTCGAACAGAATGTTCGTGTGTTCTTGCAGGCACGCAGCAAGGTTAACCGTGGAATCCGGATTACTCTAGAAAACCAGCCTGCGATGTTCTTTGCCTACAACAATGGTATTACGGCGACAGCCGAGCAGGTGGTTATTGCTGATGAGGGCGGACAATTGCTGCTGTACGGCCTCAGGAATTTCCAGATAGTAAATGGTGGGCAAACAACGGCCTCGATTCATCGTGCAAAGCTTCGCAAATTCGATCTAAGAAATGTATTCATCCAGATGAAGCTCACCGTCGTGGCACCGGACCAAGCTACCGATTTGGTGCCGCGTATCTCTGAGTATGCCAACAGTCAGAATCGGGTACGAGCAGCTGACTTCTTTGCGAATCATCCATTTCACGTGCGCATCGAGAATTTTTCTCGGAGGATACATGCGCCGTCGCCGGACGGGACGTTTCGGCAGAGTAAGTGGTTCTACGAGCGGGCACGGGGTCAGTATGCTGATGCCCGCGCCAATCTGACGCCGGCTCAGCGTAAGAAATTTGACTTGGAGAATCCAAGAAGACAGCTCTTCACCAAGACGGATCTGGCCAAATTCCTCAATGTGTGGGAGGAGCGCCCACATGAGGTGAGTATGGGTGCCCAAAAGAACTTCGCCGCTTTTGCACGACGAATCGGGGAGGCTTGGAGCAAATTGCCCGACGACTTCAATGAATCATGGTATCGTACAACAGTCGCAAAGGCGATCATTTTCAAGGCAACCGAACGTATCGTGTCCGCTCAGCCTTGGTATCAGGGCGGGTATCGTGCTAACATTGTAGCCTACACGATCTCCAAGATTGCCCACGACATAGCAAAGCACAAGCGCGCGGTAGACTTCGAATCCATATGGCGGCGGCAGGCGCCAGGAGAGGCATTGGACGAAGCAATAGCCGGTGCGGCTCGGCGGGTACATGGTGTGCTCGTTAATCCTCCGCCCGGCAACCGGAACGTGACAGAATGGGCCAAGAAGCATGCCTGCTGGGACCGTGTCCGAGGCCTCGACATCCGCTGGCCTGAAGCATTCAAGCAAGGGCTGATTTCAGTAGAGGAAGAGCGAATTTCGGCCAAGGCCGCTCGGCGCGACCAACGCGTATTGAATCAGATTGAGGCACAGATAGCAGTCGTCAATGCCGGCAGCAAATTCTGGTCGGACACGCTTTCTTGGGGCAAGGCCCGACGTTTGCTCTCACCAATGGAAACCAGTATTCTCAGCACTGCTGCTCAGGTGCCGCATCGAATTCCGACAAATAAGCAATCTTCCAAGGCAGTCGAGATTCTGGAGAGGTTAAACTCTGAAGGGTTTTCGGAGACACTGCCAAGCTAAGCTAATTGGTGCTTGCCCGAAAAGGATTATAAGGTCCAGAAGTGTACGGGTCATGGGCTTGGTCGGCCTGTTCCATATTGGCGTAAGTGTCGTTTGTACAGGCAGTTATGTGACAAGATGATGCAACTGCGTTACAGCTTTTGCCAACCGGTCGTTTCTTCGAATGTCCGGCGATTTGCCCGCTTTTCAGGCGTTTGCAGCCGCATTTGGCGCCCCTTGCCCCCACATTCAGGCATCCAAGACCAGGCGCTTGGTAGAGGAACTACAGTTTAGGCTCGGGCAAGTCCCGGTGGATCAGATCAAATTCCAGCCCAAGGATCACCGCGACATTCCCGCCGTGCTGCGCGGGCTGCAGCATGTGTAATTGGACGAGACCGCCCGGGCAATGAACTTCGAGACCCCGTAGAAGCGGCTACTTCGTAAGCGTGCGGCGAACTGCATCTTGATCGGGTAACGAGTTCTCGGGAAATTACTGCAAGTACCGAGAACTCAAATCCTGGATCGCATGGCAAGACTCAGACGTACGGCGGAAGAGATGTTTCCGTTGGTGCAGCAGTA
>CAZXEU010000149.1:0-19946 GCA_964639665.1 uncultured Rhodothermaceae bacterium | reverse complement strand
GATAATGTGCTGCGGCGTGGGGAGGTCGCCGATCCCTCTTTCACCAACAGCGAGACGGCGGCCATCCGCGCGCTGAACGCGAAGCTCCTGCATGACGAGCGCATCCACCTTAGCCTCGTCGGGGTAGGCGATGGGCTGACGCTGGCGCTCAAGAAATAGGTACCAGCCCTTACCGCCTGCGTCGAAGGCGCCAATGCGAAACAGGAGGGCGCTCCTGCTGCTCAGGATTCCCGCCGGGCGCGCGATTGAGAACGGCCGCCACGCCTGCCGCTCTGGCCGTAACGCGGTCCTGCTGCCCAAAGGCCGTCAGATCAACATGCTCTTCCACAAAGTGCGTGGAAAGATCGCCTCGCAGGAACGCTGCATGACCGATTACGTGGCGGCAGAATGGAATGGTCGTCTTGACCCCTGCAATCGCGTATTCAGCCAGCGCACGGTCCATCCTTTGAATGGCTTCCGGGCGACTCCGGCCCCAAGTGGTAACCTTGGAAATCAGGGGATCGTAGTGCAGCGAAACTTCGCCTTCCTGCTCGATGCCGCTGTCCACGCGCACGCCGTGGCCGCTCGGGGGCGCGTGCCGCACCAGAATGCCGGGGTCTGGCAGGAAGCCTGCGGCCGGATCCTCCGCATAAACCCTGCACTCAATGGCGTGACCGTAGAGTCTCAGGTCTTCCTGCCCGAACGACAGCCGCTTGCCCTCGGCAACGCGAATCTGCTCCGCGACGATGTCCCGTCCGGTCACCCACTCGGTAACAGGGTGCTCGACCTGCAGCCGGGTATTCATCTCCATGAAATAAAAGTTCAGGCTCCGGTCCACGAGAAACTCCACCGTGCCCGCATTTGCGTAGCCGCATGCGGCCGCTGCCCTCAACGCTGCCGCCCCCATCTCCGCGCGCTTTGCGGGCGTAAGGACACAGCTTGGCGCCTCTTCAACCACCTTCTGGTGACGGCGCTGGATCGAACACTCCCTTTCAAACATGTGCACCATGTTTCCAAGGCTGTCCGCGAGAATCTGGAACTCGATGTGGCGGGGTTCAGGCACGTACTTTTCGATGAATACTCTTGCATCTCCAAACGCAGCCAGTGCCTCTCCTTGGGCCAGTCGCATGGCCCGTGGCAGGTCTGCGGGCCGGTCGACTATCCGCATTCCCTTGCCTCCGCCGCCAGCGGCGGCCTTTATTACCACCGGATAGCCAACGTGACCGGCTTGCCTTCCTGCTTCCGCTATATCATCGACGGTCTCCTCCGATCCAGGCACCACCGGGACGCCGCGGCTTCGCATCAGCTGGCGCGCCCGGGTCTTGTCGCCCATGGCCCGTACCGCAGGGGCCGGCGGGCCAATGAACGTGAGACCAGCTTTACAGCACGCCTCCGCAAAGTCAGCATTCTCCGAAAGGAATCCATATCCCGGATGCACTGCGTCTGCGCCGCAACGAAGCGCCGTTTCCACGAGCGTACGTATCGAGAGGTACGACCTTGCTGCTGAAGCAGGACCAATCGAATAGGCTTCGTCCGCCATGCGAACGTGCAGGCTCCGGCGGTCGGCTTCACTGAATACTGCAACGGTTCGTACGCCCAGTTCCTTGCACGTGCGCATGATGCGCACGGCTATTTCGCCGCGATTGGCAATGAGTATCTTTGATATTTCTGCCATGGGCGGCTGATGCGAATGCAACCTTTCGGCCATCTATTCGCAGACAAGGTCAGTGGGGTAAGATAGTCCTCCATTTAAGAACAAGAGAATGCATCACAGGGCACGAGTGGACTACTACCAGGTGCTTGGCATTGCCAGAAACGCCAGTGAGAAGAGTATAAAGGAGGCCTATCGGAGGCTTGCGCGCAAGTACCACCCTGACCACAACCCCGGAGACTCCGGCGCCGAAGAGCGCTTCAAGCAACTGCAGGAAGCCTATGAAACGCTGAAGGATGCGCGCAAGCGAGCGCGTTACAACCTGGAGCGGTGGGGCGGAAGCTTCACGACGCCCGGAGGCCGGACCTACCATTACGGGCCAAATGGCCGGTTTTCTCGCGAGGATGGCCACGAGGGCGCTCCGGCAAAGGACTTGCTTGGCCAGGCGGTCGAAGCGGCCGGGCACCTATTCAGCTGGCTCGTCGGAGGCGCCAGAGCCACCTCCTCACCGGTGCGGCAGACTGTCTATCTCTCGCTTGAGAAGGCCCTCAAGGGAGGTGCTGTGACGATACGGTTTAGCGACGGGACGCGCGGGCGCATAACGATACCGCCAAATGTTAGCGACGGGTACCGCCTCCGCCTCAACCCCGGTGAAGCGGCCAAGCCTGTCTATATCACTTTCAGGGTGAAGAACCACCCCCGGTTCTCGCGCCACGGCTTGCAGCTCGAGACTGCCATTACCGTCAATGTGCTTGAGGCCACTCTGGGTACACTCCGCTCCCTTGAGACGCCCTACGGTGCGCGCGTCGAAGTACACGTTCCTCCTGGTACTTCGTCCGGCAGCAAGCTGCGCGTCGCTGGCCAGGGCGTCCGGACCGCCGAGAATGCCGGTGACCTTTTGGTAAGGGTTACGGTAGTCATTCCTCGCGATCTCGATAAGCGCCAGCGCGACATTCTTCGCAGCGCGGGCGAGGACGCCGGGTTGCTGTAACCCTCCAGCTGCCCCGGCATTGGATGCGTCCCGCATTCGTGGGCAGGTTCGACATGGTCGACGAGCACGCCCCCTACCGCCCGGGCGTAGACTACATGCACAACAGGCCCCGTCTCCATCCCCGGTAATCCGGTGAACACTTCCCCGACCGGGCGTCGGTCGGCGGGATCTCGGCTGGCTTCGCCTGACCCACTGGTCATGACCGCCCGACAGTGCCCAATCTCGCGCCTGCGCGGACCGGAGGCGGGAAGCGATCTGATCGGCGCCAAAGCCCGGTTGCTCGCCAGCGCCCGCATACCCGCCCCGATTCAGGGCTATGTCCGCGCCCCGGACTGTCACCTCGTCCTTGCTCCTTGCGGCCGCCGGCACGGCCTGGAATGTGGCAAGGTCATCGCGCCGGCCTCTCCGAACTGCCCGGCACAAGGACAACGTCTAAAAGGATCCCGGGAGGCGGGAGGCAAAGAGCGTGCAAAGCCTTGCACCCCTCGACGCGGTGCGGGGACCCGCCGCATTCAGTCCGTGCCATCCCGCGCAGCACAGTGGAACGCACGCCCGGCGCTGAAACATGTTTGCCTGTCCCTTCGCCCGGTAGCGTTGGGTCAACATTCGCGCCGCATCCGGAAGCTTCGCCACTAGCAGTTGGTCACTCTTCCGAATCAGCCAACTCACTCCGGCTGCCGAGCTCGCGGTCAAGCAGGAAGAGGCTGGCTCCCGAATTGCCAACCAGCCGAATTGCATCGAGGATCTCCCTCGCGGATTCCTCCTCCTCCAGCTGTTCTGTGACAAACCACTGCAGAAGCGTTTGAGAAGCATAGTCCTGCTCCTCGACAGCGGCGGCGTATAGTCTGTTAATGCAGGCGGTTATGTGCTGCTCATGCGCCAGTACGAGCTCGAAGACGTCAAGCGGTGTCACCGCCGTGATTTCAGGTTTCGCCAGAGCACGCAACTCCACCTCAACATCCCGCTGAAGCAGGAAGTCATACAGCTTAAGCGCATGTACCAATTCCTCCTCCCACTGCCGGCGAAGCCAGTGAGAAAAGCCATTTAGTCCCTTGGCGGCCATGCGGGCCGATAGGCCCAGATAGATGTATGCAGACGAAAGCTCCTCCTGGATCTGATCGTTCATCGCCTCGCGCATGCGAACAGATACCGATGCCGAAGACTGTGCCATTGTCGTCAGTGTTTTCGAAGTGGGTAAACAGTTTTATTTGTGCCTTGTTCGTCCCTCTGATTGACGCCCACAGCTTCGCTGCCGGACCTCCTTTCCGGCGCGAAGGGCCGAGCGAAGGCCTATATAGTTGGCAAAGCTGTCGCGGAAATCCCCCGAGGCCCTTGAAATTGGATATACTTGTTGTCTTCTTATGGCTCGACTCTAGTCCAGCCAGTACGGCAGCATCTGCGGACAGACGGCAGGCCCGTAGCGTCCACCCGCTGCCGAAGCCATGTTCCACATACGAACTACTGCGATGCACCTCAATCAACTCTCCAAGTACAGCGATGCCGGATTGCTGATATTCCGCCTGGGATTCGGTCTTGGTTTCCTGTTTTTTCACGGCTGGGGCAAACTCACCGGCGGGCCTGAAACATGGGCAATGGTCGGAGGCGCTGTCGAGCATCTCGGAATCACGTTCGGCCACACGTTTTTCGGCTTCCTGGCGGCCGTGGCCGAATCAGTGGGCGGACTCATGATTGCAGCCGGCTTGCTATACAGACCCTTCTGTGCGCTATTGGCCATTACGATGCTCGTGGCCATGTTGCAGCATATGATAACCGGGCAAGGCAGCCCGGCTCATGCGTTCAAGAACCTGTTCATCCTGGCCGGACTTCTGCCCTTGGGACCGGGAGCGTACAGCCTGGACAAGTGGCTGTCGGACAAGTGTGGCTGGGGGGCTTCATAGACTCAGCCGGTCGGTCATTCCGAAGCCGCCTTGTTTTCCCGAAGGACTACGCTGTCTACGGGCGGGCGCAGTTGCGCTCCGCGCAGCGCCGCGCGCAGGCCAAGCATGAGGCCACAAGGGGCCCGCTGCCGGGCAATTCCTGGAGCAGCATTGCGCCATGCTCCAACTGTGGCCAGATGCTCTCCGGGGTCCGGGTGTATGGCAGTGCGCCAGATCCAGCCTGCCCTGTCCGACGTAGCCAGCAATCCTAAGTCCTTCTGCCGATGGCGCAGGCTTGCAACTCCGAATTCCGGACCGCCTGCAAACGGCCACGAGGCGGAAGCTTGTGTCGGCAGGCGAGCCGGTTGGCCTGCACTGGAGAGCCGTGCAGTCCCACTCCACGGCGGCTTGGCCTGGCAGCTCCTCGTGACTCGGCAAGCCTGCCACCAAGCGGTCACAACCGTCACGGGTGCCGTCTTTGCGGCGCCGGCGCCCCGCTCCGGATGCGGGCTGGCCAGCCAGGGAATACGGCTAGCCGACCAACGCGGGTTCTGCGCCAAAATGGCATTTCACCCTCGCGCAGATCAAGCCCCTGTTTCCGACAGCGCGGCGATCGCGCGCAAGCGGACGAGCGCAACGGCTGCGGCGGCTGTCCAGACTCTGAGACCGTGACCTGCCGCAAGGCAGAGCCGCTATACCGGTCTCCGGCAAACCATACTTCCCGGGCATCCACGGACGCTCCGCTTCTTGGCTTCCGCGTGCCACTTTGTTGTTTGCCGAACGTACTAGGGGCAGCGGTGGGGGCAGCCTTACTTGCCACGCACCGCGTGGTGTGTACCTTGGGTATGGCCGCCACGCTTGCACTCGCTCAAGCCACGTAGCAACTCGCAATGCCGACTGAGCCGCACATTCTGTGGGCGGACGACGAGATTGACCTCCTGCGTCCCCACGTACTTTTTCTGAAGGAACGCGGGTATCGGGTTACCAGTGTCGCCAACGGAGCCGACGCGCTGGAAAGGATCAGGGCGACACCGTTTGACATCGTTCTGCTGGACGAGCATATGCCGGGTATGGGGGGCCTTGAGACGCTCGCTGCGATCAAGCGGGTGCAGCCGGAAGTTCCCGTTGTCATGGTCACCAAGAGCGAGGAGGAGCGTCTGATGGAGGAAGCTCTCGGGGGTCAGATAAGTGATTACCTGACCAAGCCCGTAAATCCAAGCCAGATCCTGCTCACGTGCAAGCGGCTACTGGAGCGTGCAGCGCTGCGACACCAGAGAGTTTCCCAGGATTACCTTCGCCGTTTCCGGCAGATCACGCTTGCCCTCATGAATCCGCTCTCCCACTCGGAGTGGACAGAACTATATCGCGAACTGGTCCACTATGACGTTTCCCTGGAGGGGGACGAGGCAGCCCGGCAAATCCTTGCCGACCAGTACCAGGAAGCCAATCGTGCCTTCGGAAGGTTTGTGGAGGACTCATACCAGGACTGGGTTCGCTCGTATGATACTCGAAGCCGCCAGGACCGGCCCGTCCTCTCCCATGAAGTGATACCGGAATGGGTTCTGCCGGAGTTGGAGGAAAAGCATGCCGTACTTTTTTTCGTGATTGACTGCATGCGGTACGACCAATGGCTCGAGATGGAAAGACTTCTTCAGCCTCTGTTTGTCATCGAGAAGAACTTCCATTACTCAATACTTCCCACGGCGACGCCGTATTCCCGAAACGCCATATTCAGTGGTCTACTGCCAAGAGATATCGCTCGCCGATACGCACGCACCTGGTCGGATGGGCAGGAGGATGACCACAGTCGCAATCGCCACGAGGAAGCATACCTTGCCGGCCTGCTCGAGAGAAGGGGACGCGCCGATGTCCGTATGCGCTACCGAAAGCTGAAGGGCACTTCGGACGGCCACGCATTCGCGCAGGAGGTCACGGACTGCCTTCAAACGAATCTGAGCGCCATCGTGGTAAATTTCGTGGACATCCTGGCCCACAGCCGGTCCGACTCGGACGTACTCAGGGAACTCGCGCCGGACGAGCGGGCATACCGGGCATTGACACGTACGTGGTTTGAGCATTCCTGGCTGTACCAGGCCTTCCAGACTCTGGCGGATCATGCGTGTACTATTGTCCTGACGACAGACCACGGTGCGGTGCGCAGCCTGCATTCCACTACGGTGCGAGGTGACCGCAGCACTTCCACGTCGCTCCGCTACAAGTGCGGTCGCGGACTTAGGGCCAACCGCAAGCACGCGATCTGCATATCGGATCCGCTTTCGTACGGCTTGCCGTTTGACCGTCTCGCGACGGACTACATCGTCGCAAAGGAGGACTATTATTTCGTCTATCCAACCAACTATCACCGGTATGTCAACCTTTACCGGGACACGATCCAGCACGGCGGGGCCTCGATGGAGGAAATGATCCTGCCCGTGGTCAGGATGCGACCAAGACGGTAAGTGCGGACCGAAGTCCAGTTTCATCCGCACTGGGAGGATTACCTGTATGCTCTGCCCCGATTCGCCTTGGCCGGAGCCACGGCCTATCGAGGCGGCCTTTCAGCCATGTCAGACTTGCTGCATGCGCTGGGAAATCCCCACCAGGGCCTTCAGTGTGTCCACGTAGCAGGCACCAACGGAAAGGGCTCCACCGCCTCGCTGCTTGCAGCCATTTCCACTTCTTCGGGCCGGCGTACGGGCCTGCACACGTCTCCGCATCTGCTGCGCGTCAACGAACGGATGCGCATTGACGGAGTACCCGCGCCGGACGCGTGGCTTGCCCGTACCATTACGCGCTACAGGCCTGCATTTGATGCCATTGGACCCACCTTTTTTGAAGCGACAACAGCTCTTGCGTTTCTCTTCTTTGCGGAGCGAGCCGTAGATCTGGCGATAATTGAAACAGGCCTGGGAGGTCGCCTTGATGCTACCAACGTCATCCAGCCTGCATTGTCCATAGTAACCTCGGTAGACCTTGACCACATGGATATTCTGGGCGGATCCGTCAGCGAGATCGCCCGCGAGAAGGCAGGCATCATCAAGGCTGGCGTGCCCGTGCTCGTCTGCGCTGAGGGGGCTGCCTCTAAGGTGCTCTTCGACGTCGCTTCGGATCGCAATGCTCCATTCCACAAACCGCGATGCGCAGTAGACTCCGTCGACCTGATGCCTGATCGGATCAGCCTGACGGCACGAACAGCCGCCAACAACTATCCGGACCTTGAAATTGGCCTGGCCGGACGGCATCAGGTTGCAAACGCTGTCCTTTCCATATGCGCGGCGGAACTCCTGTTCTCCGATCTGGTGCCCCAAGCCGTCTACGACGGACTAAGGCATGTCGCCAGGCTGTCGGGTCTGCGGGCAAGACTGGAGTTGCTTTTGCACGAGCCGACCACCGTTCTGGATGTCGCACACAATCCGTCCAGTCTCGCCGCCGCGCTGGATCACATGCGCACGCACTGTTCCGGGCGCCTGTTTGTTCTCTTTGGTGCAATGATGGACAAGGACATTGCGCAGATGGCTGCGGCTCTGGCTGCTGCCCAGGCCCGCGTCGCGGCCTGCAAACCGGACTCTGCGCGCAGCCTGGGCGCAACCGATCTGAAGACCGCACTGCAGGCGCAAGGCGCTGAGGTCGTGCATTGCGGCTCTGTTGCTGACGGGTGGCGCCACCTTTGCGACGCAGCGCAGGACGAGGACGCGGTGCTCGTGGCTGGGTCGCATCAATTGGCTGCGGAAGTACTCCAGCGGGTGTCCGACTAGTATTTTCAGGTTATTTTTCGCGAAGTGTTGCCCTTATGGGAGCTGCGCACGTACCTTTTTGACCAAGATCTTGTCTCGCGAAGCAACTCCAGGCAGCTTCGCGCGATAGTGTATATCCGCTTTCAGCACCAAGGAAAAACCGGGTGTAGCTCCACGCCCGGCGCGTTCCAGAGCCGGCCTTCCTGATCGGCAATTGCGACGCATCCGTGTTTCTCCCCACCTTAATGGGTGTAGCCCCCTCAGCCTAAAGTCGATACGTAACGGCAGGCCGTGCAGGTGCCTGCGCGCCGAGGTATTGTTTCCGATCACCACTGCGGTGCAGCCTACACAGGGTATGCGCTGACATCCATTACCCGCAACCAGATGAAGATTAGCGACCTCCAATCGAAGAAACTGGCAGATCTCAAGAATCTCGCCCGGGACATGAAGCTAAAGGGAGTTTCTACGCTCCGAAAGCAGGATCTCATTTACAGAATCCTGGAGCACCGCGCCAATTCAGTCACTGAAGGCCCCACTTCGGCAGGCGCGCACAAGAATGCCGTCGTGAGGCCGAAGAAGAAGGCGAACGCCTCTGCCGCTTCAAGACCTGCCGTTGCGCCAGCAGCAAAGCAGCCGCAGGAGCGGGCCACCCGCAATCGGAACCGGCCGGGATCTGAGTCGGCTGACGATTCCAAGGTGGCCGGCCGTGAGCCCGGTCCGCCGAAGCAATCGCGGCACAAGGGACGAGACTACCGTTCATCCGGTCACTGGGAAGGCGGCAGAGAACGTGGTGGGGGACGACGCAAGACCGGATCCCACGCCAGGGGCGAGCGCCAGCGGACGCGCAGGGATGGGCGCCACGCCGGCCATGATGACCGGCGCAGGCGCGTCTACGAAAGCCGCCCCAATTACATGGCCCAGCATGATCCAAGCCGTACGGAACTCGACGGCATGATCCAGAAGGTTGGCGTCCTGGAGGTACTGCCCGACGGATACGGCTTTTTGCGCTCGCCTGAATACAATTATCTGCCCAGTCCCGATGACATTTATGTCTCACCGAGTCAGATCAAGCGCTTCGGCTTGCGCCTCGGAGATACGGTGCATGGAGACGTCAGGCCTCCGAAAGAAGGTGAGCGTTTCTTCGCGCTTATCCAGGTCAACAAGGTCAACGACCGCGAACCGGGCATGGCTGGCGAGCGCCACAGCTTTGACTACCTGACTCCCCTGTATCCGGAAGAGCAGCTTCGCCTGGAAACCCGGCCCAATGGCGTGAGCATGCGGGTCCTTGACCTTTTTTCACCTATTGGCAAGGGCCAGCGGGGACTTATTGTTGCGCAGCCCAAGACCGGCAAGACGATTTTGCTTCAGAAGATTGCAAATGCGATTGCGGAGAATCATCCGGAGGTCTTTGTCATGATTCTGCTGGTGGACGAGCGACCGGAAGAAGTGACCGACATGGAGCGCAATGTCAAGGGACAGGTAATCGCCTCGACGTTCGACCAGAAGCCTCAGCGCCATGTCGAGGTAGCCAACATAGTTCTGGAGAAGGCCAAGCGCCTGGTCGAATCAAAGAAGGATGTAGTGATCTTGCTGGATTCCATTACGCGGCTTGCTCGCGCCCACAATGCTGTCGCCCCGGATTCCGGCCGGACGCTTTCCGGCGGCATAGACGCCGGTGCTCTCAGAGGACCCAAGCGCTTCTTCGGAGCCGCTCGCAACGTCGAAGAGGGCGGTTCGCTGACCATCATTGGCACAGCCCTGGTAGACACGGGAAGCCGCATGGATGATGTCATCTTCGAGGAATTCAAGGGTACCGGCAACATGGAACTCGTACTCAATCGCGAGATGGCTGACCGTCGCATTTTTCCTGCTATCAATGTGGTTATGTCGGGTACGCGACGGGAGGAATTGCTTATCCCCGAAGCCAGGCTGATGCGAGTCTGGATTCTGCGAAAGCTGTTGGCCGACATGGAGCCGATCCAGGCCATGACATTCTTGCTCGACCGGATGCGCGGCACCAAGAGCAACGACGAATTTCTAGTTACGATGAACTCCTAGGCAATTCCTGCTGGAACTGCCTGCACCCGGTACTGTGAAAAGGTGAGCCACCAGGTTGACGCTTCGCAGCGGATGGCCCACTTTGACGCGATCAAGGCGGTTCTTTTCGACATGGACGGCGTACTGGTGGATGTGTCCCGTTCGTATCGTCGGGCCATCGAGGAGACGGTCTTCCACTTTACAGGCCGCACCATTAGCAACAGTACGGTGCAGCGTTACAAGAATATTGGTGGCTTCAATGATGACTGGACGCTGACGCACGCCATCATTGCGGACAGCGGAATGGAAGTATCGAGGCACCGCGTGGTGGCAGAATTCCAGAGGCGGTACCGCGGCGACAACTGGAACGGCTTCATAACACATGAAACCCCCCTCGTTCTGACACGCACGCTGGAGAGCCTGGCCCAGGCGAGGCTCATAATGGGCATAGTTACGGGCAGGCCGGAAATGGAAGCAAGCTGGACCCGCGACCGTCTGGGCTGGAAGCGCTACTTCCCGCTGCTGGTAGCCCGGGAAAAGCACGAACACAGGGGCAAACCCGACCCCTTTCCCCTGCAACATGCCCTGGGCATCCTTCATGCCGCCGGTCTGGATATTAACCCGGAGGCGGCCATCTATGTCGGCGATACCGTCGATGACATGTCCGCAGCCCGCAGCGCAGGAATGTGGGCTGTCGGTGTAACGCCTCCCTACGTCGATACCGCGGCACATCAGGACTTGCTAAGGGAGCGCGGCGCTCATGTCGTGATCGAAAACCCGAATTCCCTGCCCGCTCTCCTGGGTCTGCCCTCATCCTGAGGAGGTCGTCCGGTCGCCTACGCGTATGGCCCTTCCACGGCTCAAGCTGCCTTTCTTTTTGGCAAAGGGGTTTGTTGCATCCGAAACCATGGAAGGGGCGATGCCCGTGCTGCGGCGGCTAACCGATCAGGGCCTGGGCATAACTGTTGACGTGCTGGGAGAGCACGTCAAGGACCGGGCGAGGGCCGAGGCCGCGCGGGACGCGTACGTAGCGCTGCTTCAAGCCCTGGCAGAGTCCCATCGGCTACATGGTGTGGACAACAACATATCCATCAAACTGTCCATGATCGGGCAGGTGATCGACGAGGATTTCTGCCTGGAAAACCTCCTGGCCATCCTTGATGCAGCCCGCAGCCAGGATGCATTCGTGCGCCTTGATATGGAGAGCACAGGGATTCTCGACTCCACGCTGCGCCTCTTTGACGCCGTATATCCCACACATGGGCGCCACGTAGGCGTCGTGCTTCAGGCCTATCTCAAGCGCACGCGACGCGACGTGGAGCGCATGTGCGACATGCGCGCCCGCGTGCGCCTTGTCAAGGGCGCCTACAAGGAGCCGGAACGTCTGGCTTACCAGCGTATGGAGCAGATTCGCGACAACTATGTCGCTTGCATGAAGGTGCTGCTCAAATCCGGGATATACCACGGCATTGCGACCCACGACGACAGACTTCTGAATGCTACGCAGACGTTTGCGCAGGCCGAAGGAATCTCGCGCGACGCCTTCGAATTCCAGATGCTCTACCGCATTCGGCCACAAACGCAGTTGCGCCTGGTGCAGCAGGGCTACCGGATGCGGGTGTATGTTCCCTACGGGGAGCAGTGGTTTCCTTACTACTACCGCCGATTACGCGAACGCAAGGAGAACGTATTCTTCCTGCTCAGCCACGCGTTTAGGAACTAGCCTCCTGCGCAAGAAAGCGCTCGGCATCTATGGCCGCCATGCAGCCGGTACCGGCCGCCGTTACAGCCTGCCTGTATACGTGGTCCTGTGCGTCTCCACAGGCGAATACGCCTTCGATGTTGGTATACGTCGAGCGCTCCCGCGTCAGTATATAACCCTGGTCATCCATGTCAAGCCACGACCTGAACAGATCCGTGTTCGGCGTGTGCCCGATCGCGACAAACAGTCCCGCCAGCGCCAGATCGTGCTGTTGGCCCGTTACCTTGTTGAGCAAACGCACGCCTTCGACCTGCCCGTCGCCCAGGACGTCAACTACGACCGTATCCCAGATGATCGTAATCTGGTCGTTGGCAAACACGCGGTCTTGCATGATTTTCGAGGCGCGAAGCTTGTCCCGCCGGTGAACGAGGTATACGCGGGGCGCGAATCTGGTGAGAAACAGCGCCTCTTCCATGGCTGCATCGCCTCCGCCGACCACGGCTACCTCGCTGCCCCGAAAGAACGGGCCGTCACAGGTGGCGCACGCGGAGACCCCGTATCCCAGCAACCTCTTTTCGTTCTCCAGCCCGAGATAGCGGGCTGAAGCCCCCGTGGCCACGATTACTACGTCGGCGAGCACGGGCTGCTGCTCGTCTACTTCAAGGCGAAACGGTCTGCCGGACAGGTTGAGCCCCGTCACGGTGCCGTGCCGTAGGACCGCGCCGAAGCGAACGGCCTGCCGCTTGAAGTCCTCCATCATGTCTGGCCCGAGGATCCCGTCAGCGTACCCGGGATAGTTTTCCACGTCAGTGGTCGTAACCAGCTGGCCTCCCGGTTCAAGTCCGGAAATCACTACCGGTGCCAAGCCCGCCCTTGCAGAATACAGCGCCGCCGTGTAGCCGGCTGGCCCTGACCCCACGATGACTATCCTGTGATGCTCCGCGCCTTCGTAGTCCATGCGAGGGAAGGGAGCAGCTAGGCTTCCTGGGCCGTCAATTTGTCCAATTGCCGGGATAGCTCGCGCTTGGCAACCACGCCCACAAGCTGGTTCTTCACCTGGCCGCCGGCAAAGAACAGCAGTGTGGGGATAGACCGGATACCATACTGCATCGGGACTTGCTGGTGATGGTCCACATTCATTTTCGCAATCTTGACTCGGCCCTGGTATTCATCGGCGAGCTCTTCAATAATTGGCGCGATTGCACGACAGGGACCGCACCAAGGTGCCCAAAAATCTACGAGCACGGGGAGTTCAGCGTCCAGTACCTGTTCGCGAAAATTGGCGTCCGTCAATGTAACATACTTGGCATCCATGGCAACGTAGCCGGTTGACTGCGTCATTTTACGGTACCCTCAAACACGGGTTTCGCGGCTCTGAGCGACCAACCTCTGCTTGAGCGCTCCTTCGTAAAGGGCCGCAAGCGCGGGAACGCGAATGTTGAGGACCACTGTTTCGTTGACAGCGATGAACAGGTTGCCAGCCGCTATGGCGCCGATTCTGCGCGCCGCGGCACCAGTGCCGGCGATCGATGCCGCCACCTCATCTTCGTCCTCGGGCCGGGCCGTTACCACCACGCGCGACTGGGCCTCTCCAAACAGGAGGGCATCCAGGCGGAAACCGTCCGCGACATTCAGGGAGATATTCGCGCCGAGTCCGCGCGATAGGACGCTACACTCCGCCAGGCATACTGCCAGCCCCCCGTCCGATACGTCGTGGGCACTTCGCACAATGCCGCGCCGAATAAGCCGCTCGATAGCGTGCTGGACCGCCTTCTCCTCGGCCAAATCAATATAGGGGGCATCTCCCCTCGTCATGCCGCAGCAACTAGCCAGGTATTCGGACGCGCCAAGGTCTGAAAGGGCCGTGCGGTGGGTCCAGCCTACGGGCGTGATCAGAAAAACACCGTCGCCTTCGCATTGAAACCCAGCTCTTGTTGCATGCGATTCCAGGTCGTCCACGAGCCCGAGCATCCCGATGGTCGGCGTCGGAAATACGGCGCCCTTGGGGTTTTCGTTGTAGAAGGAGACATTGCCACCGGTAACGGGTGTACCCAGTACGCGGCACGCGTCTCCCATGCCTCCCACGGCCTCCCTGAAAGTCCAGTACATTTCGGGCTTGTAGGGATTGCCAAAGTTGAGGCAGTTGGTGATCGCCAGGGGCCGGCCGCCTGCGCATACGACGTTGCGCGCGGCTTCGGCCACCGCAATCTGCCCTCCGCGGCGGGGATTCAGATACACGTAGCGCCCGTTGCAATCCGTGGAAACCGCCAGTCCCTTGGCGGTGCCCTTTATGCGGACTAGTGCCGCGTCGCTCTGTCCCGGCCCGGCTACGGTATCCGTCCGCACCATCGTATCATACTGCTCGTATATCCATCGCTTGGAAGCTATGTTGGGCGAAGCCATGAGTATCCTGAGCGCATCTTCCGCATCTTCGCATGCCAGGTCCTTCATAGGCTTCAGCGTTCGCAAATGCTCCAGGTAGGCCGGCCGCACGGCGTCTCGGGTGTACACGGGGGCCCCTCCCCCCAGGACCAGGTGTTCTGCCGGTACGTCAGCCACACGTTCCCCTCGGTGGTGCACCTGGACCCGACCATTGGAAGTCACTTCACCAATGCGTACCGCATGCAAATCCCACTTGGCAAAGATGGACTCCAGAGCAGATTCCTTGCCGGGTTGGCACACAATCAGCATACGCTCCTGGCTTTCGGAGAGCATGATCTCGTATGCACTCATGCTGGCTTCTCGCACGGGCACCAGGTCGAGATAAAGCCGCATTCCCACATTGCCCTTTGCGCTCATTTCGCAGGACGAGCACGTAATGCCCGCCGCCCCCATGTCCTGAATGCCCGCCACGACTCCTTGCGCTAGCGCCTCCAGCGTGGCTTCCAGGAGCAGTTTCTCCGTAAACGGGTCACCGACCTGTACGCTGGGACGCTTTGCTTCGCTCGCTTCCGAAATCTCTTCTGATGCAAAGGTTGCGCCGTGAATGCCGTCGCGACCCGTGGCCGAGCCAACGATATAGACCGCGTTGCCCACACCTTGCGCCGTAGCCGATGCCGTCCGGCCCACTTTCACAATGCCGACACTCATGGCGTTTACCAGAGGATTACCCTCGTAGGCGGGATCGAAGTAGACCTCGCCACCCACGGTCGGCACGCCGAAGGCGTTGCCGTAGTCGCCAATGCCTCGCACCACGCCATCGAGCAAGTAGCGTACCCGGGCGCTGTCCAGCGACCCGAAGCGCAGCGAATTCAGCGCGCAGACCGGCCGGGCTCCCATCGTAAATATGTCCCGGTGAATGCCCCCTACGCCGGTTGCCGCTCCCTGATACGGCTCGACCGCAGACGGATGGTTGTGGCTCTCTATCTTGAAGGCAACAGCCAGCCCGTCCCCAATGTCCACCAGGCCCGCGTTCTCGTCGCCGGCACTGACCAGCAAATGAGTTCCCTCACGGGGCAAGGTCTTGAGCACGGCTATGGAGTTCTTGTACGAGCAGTGCTCGCTCCACATCACCGAGTAAATGCCCAGCTCTGTCACGGTTGGCGCGCGTCCTAGCCGCCCGGTAATCCAGCTGTATTCTTCTTCCGTCAGTCCGTGCTGACGGGCAAGACCTAGCGTAACCTCCTTCGCGAGAACCTGGGCCATTTGACCTAATTGCGCCGACGAAGGCCCAAGATACTGGAGACGGACTCAGCCCACAACGCCCTAGTCACCCGGAGGCCCGGAACACCGACCTGCGCACCTGATACACCGCACATTTCGTGCAAGAATCATGATCCCTGCCATTGAAGCACTGGAGCGTTTGAAGGCGGGCAACCGTCGGCACGCCAGCGGCATGCCCACAGCATTGCGCCGACATGCTGGAAGGGACCTCCTTCTGGGTCAACGACCCTTCGCTGCGGTCCTGGGCTGTGCGGATTCACGTGTTTGTCCGGAATCGGTTTTTGATGTAGGCCCGGGAGAAGTCTTTGTCGTTCGCGTGGCGGGCGGTTTTGCCGGTGAGCTGGAGCTGGGCAGCCTTGAATATGCCGTTGCGAAGCTTGGCGTGCGCTTGGCCGTTGTGCTCGGCCACTCGGGCTGCGGGGCCGTTCGGGCCGCCGTAGAGTGTACGCTCTCCGGACAGGCGTCCGCGCATGAAGGGGCCTTGGCCGCCGTTGTCCGGGCCATTCAGCCGAACGTGCATCAGGTCGTGGTCCATTCCGGGACGGAGGAGGAACGCATGGCGGCCGCTGTAGCCGCCAATGCGCGCGCCAACACGGTGCGCCTGACGCAGCAGTCCTCCGTACTGAGGCAGTGTGCGGAGCGTGGCATCCTCGCGTGCCTGACTGCGGAATACGACCTTGCAACCGGACTGGTTGCCTTCTTCAATGAGGAGCGGGCCGGCAAAGACCGCCTTATCTGACCGTGTATTTTGCTCCCACAAACACGTGGCGTGTCGCGGCAGGAAAAAATTCCGGTGTTCCGAAGCCGACCGTTCCGAAAAGCAGGACCTTGCTGTTCAGCACGTTATTGAGATCTGCGCCTACGCTCAAGCCCCGTAGCCGGGAAGTCTCGCCAAATGCATAGCGGACGGTGGCGTTGACCAGTGCAAACGCGTCGACAGACAAGTCGGCTTGCGCAGTCCCGTCATTGCTCTTGCCTCCGGAGTTGTCAACGTACTGGAGGCCCGCAAAAGCCACGTCCGCCTGTGCCGAAAGGCCGGCCTTCTGATAGCCAACGCCGAGGTTGGCGACTCTGGAGGGGAAGCCGGCGATAGGATTGCCGGCGCGATCCAGGCCCAGACTGGAGAAGTCATCCAGGGTAACGTACTCTACGAATTGCACAAACCTGTTCCGGCTGAACGTGGCGTTGCCGAAGGCTCGCAGGGCACCGGACACAGCCAGGTTTGCCTCGACTTCGAATCCGATATGCCGCGTTCGGTCCGCATTGCCTGTGCGAGGCACGCCGAACTGATCCAGTCCGCCGCTTGGCACGATTTCGTCCCTGAATTCCATCCAGTAAAGGCCCGCGACACCGTCAAGCCGACCCCGGTCAAGACGCACGCCCAGTTCGACATCCAGCAGCTGCTCCGGCCTGACGAACGGGGCGCTGTAATCAAAGCCTCCGGATGCCCTGCGCTCGAATTGCGGAATAAACCCCGCTCCGGCTTCCTCCCCGTCATACAGCGACTTCATGCGAGGCTCCCGGTTGGCGAGCGCGAAGCTCGCATAGCCGCTTAGCCTCTGTTCAGGGTTGACCGTTATTCCAACGCGCGGATTTACAAAAAAGTACGGTACGCTGAACTCCGTGCCGAAGAAGGCTTCGTCGAAGATGCGGTATCGCCGCCAGGTGATTTGAGCGTCAGCCTGCAGCGCAATCTTCGGCACCGGCCGATAGAGATGGCTGGCAAGCAGCGAGGCAATGGCCTTTTCGCCGCGAACGCTGTAGACCCGGGCGTCGTTGGCGCTTCCCACGACCTGCGCCGGTAAGGCTGTTGCTTCCTGTATCCTGCCCCAGCGCGTTGAGCGGTGCAGCCGAGCTTCAGCGCTCAGGGTTGTTTCGCCGGTAGCATGGCGCCGGCTTACGCGGGGCATCCAGCCTGCCTGCCACTGGTCGAGGGCAGCACGGAAGAATACGTGCGCATCCGGAGCGGTAATGTAGAGCGGCAGCTGCCGAAGCTCGCTGTCGAGATCTCTCCAGCCATTGGGCAATCGGAGGTAATCGGCAGACCTGAAAGTGCCGCCAAAGTCAAAGTATCCCACGCCCCGAATCCAGAACAGCGACTGTCGCAGCATCCAGTCCTGGCTTAGCTGACCCTGGTGGTGAAGCTCCACATGTGGCTGCCTGAACCGTTCGACATCGCCTGTAAAGCTGCTGAAGTTGTAGCGCCGATCAATAGCCGTACCGAAGTCGTCCGTTACCGTCTGCCGGTTGGCCGCCTTGGGGATTCCGGCATACGCCAGCGCGTCGCGCTGGGGCCCGCCGTAGGCCTGAATGGTTATCGTGTGCCGCGTTCCGTATCTGGTAACGCCGGCAAAATACCGCCAGAACTTTGACCAGGACCAGTCCCGATAGCCATCCGAAAGCAGGCGGCTAAGCCGTCCGAATGCCACATACCGGCCTCCCAGAAGCCCGGTGTTGGCCTCCAGCGTGAAGCGGCGCGTGTCAAAGGTTCCGTAACCGATCTCGGCCGAGGCGTACGGAGCAGGCTTGTACGGGCGCGCCACCACATTGATGGCGCCGCCAATACCGGTGGATCCGTAGAACGCGGCCCCTGCCCCGCGCTGAATCTGAATGTCCTCGATCGTGCCCTGCAGGTCAAAGAAATTGATCCAGAACACACTGTGCTCTTCGGGGTCGTTCTGCGGTATCCCGTTGATGGCAACGGCGAGGCGACGCTGCCCGAAGCCCCGCATGCGGAGGTGGGTGTACCCCAGGTCGTTGCCGTTCTCGGTGTAGTACGTGATGGAGGGTGCGCTGGCCAGGTGGGCGGGCAAGTCCTTCATGGAAGGCTTTTGCGCCAGATCGCGCGCCGTAACACTGGTAAAAGTAATGGGTGTTAACCGCTCGCGTGCGCGGCCAGCCGTTACGACAACTTCGGGGCTCTCCACGGCCTTGGTCACCAGCTCGGCGCGCAGATCGAGTTGGCTATTCTCACCCACTGTTATGTCCTGGCTGAAGGTCTCATGCCCCAGGAATGTCACAACGAGCCGGTACCGCCCGTCTGGGACATTTTCGAAGGCAAACTGCCCCGTCGTTCCGGTCGCCGTGCCGAAGAGCCGGCCGTTCGTTTCCACCTGCAGCAATTCCACGGCAGCCGCTTCCAGCGGCCGGTTACGCTCGCCCAGGACGACTCCGGTTACCAGGGCCTGGGCAGAAGCCGGAAGAAAGGTAACCGGCATGCCGGCGGCGGTGGCCGCCAACAACAAAGCCAGACATGTACACAGTCGGTAGAGCATGGTCTCGGGGGCAAGCTGACAAAAAAGCCGCTCCTGACAGAAAAGCTAGGAGCGGCCAAGACCCCGGCGCACAATGCGCTGCAGGCAATTTTCCCTACGCCGGCATGACCCGGATCAGGTTCGGAGGGTCTGATCTCAGCCCGCAGGCACAAGCCAGCGGACACCCCTAACAGTTGATGTGCAAGAACGTGGGACCAAACTAAGGCGGCAGGAATCGCAATTCAAGCCTTCTGCGCCAGTGAAGCAGCGGCGGTCCCGGCGCTGCCGCATGACAAGCGACGGGCGGCACGGCAACCGGTCCTCTCTTGCCGTCTCTCAAGGGGAGGCTAGCACCTTCCAAAATTGCGCTACGCCGGCCCCGGCTGATGAAAAGACACTCCGCCTTGCGTTTCGGCCGTCTCGATGGACTTTGCACGGCAGCCAACCGTCCGACAATGCGCCACAAAAAACGAGGCCCCGCCCACAGGCGAAGCCTCGTTCGAAGAGTTTCCTGGCACCGTCCTACTCTCCCACCACGAAAGGCAGTACCATCGGCGCAGCGGGGCTTAACGGCTCTGTTCGGAATGGGAAAAGGTGTGGCCCCCGCGCTATAAGCACCAGGAAAGTCCTGGCCCGCCCCGAAAGGCGGGTGTATGTCTTGACACGCTGATCTCGCCGCATGCGCACGTACAGTTGGAAGCGCAAACGGGCGTATGGCCTGTGTAAAAACCAAGGGAGTAAGCCTCATGGGCAATTAGTACGGCTCGGCTGAACATGTTACCATGCTTACACCTGCCGCCTATCAACGTCCTCGTCTCGAACGGCCCATAGGGGAGACCTCGTCTTGCGGTGGGCTTCGTGCTTAGATGCTTTCAGCGCTTATCCCTTCCGAACATAGCTACCCTGCGATGCAGCTGGCGCCACAACAGGTACACTAGAGGTTCGTCCACTCCGGTCCTCTCGTACTAGGAGCAGATCCGCTCAAGTCTCCAACGCCCACGGTAGATAGGGACCGAACTGTCTCACGACGTTCTGAACCCAGCTCGCGTGCCGCTTTA
>CAZXEU010000148.1:0-6740 GCA_964639665.1 uncultured Rhodothermaceae bacterium | reverse complement strand
TGCGTCCGAATCCGAAACATCATCCCGGTGCCGCCTCCCTTCTGCTCTTGAAACTGCGCGTATTCGCTCTGGTAGTCGTAAGCCGCATTCTGGAAACGCTCCTTCAGTCCGAGCGAGGTAGCAGCCAGACGGGAGGCCAGGATGGAAAACACCGATGTCGGAGAGATCCGGGCGATGCCGAGCGCGTAGGTCTGGCGGACGGATTCACGGTTGCGCCTTTCTTCGTTCAGTCTTCCCGAAAACTCCTCCATCTTCTGGTCGCGGACATCCCTTTGTTCGCCCATGAAGGCCATGAAGTCCTGCACCCACTGCATTCCATCGCCTCCCGACATCGGGTTCTCCTGCTGCCAGGCCCGCATGGCCCTGGAATCTTCCAGCAGAAGCTGGGCCCTGAACCGGTTCTTCTGGAAATTCACCATGTCGATGGACGGCACGTCCACGGCTCTTCCCGCAACCAATACCGCCGTTCTAGGAATGACCATGACGGTAACGATCCAGAAAACGAGAATCAGCAGAAACGAGCTGGCTGAGCGCTGGGTGAGCGTTGAGATGAATATGGAAAGACATAGGAATACGCCCACGTACAGGTAGCCGGCCAGTATGATCATGCCCAGCCGAAGCCAGCTGTCCGTGTCCATGGGGACGCCAAGTATGGGCAAGAGCAGCGAGCCAATTAGGATTGGAATCAACAGCGGCAAAGCCAGAGCGGCAAACGAGCCCAGAAGCTTGCTGAGTATGTAGGTGTCCTTCGCAAGGGGAGCGGCGAAAGACAGCCTCAATGTCCCTCTCTCCTTCTCCCCGTTAACGGCGTCGAAAGCGAACAGAACGGCAAATAAGGACAATACGGTGGTGAAGAGGAACTCCAGGTCCAGGAATCGGAAGACCGCGAAAATGGGATCTTCGTTGTAGCGGCTGTCCTCGAAGCGAAGCTCACCGCGAGTTCGCATGTCCGCTGTCCTGCCTATGTCGTTGGAAATGCCGGAGACCAGCGCGGCCAGGGGCTGTGGCGGCAAGGAAATCCTGTGAGAGATCCTCGACCACTCGGTGAGCCCTTCCATCTGCGTAAGATTCTCGGCTACTGCAGCCTCATATTCCTCCTGACTCACCTGGTAATTGCGCGCGCCCACGTAGAAGGAAGCCAGGATAAGAATCGAGCACACGCCAAATGTTGAAGCAAACTTTGCGGTCAGGATCGTCTCCCGCAGCTCCTTGGCGATGAGTAATCGGAACATGGGCCTAGTGCTCTTCGCGCCGATCGGCGCTGGATGGATCAGGCAGCCTGTGCTTCGCCGGTTATGTACTGGACGTACAACTTCTCCAGGTCTTCGTCCACAAGCTCTGCACGGCTCTTCTGCATGACCAAGCGTCCTTCGTTGATTATGCCGACCTGATCCGCCAAGCGCTTGGCTCTAAAGATGTCGTGCGTCGACATGAGAATTGCCTTGCCTTCCTCACGCAGTGACAAGAGGAGATGGATGAATTCAAAGGCTGCCTTCGGATCCAGACCGCTCGTAGGCTCATCCAGCAGAATCGCCGGAGCATCCCTGAGGATCGCAATTGCAATGCCACACTTTTGTCGCATCCCTTTCGAAAACCCCTTGAGCCGACGATGGTGTGCCTCTTCCTGCAGACCGACACGGCGCAGCACATCGCGGTACTCGTCCCTGGTGAATTTCCGGTCCGTGCCGAGACGTGCAAAGAAGTCTAGGTTCTGTACCGCCGTGAAATTCGGGTACAGCATGACGTTTTCTGACACGTAGGCCAGCCGCTTCTTGGCTTCCAGCGGATATTCGTGCGTCACGATATTGTCTACGCGCGCCTCGCCACCGGTTGGCTCGATGAAATTCAGGAACAGGTTGATGGCAGTGGTCTTGCCAGCGCCGTTACCTCCAAGCATGACGTAGATCTGGCCGGACCACACTTCCAGGGAGAGGCTGTCCAGCGCAAGCTGGCCATCCTCATATCGCTTGGAAAGCTCCCTGGCCTCCAGCATCGGGTGTGGCGGACCTAGGGTACCGTTTGTTCCGGCCAGCTGGCCGTCCTGATCAGTCTCCATATTCTCGATTACCTGTCTGCATTGGGCTCAAAGCGGTTCGGCTGCTTGGCTCGCCTGCAATAACGACTGAATCCGAGGCCGGTCGCAGGACGGACTCGAGCCAGTACAGTATCAGTCGCGGGATTCATTCAAGTGATCATCTGTTTGCGGCATTGCCCGGAAACTGCATTGGCACGTCGATGCCTGACACAGGCTACCGAGCCGATTTACGGAGGCAGGAGCGGTCAGGAGTCTGCCCGACGCTATGCGGGATAGTACCATGGCGAGCCTTGCTGCAGGCCTCCGCGGATGGGTGGCGAATTGCAAATACTGCAAATCGGCGCCTATTCTAACGGGCGGCCGCGGCCGAGTAGTATGTGCCCAATGCGCTTTGAGAAAAAAGGTCCTGCAGCCATGAGGCAGCTTCCATGGCCGCATTTCTGAAACGAATCCGCTTACTGCATTTCAAGCCGGCAAGGCGCGGCTCCGGGTCGAGGCACTTGCGGGCGGGTTCCGCGGGCAAATGGCCCCGGCTCCGGCGCATGAGCACGAGGAAATCACTTTGCACCCGAGCCAATGACCTGTTCCGTTTCGCCGTCAAACAGGTGCACCTTGTCTACATCCACCGCCAGCCGAATGGTCGAGCCGGGATACGGCAGCGGCTGGGGCTTGACCCGGGCAACCAGTGTGTTCTCCCCTGCCCTTGCATAGGCGAAGATCTCATTGCCCATTGGTTCGACGACGGTCAGCGGCAGCTCCAGCGATTCCGTGGAGTCCGGAGCCTCCTGGCTTCCGGCTACATAGAGGTCTTCAGGCCGGACGCCCAGTACCACTTTCCTGTCGGCATGTGCCGCTAGACTGCTCACATGCGCAGGACCCAGCGGCAGCTCAATGGAGTCGCACGACGACGAAAACCGGAGGTGTCCGTTCTGCACGAGCCTTCCGCGTACGAGGTTCATCGACGGGCTTCCGATGAATCCCGCGACGAAGGTGTTGGCCGGATGGTTGTAGAGGGCAAGAGGCTCGGCGATCTGCTGAATGTGCCCCTCCTTCATGACAACTATGCGATCTCCCATGGTCATGGCTTCGACCTGGTCGTGCGTCACGTAGACCATGGTGGCACCGAGGCTGCGGTGCAGCTTTGCGATCTCGGTCCTCATTTGCACACGCAGCTTGGCGTCCAGATTCGACAGAGGTTCGTCGAAAAGAAAGACCTCGGGCTTTCGAACTATGGCTCTTCCTACCGCTACCCGCTGCTGCTGCCCGCCGGACAACTGTTTGGGTTTGCGATCCAGTATTTCCTGGATGCCGAGAATATCCGCCGCCTGCGCGACGCGTTCGGCGATGTCCTTCTTGGAGTACTTGCGCAGCTTGAGTCCGAACGCCACATTGTCGTATACCGTCATGTGGGGATAGAGAGCATAGTTCTGGAACACCATGGCAATATCCCGATCCTTTGGCGGCACCTGGTTGACGACGCGTCCCCCGATGCGGATGACGCCCTCCGTTACGGATTCAAGACCTGCCAGCATGCGCAGCGTCGTACTCTTGCCACAGCCGGATGGCCCGACCAGCACGAGGAGCTCCCCGTCCTGGACGGAAAAGGAGGCGTCGTTGACAGCAACCAGGCCGTTGTCGAAGACCTTCCGGACGTTTTCAAACACAACCTGGGCCATACCCTATCAAGGATTGGACATGCGGCGAAGCGTGGATTCTACTACAGGCAGGCGATTTGCGCAACAGTAATCGCTATCGCCAGCGGCGCATTACGAATTCAAGGTACTGCAACATGCCATTAGGCGGTACGGCGTAATTTACGCCCGGCCCGTCATTTCGTGACCAGGCATCGCGTCGGATAATGGCAGACAAGAAATCTCGCGCTGGACGCGTAACCATCTACCATGTGGCGGACTACGCCGGGGTTGGCATCTCCACCGTGTCCAGGGTGCTGAACGATTCGCAGGACGTGGCCAAGACCACCCGAATGCGGGTCTTGGAAGCCATACGTGCCCTGGAGTATCGCCCGCACCGCGGTGCGAAGGCGCTTGCGCAACGGCATATCCTGTCCATTGCCATCGCGATTCCGACGTTTACTACGCCGTTTCACAACGAATTCCTGAAGGGTGTTCGCACGACCTTGCTGCACCGGGAGCTGGACCTGCTCCTGTTCGATCTGGGTTCGCGGGATCCGCTTGGGACCCTTCTTCGCGTCCTCAAGAGAGGTGCCGTGGACGGACTCCTCCTGGCAGGCGTTCCGGTTACGGTTGAGCTGGCGATGGAGCTCCGCTCATTGCGTGCACCGGTAGTCCTCGTGGGCCACCACCACACGGAGATCGACTGCTACTACTGGGACAATGCGGCCGGGACGAAGGCGGCGATTGGCCACCTGGTGGCGATGGGTCACGAGCGCATCGCCATGATCCGGGCGTATACGGACAGCTATTTGCAGCTGCAGCGGGTCAGGGGCTTTCGTACTGCGCTCAAGGCTGGCGGCCTGGTCCCGGATGAGGACCTGATCCAGAGCGGCACAACGAAAAAGCACGGGGGCTTCAGTGAGGAACACGGCTTCGAGGCCATGCAGCGATTACTGCAGCTCCGGCCCGTGCCCACCGCTGTCTTTGCCAGCAGCGACGTCCAGGCGATCGGAGCCTGGAAGGCCATTCGCGAGTCCGGGTTGACGGTGCCCGGCGATATCGCCCTGGTGGGGTACGACGATATCAAAACGAGCTACTACGTGGGCCTCTCCAGCGTCGACCAGGACATGGAACGTGTGGGCAGGCTTGCGGCCGAGCGATTGCTCTTTCGCCTGGATAACTTCGGGACCAAGGAACGTGTGGACCACCGCGTCATTCCCGAGCTGCGGATTCGGGAATCAAGTAACTTCGATCGACGACGAAACCAGCCAGCTAACTGAATCGGAATAGCATGGATACCTCCATTCTGCAAACTCAACTCCAGCGGACGATTAGGGGAACGGACTACGAAGAATTCGGCAACCGGTACCAGGGCAAGGTGAGGGACACGTACCGCCAGGGCGATCGGCTGATTCTGATTACCACGGACCAGATCTCTGCCTTCGACCAGGTGCTGCGGCAAACCATCCCGTTCAAAGGGCAGGTCCTGAATCAGCTTGCCGCCTATTTCTTTGATGCCACGCGCGACATTATCGCCAATCACGTCGTTGTTGTACCCGATCCCAACGTAACGGTGGCCGTCCAGTGCCAGCCTACTGACCTGGAGTTCATTGTTCGAGGCTACCTGGTGGGCCACGCCTGGCGGACATATCGCAGCGGCAAGCGCGAAATCTGCGGCAAGGCGCTTCCAGAGGGTATGAACCAGAATGACCGGTTGCCCAAGCCAATCCTGACACCCACTACCAAGGCCAAGGAAGGACACGACGAGGACATCAGCCGCGAGGCAGCCATCTCGCAGGGGGTGATTGACGAAGAGACTTTCGACTACCTGGAGGACACCTCTCTCAAGCTGTTCGAGCGGGGCACGGCCATGGCCCGGGATCGAGGGTTGATCCTGGTCGACACCAAGTATGAATTCGGCCTAACACCGGATGGCAGCTACGTCCTGATTGACGAGGTTCATACTCCGGACAGCTCCAGGTACTTTCATGCGGAGCCGTATGAGGAATTGCTTAGAAAAGGCGAACCTCAGCGTCAGCTGTCCAAGGAGTTTGTTCGGGAATGGCTGATGGCGGCCGACTACTCTGGCCAGGATGGGCAAGTCCTCCCCGATCTCCCGGACGCATTCCGGGTGTCGGTAGCGAGGCGTTACGTCGAGTTGTACGAGTCCGTGACTGGTCTCACGTTTGATCCCGATACCAGTCAGGATCCAGCCGCTCGGATCCGGGCGTCCATAGGCCGCTACCTTCAGTCTGCGTAACGCAACCCGACTAGTCCGAATACCGGCCTCAACCCGGACCGTTAAGAAACTGCAGCACTTTGACCAGCCAAATGAGCAGAGTCCCTTAACGAGTCCATGTAATTGAACCCGTCGTTCGAGAGTCGTAGAAAGCGCCCCTGGCAACGAGTACGTCCTCAAGGGCTATCAGGCAGCGGATTGCATCTTTGTTGACCCGAATGCTTGGCCGACGTCCAGCAGCGTCTGCGGATTCTGTGCCGCAATCTTTAAGAGCATTCGTGCTGGACCGCGCGGCAACCGGCGGCCCTGCTCCCAACCTCGCCACGTACCTATCGAGACGCCCAGCAGCGCCGCCATCGCTACCTGGCTTTGGCGGAGCGCCTTGCGCAGGGCTTTGGGATCTATCTGCCCGTTAACGACGAGAGATGCGGGATCCTTGATCGCATCTCCAATGCACCAAGTTACCTGCCCCGCTTCTTCCAGCTCGACAAGGATGGTGCCTGAATAGCGATACCGGCGACTTGGCAGCTTTTCCCCACGCCGGATAGCTCCAGCCTCTCGAACGCTGTCGAGTAGCCCATCAAAGAGTTCGTCGTCCATTGCTCTCACATTGTTTCAGATTGGCAGGCCCGATTCTACTTGAGTTCCTGCCGGATAAGGGTCTTCAACCGGCGTTTTTGCGACAATGAAAGATGATTGACGACATTTAGAATTAACGGCGACGACAATTAAAATTAACGGGACTTGACGTCGTCTTGTGAGTGGACCGGCCGGTCTGTTCGGTCAGTCCACAAGCGAGATGGTAAAGGATGCGCAGGTCCTGCTTCTACGC
>CAZXEU010000147.1:0-23673 GCA_964639665.1 uncultured Rhodothermaceae bacterium | reverse complement strand
GGCCGGGAGGCTGGCCGCGAGGTCGTGGAGGGCTACTACGCCAACGTGAGAAACCAGACGGATTACACCGGCTGCAAGACTTACGTCGACTACCGCGACATGCTCGCCGAGTCGGAAACGATCGACGCGGTCATCGACATGACACCCGACCACCTGCACGGCGCCGTGAACATCGCTGCCATGCAGGCCGGCAAGGCGGTTGTCTCGCACAAGCCTGTTGCCAACACGCTGCACGAGGTGCACCGGGTGGTATCGGTAGCAAAGGAAACCGGCGTGACAACGCATCTCATGGCATGGCAAAACGATGCGGACTTTTATCAACTGAAGGATTGGCTTGACCAGGGCATCATCGGCCAGGTGAGGGAAGTCCACAACTGGAGCAACCGGCCTGTGTGGCCACAGGGATGGCTGGAGAATCCGACGGAAGCCATGCGGGTGCCCAGGGGACTCGAATGGAATCTGTGGCTGGGTCCGGTGCCGGATCGTCCCTACCATATCGACTACACGCATGCCCTGTTTCGCGGCTGGTATGACTTTGGCAGCGGCTGCTTCGGGGACATGGGCAATTACAGCCTGTGGAGGATATTCCGCATGCTTGACCCGGGCCGGGTCCGGCACGTGCAGGCGAATGCAGCCACCGGAGCGGTCATCGTGGGCAACCAGAGCCAGTGGCGCCGCTCAAGCGTGGCGTTTCCCGCTGCCAGCACGGCCCACTTCGAATTTGACGATCTGGACCTCTACTGGTACGACGGCGGCATGAAGCCGCGCATCAAGCGGGGACTCCTGGCACCCGGAGAGGAGCTTTCCAACCAGGGCATGCTGCTGGTGGGAGAATTCGGCACGATTCTGGGCGACTACCACGGACGCCGTTTCCGGCTGCTTCCGGAGAGCCGGATGGAGGCCCTGAAGGGGTCCATGCCAGCGGCCCGCCCGGATGAAGAGGTGACCGATGCGGTGGATGAGTACATGCACGCCATCCGCGACGGAAAGCAGAGCCGGGGCAGCTTCGTCAACGCGCACGATATTGCGGAGGCCACCTGTCATCTGGCCGTCGCCCTCCGCACCGGCCGTCAGCTGGCCTGGGATGCCGAAAAGATGGAGTTTACGGGCGACGACGAGGCCAATACCTACCGGACGCGCGAATACCGGCCAGGCTGGGAACTCTAGTTCGGCAGCGTGACTTCCGGGCTCGGCGCAAAGCCGATGCGGTGGGCCATGGCCTCCACGTGCGGCTGGTCCCCGAGTGCAATGGGGCCGGTGTAGACACGCCAGCGCTCCTCGTTCGGGAAACGGTAGCCGATGGAGGCCCCCTCCGTATTGCTGCTCAGGTGGAGAAGCTCCTCTTCGATGGTCGAGGAGGGCGCAGCCGTCGCGGGCTGCACCAGTTCCGGCCAGACGGATTCCACGAGGTCGTTTTCAGGCATGGTCCCTGCGTCACCCGTGGCGGCCATCCAGCGCTCGAGTTCGCCGCGCAATTCGGCCAGCTTGCCGGCATGGGCAGTCTCGCCGGCGATATTGCGGAGCTCGTGCGGGTCCGACCACGTGTCGAAGAGCTCTTCCTCCGGTTTTGAACCTCTGAACCACTGCGCCTGGGCTTCGTCCAGACCCCCACTGTCGCGAAGGCGCAACAGCTCCTGCATGGTGGCCATCTGCTCGCGATACGTTACCGCCAGATAGTAGCCGCGCTCGGGTCTCAAGTTGCGGAGGTACTTGAACCGTCCGTCCCGCACGGCGCGCTTCGTGTCGTACACGCTGTCAAAGCGGTCGGCAGCCGCGTGTATGTATGTCCGCGGTTCGCCGGAGCGTTGCCCGCCCAGGAAAGCCTGCCCTTCCAGGTATCCGGGCAAAGGCACGCCCGCCAGGGAAAAAACCGTCGGTGCCAAGTCCACGAAGCTTACCAGGCGCTCGTCGATTGTGCCCGCGCCCGTGCCGTCCGGCAGCCGAATGATCAGCGGCACGCGTAGGCCGCTGTCATAGAGCTGCCGCTTCTGCCGGGGCAGGGGTCCGCCGTGGTCCGAATAGAAGAAGATGATCGTATTGTCCAGGAGCCCATCGGCCTCCAGGTCCGCAAGAACATTGCCAATCTGGTGATCGAGTTCCCGGATGTTGGAGTACATGCGCCGGATGTCCGTGCGCACGGCCTCCGTGTCCGGCAGGTAGGGTGGAATGGGCGCTTCGAGGTCTTCTGGCACCCACAGCGAGTCTTCTGCCTTGGCCCAGATGCGCGATTCGTGGGTGACGCCAAAATTGAAAATGGAAAAGAACGGCGCGCCTTCCGGGCGCTGCCGCCAGTGTGCCTGGTTGGAGCTTTCGTCCCAGGCCGTGACCGGCGGTGCGAACTGGTAGTCGCGCTTAGCATTGTTGGTTGCGAAGTAGCCGTGCGCACGCAGGACCTCGCTCATCATTCGCACCCCGGGCGGAGGGACGGCCTCGTAGGGCGGCACGCCTATGATTTCGTGGTATTGAGGGTTGGAGGTCGTGCGCATGTGCTGCGCCTTGCCGCTTGTGGTGTATATGCCCGTGGCGATGGAGAACCGGCTGGGAGCGCACACGCCGGAGACGGAAAACGTGTTTGGAAACCGTATACCCTCGCGCGCCAGCCGCTCCAGGTGGGGCGTGGCGACAGTCGAGTCTCCAAACGGAGCAATGTTCTGGCTCATATCCTCGGCCACGAGCCAGAGGATGTTGGGCGGCGGCGCGGCCCCCTCCGCGATGTCTTGATCGAAGTCCGAGCACGCGGCAGCGGCAAGAAGGGGCACGAGAAGCGGAAGGAGGCGTTGCATGCGGCAGTCTCAGGCGATTGTCCATGGAAGCAGACCGTAACATAATGCAGTTTTTCGGGGTCCGCACGTCCGGCTCCCTTTCCATGCGCCTGTTTTCGCATTGGGCGCGTGTTCTTGGCCTGGGGAAAGCGTCGCTGGAAGGGGTGGACTTGCCGCTCGGGACCGCGCCGGCTCGCTACCGGTCTGCGGTCCAGGCACTGCGGAACAATCCTGCCGTGCGCGGGGCCCTGGTAACGTCGCACAAGCTTGCCGTGATACGCGCGGCACGGGACCTGGTAGACAGGCTTACGCCGGAAGCGCAGCTCTGCGGAGAGGTTTCGGCGCTCTACAAGCGGGGCGGCCTCCTCTGGGGGCACGCCTGCGATCCCGAGAACGCTGGGGATGCCATGGACCATTTCCTGGGTTCGGATTACTGGCAGCGCTGCGCAGATGCAGAGGTGCTGTCGCTTGGCGCGGGCGGTGCCACAGCAGCCCTCCTGGTGCATCTACTGACGCGGGCCCGGTGGCGTCCGTCGAAGGTGCATGTGGTAGACATCCGGGAGGACAACCTGGAGCACTGTCGAAGCGTCGCCGAGATGCTGTGTCCGGCCGGTTTGCGCTTGCGGTTCATCCTCAGCTCGGATGCGTCCGCCAACGACCGTCTGGTTGGCAGTCTGCCGCCGCGGTCGCTCATCATAAACGCCACAGGTATGGGCAAGGACTTGCCGGGATCGCCGATCACGGCCGCCGCACGCTTTCCGGAGCGTGGCGCGGCGTGGGAGCTCAACTACAGGGGCGAGCGCCAATTCCTTCAGCAGGCCCGCGCCCAGGCGCGGGCGCGGGAGCTCGCTGTTGCGGACGGTTGGCATTATTTCATGCACGGTTGGTCGAGCGTGATGAGCCATGTGTACAACGTTCGTCTGACGGATGCCCTATTTGCAGAGTTCTGCCGGGTGTCCGAGGCGGAAGCGGGTCCGCGCGCCGCGTGATATAGCGCCAATTCGCAGAATTTTTGCTATCCTGAACGCCCGTTATCAAGAATCCCGAATGGCCATGAAACTTGGATTTGTCAGTGCCATATTGCCCGACCTGTCGGTGGAGGAGGTCTTTGAGACGGCCATCGAGACGGGCTACGGTTGTGTGGAACTCATGTGCTGGCCGAGGGGCAAGGCTGCGCGCCGCTACGCTGGCGTTACGCACCTGGAGTTCACGGACAAGGACCTAAGCCGCGTTGCCGCTCTTGCGCGCGATACGGGCGTTTCCATAAGCGCCCTCGGCTATTACCCGAATCCGCTTTGCCCTGACCGGGAAGAGGCCCGCATATACACGGACCACATTGCCGAGATGGTGCTGGCCGCGCGGGAGCTGTCCCTGGAGTGCGTAAACACCTTCGTAGGCCGAGATTGGCGCAAATCCGTGGACGAGAACTGGCCGCGCTTCCTGGAGGTGTGGCCTCCGCTGGTTGCGCACGCGGAGAAGCATGGCATAAGGATCGGCATCGAGAATTGCCCCATGTTCTTTACCGCGGACGAGTGGCCCGCTGGCAAGAACCTGGCGCACACGCCCGCCGTCTGGCGGCGCATGTTCGCGGACGTGCCGAGTGCGTCGTTTGGTCTAAACTACGACCCGTCTCACATGGTCTGGCAGCACATGGACTACCTGGCGCCCATCGGCGAGTTTGCGGACCGCCTCGTGCATGTGCATGCGAAGGATGCGCGCCTGGACACTGACCGGCTCAACAGCGTCGGCATCATGGCTACGCCCAACGAATTCCATACGCCCAAGCTGCCAGGCCTGGGCGATGTCCTCTGGGGCAGGTTCGTCGCGGCGCTCAATGATGCAGGCTACCGCGGCGCGGTGTGCGTGGAAGTGGAGGACCGGGCCTACGAGGGCACGCTGGAGGATCGCAAGGCCTCCCTGCGGCAGAGCGCAATCTACCTGAGGCAGTTCATTCCACGGCGCTAGTGGCGAGCGCCTCAGTTGAATTCGGGCAGTGTCCACGGACGGCGGTAGCTGCTCCGGATCAGCGAATTGGCCTCGTCGTCACCGGGAAAGGACAGTGATTCCTGATCCCAGTAAACCTTGCGGCCGGTCCGGAAGGCGACGTTTCCCAGGTGGGCATTCACTGCGGCGAGCCAGGCCGTACGAGGCGGGCAGGCGGGTTCGGCCCTGGACTTGATGCATTCGACAAAGTTGCGCGTGTGGCGGTTAAATCCGGACTCGCGGGCCGGCTGTACGGGGACAGCTTCCACCTTGTCGCCTTCCGGGATCACTTTCCAGCCCTGGCGATCCACGACCAGCGTCCCGTTGTTGCCGATGAAGGCCACGCCGTGGTCCCTGCCATATGGACCGTTGTCAATGCCCGCAGCATGCTCCCACAGCATGCTGAAGTCGTCGTACTCAAAGATGGCCTGCTGCGTGTCGGGCGTCTCCATGCCGCCGTCCGGATAGGCAAAGGCGCCTCCCGCCGAAAGCACGGCTCGCGGTGCCACGGCCTGCATGCCGTACAGCACCGTGTCTACCAGGTGGACGCCCCAGTCGGTCATAAGGCCACCGGCGTAGTCCCAGAACCACCGAAAATTGAAATGGAAGCGGTTGGGATTGAACGCACGCTGCGGAGCGGGACCGAGCCACAGGTCGTAGTCCACACCGGGCGGCGGTGCTTCGTCCGCCAGCCTGGGAATGTTGGTCATCCACCCTTGGTAGGCCCACGCCTTGGCTGTTCGAATCTTGCCGAGGGAGCCCGAGTGCACAACGGCAATAGCCTCGTCCCAGTGCGGTCCGCTGCGCTGCCACTGGCCGACCTGCACGATCCTGTCATAGTGCGCCGCAGCCGCTACCATGGCATTGCATTCCTCAATGGAATTTGCCAACGGCTTTTCCACGTACACGTCCTTTCCCGCCTCGCACGCCGCAATCGTCATGAGCGGGTGCCAGTGGTCCGGAGTCGCGATCATGACGGCATCGATGTCGGGCTCATCGAGAAGCGCCCTGAAGTCGCCATACAGGCTGGCGGCCTTTCCCGTCATTTCGACGAGTTCACCCGCACGCCTATCAAGCACCGAGCGATCCACGTCGCAGAGAGCTGCGACTTCCACGTCCGGTATCTCCAGAAAGGAGCGCACGTTGCTCCATCCCATGCCGTTTATGCCTATGGCGCCCACACGGACCGTGTCACTGGGTGCAACGGCACGGGCGCCAGAGCCGAACCCGTAAGGAAAGGTTGCTGCCGCCAGGGCGGCGGAGGAGTGCTTCAGAAATCGTCTCCGGGAAACGGGCATGGCTGTCGGGTCCTTGCGTTCGAGGCATTCAAGTTAACGACGCAGCGCGTGGAATGAGTTGCGCACGGCGCGCGCGAGGCCGGATGCCCGGCCGGGAACCCGCAGCGGGCACGGCGTTTGACGGCCATCCCCGGCGCCATGACCCTCGATTCAGCCAAAGAGCGCCTGCGTACACTCAGGCCCCGGCACGACTACTTTATTGCGGTCGATTCCGATGGCTGCGTGTTTGACACCATGGAGGTCAAGCACAAGGAGTGCTTCTGTCCTGTGACAGTGCGGCATTTCGGGCTGCAGGCCGTCAGCCGGTATGCCCGCGAGGCCTGGGAATTTGTCAATCTCTATTCGCGGCAGCGGGGCATGAACCGATTTCCGGCGCTGGTTGCGGTGCTGGACTTATTGCGCGCGCGCGAGGTCGTGACGAGGCGCGCCGTCCGGGTGCCGGCGCTACCCGGCCTGCGGACGTGGATCGAGGCCGAGACAGACCTCGGCAATCCGGCGCTTGGCCGCGCGGCGCTGGCCAGCACCGAGTTGGCGCAGGTGCTGCGCTGGAGCGAGGACGTCAACACCGAGATCGGCAGGATGGTACAGGGCGTCAGTCCGTTTCCCGGCGTGTTGGAGACGCTGAAGCGCGCCGCATCCGGCGCCGACCTCATCGTTGCCTCGGGGACACCGCAGCAGGCCCTGGAGCGCGAGTGGACAGAGCATGCTATCCGTCCTTTTGTCCAGACCATCGCAGGCCAGGAGTGCGGCAGAAAGATGGACCACCTGCACATGGCGGCGGCGGGCCGGTATGCGCCCTCGCGGATGCTCATGATTGGAGATGCGTGCGGCGACCTGGCGGCGGCCCGATCTGCGGGAGCCTGTTTCTTCCCCATACTGCCGGGCAGCGAAGAGGCCAGCTGGCAGCGGCTGCTAGGCGAGGGTCTTGACCGGTTCTTTGGAGGCGGCTTCGCCGGATCCTACCAGGAAAGCCTTGTTGCAAAGCTCCATGCCGTTTTGCCGGAGCAGCCGCCTTGGCGCGCGGTCAGGGCTCAAGAATCACCTTGAGCAGGTCTTTCTCCTCACCCTTGAGCAACCGGTCGAAGGCCGAAGGGCCGTCCTTAAGCGGCAGGACTTCGCTCACAAGCGGTCTCGGATTCACGAGGCCGTCAGCCACCATCCGGAGGGCGTCCGCAAAGACGCCGCCGCTGGCGTATGTCCCTATCAGCGTAAGCTCGCGGGCCACGATGTCCTGAACGTCGAGCGGGACCCTGGGCGTCAGGTTTCCCACGAGAATGACGCGGCCTCCCATTCCCGCCCGCGCCGTGGCAGATTGCAGTGTTGAGGCCAGTCCCACGGCTTCGAAGCTGATGTCCGCGCCCCGTTGCGGCAGGAATGGGTCGGCATCCTCCGGCAAGGCCGCAGCATCTGCGCCGAAGTCCCTTGCCAGCTCCAGGCGCCGCTCATTCAGATCCACCACTACCACTTTGCCGGCTGCCATGACGCGGCAGACCTGCAGAATCAGCAGGCCTATAGTGCCGGCTCCCAGGATAAAGACCGTCTGGCCCGCGCGCAGACCGGACCGGCGTACGGCATGCAATGCGACCGCCAGGGGCTCCAGGAGCGCCGCATCCGTGAAGGAGAGCGAGCGTGGCATGGGATGCAGCGTCCACCAGGGTAAGACCACGTGTTCGGCCATCGCTCCCTGCCGTTTCATGCCCGGCACGCTTACCCCCAGCACTTGGCGGCTCTCGCAGCGGTGATACCCTCCCGAAAGGCATGCAGCGCAACTCCTGCAAAAGACCGTGGAATCAAAGCAGACATGTGCTCCGGCGTCGACGCGGTCTACGTTGGTGCCTACGGCTTCCACCGTGCCGCAGGCCTCGTGGCCCATGATCAGTGGCGGCAGCCGCCGGCCGGTCTTGCCGGTGAAGCCGAGGACATCCGAGCCGCATATGCCAACAGCCCTGACCCGAACCAGTACATCGTCGGGCCCGCAGTCGGGTTCCGGCACGTCTTCGAGCGCCATCGTTAGTGGCGCTGTGTAGACAAGTGCTTTCATAGCGATGGCGCCGCGGCCGCCGCTGAAGGTACGCTACGCGGAAAGGCGTCCGTCACGCATCCTTCGCTTGCGCTCGAGACCGTGTGCGCATAGCGCAGCAGCACGCCGTGCTCCGCCTTCAGCGTGGGAGCCCGCCACTTCCGGCGCCGCTCTTCGATCTCCGCCCTGGCAATGTCCAGGGAAAGCGCGTTGTTGCGGGCGTCAATGGTAATCGGGTCGCCGTCGGCTACCAGGGCAATGGTGCCGCCCACTTGTGCCTCCGGCGTGATGTGGCCCACCACGAAACCGTGGGTTCCGCCGGAGAAGCGCCCGTCCGTGATCAGGGCCACGCTGCGGCCGAGCCCCGCGCCCATGATGGCGCCCGTGGGGCGCAGCATTTCGGGCATGCCGGGTCCGCCCTTGGGGCCGCAGTAACGGATCACGAGGACCTCGCCGGGTTGTACGACGTCGCCGAGGATGGCATCCATGGCGTCTTCTTCGGTGTCGAAGACCCGGGCGGGACCACTGAATACTTCGCCTTCCTTGCCGGTGATCTTTGCCACGGCGCCGCCTTCCGCCAGGTTGCCGTACAGGATCTGCAGGTGGCCGGTCGCCTTGATCGGGCTCTCCAGCGGCTGCACTACGCGCTGACCTTCTCTGAGCGGTGCAGCCCCTTCCAGGTTTTCGGCTATTGATTTGCCCGTTACCGTCCGGCAGTCTCCATGCAACAGGCCCTCGGCGAGCAGCAGTTTCATTACGGCAGGCACTCCGCCTACCTTGAAGAGATCCTCCATCACATAGCGTCCGCTCGGCTTGAGGTCCGCCAGAAGGGGGGTTGTGTCGCTTGCCACCTGGAAATCGTCCAGTTCCAGTGGTACGCCGGCGCTCCTGGCCATGGCCACCAGGTGCAGTGCGGCATTCGTTGAGCCGCCAAGCACGATCACTACGCGCAGGGCATTTTCGAAGGCCTCTCTCGTCAGGATGTCGCGCGGCTTGATGTCATGCTCAAGCAGGTGCAGGATTGCAGGTCCTATCCTGTCTGTCTCGGCCTGCTTTTCCGGGCTGACGGCGGGGTAGGACGAATCATACGGCAGGGTCATGCCGAGGGCTTCGATGGCAGAGGCCATCGTATTGGCCGTGTACATGCCTCCGCATGCACCGGCCCCCGGGCACGCATGGCGCGCGATCTCGCGAAAATCCTGATCGCTGATCTTTCCCTTGGCGCGCTGCCCAGCCGCTTCGAATGCGGCTACGATGTCGATGTTCTTGCCATTCAGGCAACCGGGCTTGATCGTGCCGCCGTAGAGCATGAGCCCGGGCCTGTTCAGTCGCGCAAGGGCCATGATCGAGCCCGGCATGTTCTTGTCGCACCCCGCCACGGCGATGACTGCGTCATACCACTGCGCGCTGGCTACCGTCTCGATGGACTCCGCAATGATGTCGCGGGATGGAAGCGAAAACCGCATGCCGGACGAGCCCATCGAAATGCCGTCGCTGACGCCTATCGTGTGGTAGACGAGGCCTATCAGGTCGCGGGCCTGCACGCTGGCTTTCACCTTCAGGGCCAGGTCGTTCAGGTGCATGTTGCAGGGATTGCCTTCCCAGCCCATGCTCACGATGCCGACCTGCGGCTTGGCGAGGTCTTCTTCCGTGAGGCCAATGGCGTGCAGCATGGCTCGAGCACCGCCCTGGAGCCTGTTCTGCGTGACCTGTCTGCTGTATCTGTTCATGGCGTGCGTTCGAAAGCCACTAGACAAGTGGCACAAAAGTGGCGAGTACGAAGGTGATTATTCCACCGGTGATGCCGAGCAGGGCCAAAAGAGGTGTCCAGGACTTGAGGGTTTCTGTTTCCGTCAAGCCGCCCATCTTGGCGTAGATCCAGAATCCGCTGTCATTCATCCAGGAACCCACAAGGGCTCCGCTGCCAATGGCCGTGCCCAGGTACACGATGTGAAAGCCGAGGCTTTCCGGCGACACCATGGTGGCCAGCATGGCGGACGCAGTGATCATGGCCACCGTGGTGGAGCCCTGCGCAAACTTGAGCAGGCATGCCACGCCAAATCCGATGAGCAGCATGATGAACCCGGTAGACTGGGTTGTGCCGGCAAACAGCCCCTGAATGGCCGGTCCGATCTGAGCTTCCTTCAGCATGGCGCCGAAGGCCCCGCCGCCGGCTGTGATGAGAATGATGACGCCGCCGCTCATGAGTGCCTGCTCGATGACGTGGCCGAGCTCCTTGCGCGTCGGGCGCTGCATCTTGACGTACAGGGCCACGGCAGCAAACGCCGCCAGCACAAGCGCCAGGTTCGGATCGCCCAGAACCGACGTCCAGTTGGCCACGCTGGCCCAGACAGAGGCCGCTCCGGCCGATGCAGCAACAGGAGCAACCACCGTGTTCGCGCTAATGAGGACGACTGGCAGCAGGATGGGCAGCAGGGAGGCTGCAAGGCTCGGCAGGCCGCTCTGCGGAGGCACCATTTCGTCCATTCCCGCCACGTCGCGTGCCTCTACCGGCATGCGGGCATTAAGCCAGCCGGCAAACATCAGCCCCACGAGGGCAGCCGGCAGCGCAATGAGTGCGCCCACCATCATCATCATGCCGATGTCTATGTTCAGCGTATCGGCGATTACAAGCGGGCCGGGTGTTGGCGGCACCAGGCTGTGCGTGGCCGCTCCACCGGCCGTAATCGCCATGATGAACTTGAGGTAGTGTCGTCCCCGGCGCCGGTACATCGAACGCGCCAGCGGAATAAGCAGGTAAAAGACCGTGTCGAAGAAAACCGGCACGGAGAGCACAAAGCCGCTCGCAGCAAGCGCCGTGCCTCCGCGCTCCTGTCCGAGCATGCGCATGAAGGCGATCACTACGCGGTCCGCGGCGCCACTGCCCATCATGGTTACGCCTATGATCGCTGCCATCGCAATGACGATGCCTATGCTTCCGGTAGTGGATCCGAAAGCGACAGCCACGCGGGAGATGCGCTCCGCCCACGGGCCGGGCGAAAGCAGGCTGACGATGATCGCAGCCGCAATCAGCGCCGCGAAAGCGTTGATGCGGAGGCCCACGATCATCCCGACCACGATCAGGATGCCCAGAACGAGGATAAGAAGAGGTGTCATGCAGCGCGGAGCCGGTCAGGAAAAGCGCGCGCGCGCCACCTGGCGCGCGCTACCCAGGCCGTCGATGCCCAGCTCGACAACATCACCAGGCTTGAGATAACGAGGCGGCCTCAGGCCCAGTCCGACACCTGCCGGCGTTCCTGTTGAAATGACATCGCCGGGCACGAGTGTCATGAACTGGCTGATGTAGCTGACCACGTGGGCGGTCTTGAAGATAAAATTCCGCGTAGTGCCCCGCTGCATCATCTGGCCGTTCACGCTCAGCCAGAGCTCCAGGTCGTCGGGGTCAGGTATTTCATCGGTGGTCGCAAGGAAGGGCCCCAGCGGGGCAAAGGTATCACAGCTCTTTCCCTTTACCCACTGGCCGCCGCGTTCAATCTGGAATTCGCGTTCGCTGTAGTCGTTGTGCAGAACGTATCCGGCAACGTAATCCAGTGCTGCCTCTTCCGGGACGTAGGAGGCAAGCTTTCCAATCACGACGGCGAGTTCCACTTCCCAGTCCGTCTTGTCTCCAGGCAGGAGAACGTCGTCATACGGGCCGCATACCGCCGATGGAGCCTTGAAGAAGAGTACGGGCTCGTTCGGCGGTTTGAGGCCGCTTTCCTTGGCGTGGTCGGCGTAATTGAGCCCCACGCATACGATTTTCGAGGGGCGGGCAATGGGCGCAGCGAGCCGGACATTTTGCGCGACAGGAGCGAGCGGGGCCGCCTTTTCGACCCACTCGGAAAGCCGCTGCAGGCCGCCCGTAGCGAAGAAGGCTTCGCCGTAGTCCTCACCGAAGGCACTTGCGTCCACGCGCGAGCCGTCCGCCAGTTGAAGCCCGGGCTTTTCTGCGCCGGGCGGTCCGAATCGTATTAGTTTCATGTCAGGGGTTCACGGTCAGGTAGCCTCCGTCCAGGGGCAAAGTCGCCCCTGTAATGAACTTTGCGGCGTCGGATGCAAGATAGTGCACCAGTGCGGCCACTTCTTTCGGGTCTCCCATTCGGCCTACCGGCTGTGCCCTTGAGAGCTTTTCAAACATTTCCGCTTCGCGGCCCGGGTAGTGGCGCTCCAGGTAGCCGTCCACAAAAGGCGTGTGTATGCGGGCGGGCGCAACGCAATTGCACCGGATACCGTAGCGCACGTAATCCACCGCCACAGAGCGCGTCATGGCGCTGACGGCTCCCTTGCTCATGGAGTAGGCAAACCGGTCGGGCACGCCCCGGTCGGAGGCTACGGAGGAGAGGTTTATGATGCAGCCGGAACCCTGCTGCCGCATAAACGGCAGCGCGGCCTTCATGCCGTTGAAGACCCCCTTCACGTTGACGCGGTAGATTTCGTCCAATTCGGCCTCGGTCGTGGACTCTGCCGTCCCGATGTGGGAAATGGCCGCGTTGTTTACCAGGATGTCAATAGCGCCGCAGCGGTCGTACAGCTCTTCCACAATCGTCTGTACGCGCTGCGGATCCGCGATATCACAGGCATGCGACTCGCACGTGTAACCCGCGGCGGCAATCTCTGCCTCAAGTCTCCCGGAGGCGCTCGCATCAGTATCGAGAATGACAACTGCGGCGCCCGCTCTTGCAAACCGGCGGCAAACAGCTTCTCCGATGCCTCTCGCGCCGCCCGTTACGATGGCCAGGCGGCGCTTGAGGCTAAATGTGGGCGAGGGATCCATGGCCAGGCCTTGAAATGCGCGGTGGCGCGGTCACAGGCTGTACACGCAGCGCGTCCAAAGTTAGAGTATAATGCCAGCCACATGCCAGACTTTCTGAATGCAGGCCGCTCGCAGAAAACTGCGGCACGCAGGGCAATCGCAAAGGGTGCGGCACGATGGCTGCCGCAGTCGCAAACCCGGATGCCAATCAGATCCAGACAGGTCCCGCGACGTGCTCTGCCTTCCGCATCAGGCTGTGCTGGGACGCTTCCTCACCCTTTTTCGCCCGCCGCCCACGGATTAGGGGGAGTAGATTTCGAAGAGTCTGATGGGCGGCATGGCCGTGGGCAGGCGCGTGACAAAGCGAGGCCAAAGGCCGGGTAGTGGCCGACCGTCGGGAACGGGCAAGGGCGCAGGATCCCTCGCCAGAGGCCTGGCAAAAGTCCTCTCGGTAGCTAACGTCGCGAGAGCCGAATGCCAAAGACAACGATGCCGACCACGAGCGCGAGGATAAACAGGATCAGGAGCGAGATGCCGATGATGTTCGCTTCCTGTTCCACCTGGATGGTGACGGTCTTGTCTTCGCCCGAGATCGGAAGATCGTCCGACAGGGAGGTGGTGCGAACGCGGACCTCGTAGCGACCAGGCGATACGTCTTCCGGGGGCGTAAATTCGAGCGCTATCCTGTGCTCTTCGTTGATGTCGAGGAATTCGACTACCGGCGGCGCGATCGATTCAGACCAGTTGAGCGGCACGTCGGCCTCCACGCGCACGTTGTCCAGGTGTCGCGTACCCTCGTTGACCAGCTCTATGTACACCTCTATGGTTTCGTCAGGCTTGATGGAATGGAATAGCTGGGGTGCCCGCACCAATAATTCCCCGATTCCTCTGGCTACAAGTTCGAATCGTTCGAAGCCTACATTCAGCGCGGTGAGCTCCGCTGACGTAATAGTCCGGTTCTGCAGGGATCCGATCTCATCTACGCGTTCGCGTGGTATGGCCACGGCATAGAACGACAGCGGTTCGTCAATATGCACGTTGGATGTCGGCCGCTCGGGAAGGAAGACCCGCAGGGCGGCTGCCCGCGTGTTCACTCCTTCTGTGAATTGGAACTGGCTCAGCCTGTTTTCGGACTCCGGATCCAGAAAATACCGGTTAATCTCTACGGGCAGTCCCACCACATCCAGCTTGAACGTGTTGGAAATACCGCTGAACAGCTCCAGGGTCATGCGATAGTCGGTACTGCCGCCAAGCTCCACTTCCTGTGAAAACTGTTCGGCCTCGATGGCAGCAATGTTGGCCGAGGCATCCTTTTGCAGAAAGATCTTGCGGCTCTGGTGGGTGCCATCCCCGTAGAGGATGCTTACCGTCACAGCATCGAGATCCTGGAGCAGGCCAAATTCCAGTGTCTCAGGCTCACCAATCGCGAGCCGGTCGATCTTGTGCTCGTACGGCTCGCTAATGATGGCATTGTCGTCGTTTACCAGGGAAACGTACAGGTTGTTGATGACGTCGGGTTGGAGGGAACGGAAGAGTTCGTCCTCGATGCCTATGAGCTTCTGGAATTCTGCCGTTCCCCCGGTTGAATTTTCCAGCACGACGCGCACGCGCTTGCGATTTGCATCGCCCTGGTACTTCACCGCATTCGAAATGACGACATACTGCTGCTCGAATAGCACGGCCAGAAGGGACTGCTGATAGTTCACTTCCGCATCCGCGAGATTGGAGGTTGCGCGGTCGTATTCCTGCCGGGAAACCAGACGCTTGTCGAAGAGCTCGGTCTGCCGCTCGTATTCCAGGCGTGCCGTCTCGTACGCCTCCTTGGCTCGCTTTAGCCCGAGGAGCGGATACGTGTCGTCGCGCTGGTTGAAGAATGTGCCGGACTGCGCGTAAACCGGCCCGTAAGGAGTAGCCGAGGTGACGATGAGCAGACACGCCCCGACAAGACAGAAGAGCAGGGTTCTCATTTTCCGACAAGCATTGTCGCAAGGCCCCGAGTGTGGTGCCAATGGCCAGAGTGTTCGACTACAACGGAGATTTTTGAAAGGTCCTGCCGGCGCAGAAGAGATTCCGCAGCCTTGCCTGCCATGACTGGTTTGATGTCTCGCCATCATGTCGGCTGAATTGCGGTAGGAGGTAGCATTATTGCCTGCGAATGCGCTCAGGTGCATCGTGGTACTCGATGCTCGTCTCTCGGGCTACGGATCCGGCTTACAATGCACATGCGGCCCTGAATCAGCAACGTTAGAGATCTCCCAACTGGTGGCCTGGCTCCGGCGCTCGGACAGGAGTCGGAGGCGGTTTCCTAGAGCACGGTTCCGGGGCCGAAAACAGTTGCCAATGCCCTACCAATTGGTTACCATACTTCACCTAACGCACTAGTCCATCAGTTATTCTGCCCGACATGCGATCAACCCGGATCTATCTTGCTGTAGGAGCCGCAACGTGTCTGCTTCTAGTCCTGTTCTTCCGCGTTTTGCCGCACCAGCCAGCGCAATTGGCCCAGCCGAGGATTGAGCCGCCCGCAACCGAGAAATCCAAGCGGATGTCCGATTACAGCCATCCGGACAAGTATCTGGAGGTCCACGCCGCAATCCGGACGGCGGAGGATGGCGAGAGGTACCCCCGCAACTACCGCTTCGATGAGCTTGATCAAGCTATTGCTGCCAGAAAGCAGCCCGGCAGGAAGCTTGACTGGGTCGAGCGGGGTCCGGCCAACGTTCCGGGCCGCACGCGGGCCCTGATCATTGATCCGGACGATCCTTTCCACCAGACTTGGTTTGTGGGTGCTGTAGGCGGGGGCCTGTGGAAGACCACTGACGCGGGAGCCTCGTGGCAGATGCTTACCGAACACCTGCCCAACCTGGGTGTGTCGGCACTCGCCATGGCGGATTCAGACCGGGACGTGATCTACATGGGTACAGGCGAGGGATTCGGCAATCTTGATGCGGTAGACGGATCCGGGATTTTCAGGACGACGGATCGGGGCGTTACGTGGACGCAGATTGCGTCGACGGCTTACGATCCGGCCTTCCGCTGGATCAACCGGCTGGCCGTCGATCCGGCAAATCCGAACATCCTGGTGGCTGCTACCAATAGGGGGATTTTCCGCACGGAAGATGGAGGGGTAACCTGGGATACGACGTACGTACATCCGGACCCGCGGCGCGTCCAGGACCTTAGAGCAAGACCGGATGATTTCAATATCCAGTTCGCCACGGTCAACGGCTCGGCGGTCCTGCGCTCGGCGGATGCCGGGCGCACGTGGGAGATATCTCTCGATGAATTCGTCGTGGGCGGAGGCCGGATGGAATTGGCTATCGCCCATTCCGATCCGAACGTGGTCTATGTCTCGGCAGACGGCGGCGGTGACTCAGGACTGTACCGGACAAGCGATGGCGGAAACACCTGGAACGCCATTTTGAATTCCAGCGGGACTGCTCACTGGCTGGGTGACCAGGGATGGTACGACCAGACGCTGGCCGTAGACCCTTACGACGTGAACCACGTATTTCTGGGCGGCATTCAGTACTGGGAGGCAACCATCGTACCAGGCACCAGCGACGTCCGGACGCTAACCAGATTTGAGGAAATCAACACGGATTCCCTAATTGAATTTGTCAATTTCGGGTCTGCCTTTTTTGGTGGTACGCTTGAGACCGGAGCCACCGAGGACCAGGTGTCGGGCGTTTCAGAGGATGACTATGTTTCCGCCGAAATCCGTTTCGGACCCGGTCGCAGCCAGATGGCACACCGTTTTACTATTTCTCCTGAAGGAGGTACAGCTGGTGACGGGGGAGCGGGCATAGCACTGGCCGACTACATGTACGCGGATTATGTGGAGGTGCCCTTCGAGGTCTGGGATATCGACAACAACTTGCAGCTTGCTGTTTCCTTCCGCGACCAGGCAGGTGACGGCGTATACAACCTGCTTCCGCGCCTGACGGAAGGCGACTACGCGGAGCAGAGCCGGGAGTATTTCTTCGTCCACACGTATTCGTACAACGAGAGCCAGGCGCAGCAGGACATTGCCGCCGATGGCGGACTTGTGAATCAGATGCTGTACTTCATGTGGCCGCATCTGGCGGAGGGCGGCACATGGAATCCGGACAGCCTCCCTGAATCCATGCTGCGCATCACCGCAAAAACGGTCACGGCCCTGTCACGCACAACGTCGACTCACCCGCAAAGCGGTGCCATGCATGTGGACCACCATAATATTATCATCGTGCCGATTGACGAGACCGCTGGCACGTTCAAGAAACTGAACGCCAACGATGGCGGCGTTCATTTCAGCGAAAACAGCGGCAGAGGATACAACGGAGTCAGTAGAGGCCTCAACACCTCGCAATTCTACGGCGTGGACAAGCGGCCGGGGTTTGACCAGTACATCGGGGGTACGCAGGACAACGGCACGTGGCGTTCCTTCAACAGGCCGCACGCTCGCCAGGGGTGGCTGGATGCTACACCCGGGGACGGCTTTGAAACCGTCTGGCACAAGGGGGATGACCAGCTCATGCTGGCCTCCAGTCAATACAACTTGGTCTGGCGCACGGAAACCCAGGGTAGGCAATGGGTACCCTCCGTTGATGGCCTTGACGATGTGGGCGCTGGATTAGGCCCCTTTATCACCAAGTTTGCCAATTCCGGTGACTACCCGGACCGGGTTTTCATGATCGGGTCGGAGGGCGTCTGGCGTTCCGAGGACTTCGGCGTGACCTGGGCGCTGCGCCGGATCCCGCAAGAGGACTGGAGTTTCAGCGCTTTTGGCCAGGTCAAGGTGGCTCTCGCCAATCCGGATGAAATCTGGGCCGGATTCCGTCTGGACGACACGCCGCCACGTACAGGGATAGTCCACGTGTCGACCGACGGCGGCGACACGTTTAGTCCCGTATCCGTACCGGACTTTGCTCCGCAGGTGGCTGTGTCCGGCCTTGCGACGCATCCCGGAATGGACAGTACGGCGTTTGTGCTGTTTTCTGCCTACAACCGCCCCAAGGTTCTCAGGACCATGGATCTTGGCCAGACGTGGACCGATCTCTCGGGATTCGAGAATCGCAGCCCAACGAGCTCGAACGGGTTCCCTAACGTGGCAGTCTACGACCTTCTTGTTATGCCGCATGAGCCAAATGTCATCTGGGTGGGCACGGATATCGGCATTTTCGTGTCCGAAGACGAGGGGGCGACCTGGCAGTACAGTGACAGCGGTTTGCCTGCCGTCGCCGTGTGGGAGATGAAGATCGTGGATACGCAGCTAATTCTGGCTACCCACGGACGCGGCATCTGGACGCTGGATCTGCCGGAGGCCGTGGCGACAGAGGAGGAGCCCGAGGTCCCGGGCGCGTTCCAGTTGCACCAGAACTATCCCAATCCCTTCAATCCGGCAACGGCCATCACGTTCGAGGCGCCGGCCACATCCAACGTCCGGATCCAGGTGTTCGACGTTGCGGGACGGCTGGTGGCCACGGTTGTGGACGGGCAGTACGAGGCGGGACTGCACCAGGTAGAGTGGGATGCCAGCCGGCACGCGAGTGGCCTGTACCACTACCGGATGGAGGCGGGGGGCGTCGTGCAAACAAAGAGCATGACCCTGATCCGTTAGCGGCAGTCCGACGGCCTAATTCCAGCGGCATCGGGCCTTGCAACGCTGCCGGCGCCCGTACGCGTACCGGTTGCGCAAGCTTAGCTACTGGCCGCCTACCCGCAGGATGGCAAGCGCGTCGCCGGGATGCGGCGCGGGGCCGATTTCAGGGGTAGCGCCCGATATTGTGAAGACCGCGGAGTCCAGTGCGCGTCCGGTCCGTGGATTGAACCATGTCCCGTGCCACTCGGTGTCATGCACTGGCAAGTCGATACGGGTGCTTCCGCCTCCCGGCAGATAGATGCAGATGAGCGCCTGGGAGGCGTGCGCGAGGACGTAGGCTGGGCTCGGGCCCCGGGCCAGCGAGTCCGCCGCGTGCATTTCGTGAAACGGCATTTGCTCACGGAAAAATGTGAGTGCGGCGGCGACGTCACTCCATGCCTCGGCACGGCTACGGAAGTCTTCGAGATTGAGGTCATTGTGCGGGTTTTCGTACCCAAAATAGTATTCGACGCCTGCCCCGCCTGCCATGAGATTGCCCCAGAGTACGCGCTGGCGGATGAGCGCACGATTGCTGCCCGGTCCGTCGGGCATGACGCCAATGGTGTGCGGGCCCTGTTCGTCATTGGCCACGACCCACGGGCGGCCGGCCCTCTCGGAGGCCCGGATCCAGTACAGGGTTTCATTGTGGACCGCATCCGGATGCGTTTGTAGCGACGCGCCGTCCAGGGCAGCGTCCGGACCCAGTAGCGGACCATATACGGACTCCTTGTGGTGGGGATAGGAGTGAATGACGACCGGGTGGTCGTATGCATCCAGCGCGTGAAAGTAGGCGATGTACGACCGAATTCGCTCCTGACCCGGGTCGTCCAGCTCCTCCCAGATGTCGTTTTCCTCACCCAGATTCCAGTTCAGGGCGTGGTGATGGGAAAATCTTGCAACCAGTTCGCGGTAATAGAGTCTGCGCAAGGGTCCAAGTTCTCCCTCGTCCAGCTGCAGGTCGTTTTCCGTCTCCTGCGTCTTGAAATGAAGAAACAGGCCGAGGCTGTCGGCATGGCTGAAGATGATCTCCCACTGGGCTAGCTTGGAGACGTCGTAGCGATCACGCGCGTCGTGTGACGTAAAGGGCCATACATCCTGTCCGTCGCCTGCAATATTCAGCGTCAGGAAGGATATGGCGTTGACACCGGCACCTGCCAGGTAATTCAGCGCGCCGATAAGGCTCTTGCCCTTGTCACCGCGCCAGGTAGGATCGCCGACGTGCCAGTCCGCAGCATGGGGAGTGTACGTGTGCAGCGATGCTGTCGGCGCTTCGCCGCTGCGCTGGATTCCGGTCTCGCTAAGCGAATACGTTCCGTTGAAATCCACGTACGCGAGTAGGTTTTCGGGGCTGTCCGAGCCTCCCTTGACGAAGTATTCCCCGTTGTCGAAGCGCAAGTACCGCGATCCCACGTAGCGCAGCACGCCCCTGGCGCGGAAGTCCCTGCCTTCCTTGTCCGTCTCTGCCACCTGGATCGTTCCCTTGGCGCCGTCAAACGAAAGAGGCGTGCCGGCCTCAGGATCCAGGTCCATGGCAATGTCCTTGCCCCGGCGGAAGGATGCGCGGTAGGTCCATGCTCCTGTACCTTCCGGTACAAAGTGTGCCCGCCATACGGAGCCTTCCCTGGCACCAGTCTCAGACGCATCGCCGTCGGCGGCAAAATAGCCTGGTACGGTATACTCCTTGCCGGTTGCTGCATGGGCAATCGTAACCTCCAGGCGAAAATCGCGGAACGGGTTGGGTGCTGCGTCCTCGTGCGTATGCGGACCCTTGAAGTCGACCGTAATGGCGTGGTAGCGCTGGAGGGTACCGCTGACACTGGCCCGCCCGGGCGCGCCGCATGCGGTGATCAGAAAAAGGGCCAATATGGGATGGATCGTGTTTCTCATGTCGATGCCTATGGTTGCCGCCACCGGGCTGGCCGGGTTCCTGTGTTCCCGATTAGTTATCATCCGTGACCTGTTCAAGAGACCGCCAGTGTTATGCCGGATTCCCTGTTTGATCTCTCGGGACGTACAGCCATTGTCACCGGTGCAAGCCGTGGCCTGGGGCTGTATATGAGTCGAGCCCTGGCCCGGGCCGGTGCCGATCTTGTGATTACAAGCCGGGACATGCACCGGCTGGAGTCAGCCACGCGCGAGCTTTCCGCCCTGGGCGCCAGCGTAATGCCCGTCTCGCTTGAAGTGCAGGATGGGCCGAGCATCGCGAGCATGGCGAAGGAGGTGGAGCGGCGCTGCGGCAGGGCGGATATCCTGGTCAACAACGCGGGATGCAATATCCGGAAGCCGGCCCTGGATGTGACGCCGGAGGACTGGAGCACGATCGTGGACACCAATCTGCGGGGAGCGTTCTTTGTTTCTCAGGCAATTGCGCCACTCATGATCAGCGCGGCGTATGGCAGGATCATCAATATCGGCTCCGTGACGTGCGTGGCGGGATACGCCGGCTTTGGTCCCTACGGCGCCAGCCGAGGTGGCATCAAGCAGCTTACGATGTCACTGGCGTGTGACTGGGGCCGCTTCGGCGTAACAGTGAATTGTCTTGCTCCCGGCTGGTTCAAAACTGCGCAGAATGCCGCCTTATACGAGAAGCCGCGTTTTGTTGCAAGTCTCTTGGAACGCACTCCTATAGGTCGGCCCGGAGAGCCCACCGATCTTGACGGCGCAGTGGTATTCCTAGCCTCCGAGTCGAGCCGGTACGTGACGGGCCAGACGATTCTGGTGGACGGCGGCTTTTCCACCGGCGCCATTCGAACGGATTTCAGGGCGCCCGGCGAGCGACGGGCGGGCAGCTCCGCTGCCGCATGATGTAGTGCGATGGTGCGATTCCTTTGCGCGCGGGCGCGAGAGCAACGGTCATGAGCAGTCAGGCCAGACGGGGCTAATCAGGTCTTGGCTCATAGACCAGTTAACGATTCACGCAGATACACTCCGGCACTGGTTCGGCGGCGCCGGTCATCCGAACTCGGAGGCGCGTGCGAGGTTGGGTTACTGCCTCCGCCGGTGGTGCGAGCCCTTCGCCGAGTGCTGGCCGCGATCTGGAACCTCAACACCCGCCAGGCATAACGCGTGCCCCTCGGTGAACGTATTCGCCGGTCACAGGCTCGGTTTTATGGTCACGCCGAAAGGCGGGAAGTAGGCCAGACAGGAAGGGAGGCCGCGGGTCCGGCCAGCCCTAGCTTCGTTGCAGCGGGCTGCGGGCCTTTTGGCACAGCCACGTGGCCCCGCATCCGACCGACAGGCCATTAGACGTGGAAAGAATGGTCGCAAGCTCTCCGGTCGACAGGGAATTCCGCTATGCCAGGCGCTGGAGGCGGGAAGCGAATGCGCTCCGGGAGGTCCTTCTGGATTGTGACCTGGAGGAAGGGCTGAAGTGGAGAGCTCCGTGTTACACCAGCGGGGGCAAAAACATTTGCATCATCCAGCGGATGAAGCCCTTCCTGGCACTTATGTTCTTCAAGGGTTCGCTCCTAAGGGATCATGAAGGCATCCTCGAGCGCCAGGGGCCCAATTCACGTGCAGGCTACCGCCTGCGCTTTACCAGTATCAAGGATGTGGTGGAAGCCGAGGCCAGCATCAGGTATTTCGTGCGCGAGGCCATCAAGGCGGAAAAGGCCGGCCTCAAGGTCGAAGCCGGCGACGAGCCCGAGTATCCCGAAGAGCTCGTTGCCATACTTGAGGAAGACCCTGAGTTCAAGGCGGCCTTCGAACGACTGACCCCCGGAAGGCGGCGTGGCTACGTGCTGCACTTTGCCGGAGCCAAGCAATCAGGTACACGGGTCCGGAGGATTCAGAAATTCCGGAGCAAGGTCTTGGACGGGAAGGGAATCTTTGACCGATAGGCTGCGGTGGCTACCACGCCGGCCTCCGGGGGGGGGCGCATCGCGTGATAAGGTATATGCCGCCTGAAAGAAGCGAGGATCCGCGCCGGGGGCGGTCAAAATGGCCCGGAAAATGCACTCCGGTCCCCGCGTCAAACGTCGACGCACACGGGCATTTGGGCGAACGATGGCTCCCCGGGTAGGACTCGAACCTACAACCCTGCGGTTAACAGCCGCATGCTCTACCATTGAGCTACCGAGGAAAGTCGGCCTGCAATGATACGCCACGGGCCAACTTGGCGTCAAGCGCTCTAAAACGAACGAGCAGTCCCCAGGTTGCCGGGCCACAAGAACGCAGGAACATGGCCCGCGCATTTCGGTTTTGCGGGGCCAAGCCCTGGTGGCGGAACTGGTAGACGCGCAGCATTCAGGATGCTGTGCCCGTACGGGCGTGGAGGTTCGAGTCCTCTCCAGGGCACTGCGGTCTTGAGGACCGATTGTATCGGGCAATTGCCTGCTCAATCCGCGAGCCATCGAGCCTGCAAGGATAAAGTTGCTAGGTGCACGGGAATAAGGTGGGCAGCCGCCCGTGGGGTGTAGGAAAGGCAATTCGTGCCTTGGACATAAGTCCGGATCGGCAGGGTAGAGGGCAGGCAGGTGTCCGTGGGTCCGGCATGCCCATTCTGGCATTAAGGGCACCGTAAGGCGAGGACACCAGGCACGCGAAAGGGGACCGAGTTGCGATTCCCCAGCGCATTTGCAACGCCGCGTTCGCGCACTCCCGGCGCGGTCGCACTCCCGGCAGCGCGAGCTGCAGGTACTGCGGTGCAGCAGTGAATTGCCCGAGTTGCAGGTCCGTATCTTCAGGCACTCACGCTGCCAAACGCAGGGCATGTCTTCACACCTGGGCCATATCCGCAATTTCTGCGTGATCGCGCACATCGATCACGGCAAGAGCACGCTGGCTGATCGTTTCCTCGAGATCACCGGGACGGTCTCGCAGCGCGACATGCAGGACCAGGTACTGGACTCCATGGACCTGGAGCGCGAGCGCGGAATCACGATCAAGAGTCATGCCATCCGCATGTCGTACGTCGCCGCAGACGGCAGAGAGTATGCACTGAACCTTATCGACACGCCCGGGCACGTGGACTTTACCTATGAGGTGTCCCGGGCTCTCAAGGCCTGCGAGGGGGCGATTCTGGTAGTAGATGCAGCGCAGGGAATAGAAGCCCAGACCATCAGCAACTTGTACCTGGCACTGGAGGCCGATCTCGAAGTTATTCCGGTGCTGAACAAGGTCGACCTGCCAAGTGCGCGGCCGGAGGAGGTGGCCAGATCCATCGAGACGCTGGTCGGAGAGCCCGCTGGCAACATTGCGCACATCAGCGCCAAGACGGGCGAAGGCATCCCGGA
>CAZXEU010000146.1:0-25728 GCA_964639665.1 uncultured Rhodothermaceae bacterium | reverse complement strand
GCGGCAATTGCCGGAGGAGCATCGCTAGTGCTCGCTGACGGGTATGCAGACCTGCACGCTGTGACCGTGGCTGGCAACGAAACCGTGTGGGTGGCTGATGCCGAGAGGGGCATCAGCCAATACGAAAGACCGGTTGGGACTGAGCGCCCTGCCCTGCGAATTGCAGACGTTTTCCCCGAGGGACCGTTCGACAGCCCATTCGGGGATCTCGCTGTAGGCCCGGATGGCACTCTGTGGGCAGCCGCCGTGGAGACGGTGCCTGCCGCCGGATTCTATCGACTCGGCAATGACGGGATCTGGACCAACTTTACCTCGCGATTCCGGGAAGAGCTTGCTGGCAGAGGCAATTTTCTGCAGGTTCATGCAGATGCACATGGTAGTGTGTGGGCGGCATCACGGGGGAGCGGGTTGGCACAGGTCACCGACGACGGTGACCTCACCGTATACGACGAGAGCAATTCGAGTTTGCTGCCGGCGGCCGGTACGACGAGCTATGTGATTGTCGGCGGTCTGGGCAGTGAAGAAGACGGAACTCTGTGGGTTACCAATACGACAGCTTCGCGGCCCTTGCATGTGCGGACTCCCGACGGGCAGTGGACGGGTCTGCTGCCGCCATCGTGCGCAGGCACTGCGTCCACGACTGCCTTGGGGTCCCTTCTGGTCGACTCCAGCGGACTGAAATGGATTCTGGTCCAGGATACCGGAAACCTCCGGTTCACCAGGGGAATCATGGTTCTTGACACGGGAAATACGCCTACGGACCAAACAGACGATTCCTGTCGCTTCTTCGGGCAGCCAGGGGCTCTCGGCCGCGGTCTGCCGAGTGTCAGGATACAGGCGATGGCTGAGGATCGTACCGGTCGCATCTGGATAGCGACCGAGGAGGGTCCGGCCTACTTTTTGGCGGGTATCGGTGCTGCGACGGATGCTTCGCTTGAAGCGACGTGGCCGGTATGGTCCAGCAGGGATCAGGGCTCGTATGTGCTCGGAGACTTGCCGGTAACAGATATTGCGGTGGATCCGTCCAATCGCCTTTGGCTTGCCACGCAACAGGGAGCCTACCTTGTAAGCGAAAGCACGGGCTTCGATCTCGTGCGCCGATTCACGACCGATAGCTCACCAATCCTGTCCAATGTCGTGAATGCCATCACCGTCGATGGCGCGTCCGGTCGGGTGTTCCTGAGTACGGACCGCGGGCTGGTCGCCTTCCAGGGTGATGCCATAGACCCCGTGGCGGAGGTTCAGGACCTGTTCATCTATCCGAATCCGGTGGTCATAGCAGGTAACGCTGATCCGGAAATCTATATCGAGGGCCTGGTTGAGGAGACGGAGATCCGCGTAGTTACGCTCGGTGGCATGCTGGTTGGTCGCCTTTCGGCACGCGGTGGTAGGGCGCTTTGGAACGGCAAGGATCAGAATGCCAGGCCTGTTCCGTCCGGGACGTATCTTGTGATTGCCGTTGGTCAGAATGGAGAGGGAGCTGCTTTTGGCAAGGTGGCCATCATCCGGTAGGTCTTGCGAATCCGCCGGAATTCTGCGTAAATTCCGTGCTCTTCTACGGTGACCGTAGCTCAGGTGGTTAGAGCGCCAGGTTGTGGCCCTGGAGGTCGGGGGTTCAAGTCCCCTCGGTCACCCTCATTCAGCCTTGCCGCGTTCGTCTAGGGGTCTAGGACGCCGGCCTTTCACGCCGGTAACACGGGTTCAAATCCCGTACGCGGTACCAGCTCCCGGCCAATTCGGCGCCTGCCGTCCAAGGTACTTCGTGCCAGGGCCATACACCGGACGGTCAGAAGGAGAAGAAATGGGACGGCCACCGCGGGCAGACGGGCAGGCATCATGACGGCCACAATGGCTGTAATGGCGGTGGCTGCTGCTGCAACATAGAAGTACGGCCGGTGCCAGGACACGGTTCTTCGTCTGGCAATCTCCCAGGCCATGAACAAGTGGAACGGCCACGCCCAGATTATGTGCGGGTTGGATCCGGCAGCATCATGCAGCGACACGATCCAAAGGAAATACAGCAGCAGACCGGCGAAGCCCGTCACTGAGAGAAGTACCGTGTCTGCGATGCGCCAAAAGGCTGCGCCCCTGCCTGCCAGGCATAACGCCAGTACAAACAGCAACCACGACGCCACCACAAGCGGCCAGTCAGTGCCGGTCACGGGTGCGGTAAGCGATCCGCGCAGCGAATCGGTTCTGGTCACCAAGGACGCCTCCCGCTCCGGGCTTCGGATGGTTGCTTGGTCTGCACTATCCATCAGCTCTATTGGCAGAAAGAGACGCTCTCTGCCACTCGCCGCAGCGTCGCCGGGCAATCCGAGAGCAAGGTTCATAACCACGTCCAACATTGGTCTTGTCCTTGAATAGGGCCGAATGAGCTCGCGGAAGCTTGATCCGTCTGGCGCCACCGCCTGAAATAGCGTCGTATCATTCAGTACAGCCTCAAGGGCGTCGCGGATGCGTGTGGAACAGTTGTCGAAGAAGTAATCATAGCGGTAGATCTTGTTTTCGGGTCTGGCATTCTGCTCCAGATACCTGAACAGCGTCTCGCGCTGGCCCGGCGTAAGGTCCAGTACTTGCTCGACGACGGCGCGGCCCTCCACCTCCCAGGAAACTGCCACGAGGGAGGGAAAGTCCTGCCGACTCAGCGCGTAGTCCAGCTTGCCGTAAAGGAATCTCGCCAGGAATTGCACCCGGTTGCCAAAGTCGAAGGTGCCGTAGTTGTACGCTATGTCTATTCCCAGCAGCGGATCATGCACGCGCAGGGCACTGTGCCCCCAGAGAGAATAGATGGCCTGGCCCGGTCCAATAGTGATGAGGGATACCTGCGCGCTGTCTGAGAGCTGCGCCGTCGCCGGATAATGCAATGCGAGGCACAACAGCACGCCGCAAAGTCCTGCCGTCAATCTGCACATGGCATTGCCTAAAGGCATTGGGTCCGGCCGGCAGCGGCATGTTCCCTTGGTGGCACAGGCGGCTGAAACGCCGGGATGCATGTGGGGTAGTAGGGCGCGGACAGTACTTGCCGGATCATGAACAGGGTGGAACGAGGGCAAAGGACGCTGGCGGGCCTGCGGTCTACCATTCCCAGTCCCCGTAGCGAACTTGATTTTGTCAATGAGTATGAACTGATCGTGGCGGTGATTCTCTCCGCCCAGTGTACGGACGAACGCATCAATAAGGTCACACCTGCGCTCTTTGAGGCTTATCCGTCCTTCACGGCCTTGGCAGAAGTGGAGCCGGACCACGTGTATCCCTTTATCCGGTCCGTGTCATATCCGAACAACAAATCCCGCCACCTGGTTCGCATGGCGCGTCAAGTATGCCGGGATTTTGGCGGCCAACTGCCGAGGACCCAGTCAGAGCTTATGAAGCTCCCGGGAGTCGGGCGCAAGACGGCCCAGGTGGTCAGTTCCGTCGCCTTCGACGACGATGAGGCCCTGCCGGTTGACACGCATGTCTTCCGGGTAGCCAACCGGATAGGCCTCGTGGAAAATGCCGATACGCCGCTCAAGGTGGAGCGGGGGCTCAAGGCCATATTTCCCGTCGGCACCTGGGGCGAGGCCCATCATCTGCTCATTCTGCACGGACGCTATACGTGCAAGGCGCGCGCACCCCAATGTGATGTCTGTCCGGTCGTGCCAGTATGCCGCTATGGGCGGGCACTGCGCCGGCTCCCTGCGCCACTGAAAGGACTTGATGCGCACAAGGGCACGTACTACTGCAAGACGCGGGGCCACTACTTTTCGAACCCGGTGGAAAAAGAGGACCGCAAGGGAATGCAGCAAATTGCCTGCCCTCGCTGCGGGACGATGAATGTGTTTCTTGCAAAGACTGGAAAGACAACGAAGAGGATCAGGGACTTCCGCGTTGAGGTCCGGTCTTCCACCTAACGCCCGGGAATCATGCGCCCTTCCAAGCGCCATATACTTGTCATTCTGGACGGCTTCGGCATCACGACAGATCCGAGTGTAAGCGCCATTCACGCCGCCAACACGCCGTTCCTGGACGGGCTTTTTTCGAGGTATCCGCATGGCACGCTGGTTGCCTCCGGCAGACCGGTAGGACTGCCCAAAGGCCAGATGGGCAATTCCGAGGTTGGACATATGAACCTGGGTGCCGGGCGGACGGTCAATCAGGAAATAACCCGCATTGATCTGGCTATCGAAAACCAGAGTTTCTTTGTCAATGATGCGCTAGTGGAAGCCGCGCGCCGGGTGGCGACCTCCGGAAAGCGGCTCCACCTTCTGGGCTTGTTTTCGGACGGCGGTGTTCACAGCCATCTGGATCATCTCCTGGCGCTCATCAGGCTAGCCGGAACCCAGGGACTTACTGATGCTCAGGTTTGCGTACATGCGTTCACGGATGGCAGGGACACGCCGCCTGACGCCGGCCTGCGATACGTCAAGGAGTTCGTTCGAAAGGCGCCTGATTACGGCCCGGGCCGCCTGGTCTCCATTGTGGGTCGCTACTATGCCATGGACCGGGATCGAAGGTGGGAACGGATTGAAAAGGCGTACCGGCTACTGGTGCAGGAAGTAAATCCGGTCTTCGGAGATCCTGTCAGGGCGATGGAGCAGGCTTATGCAGAGGGTACCACGGATGAATTTGTAGCACCGCGACGCATTGAGTACCGTGACGGCGCCAGCACGCGCATCGGGCCCGGCGATGCAGTCGTCTTTTTCAATTTCAGAGCCGATCGGGGAAGGCAGATGGTACAGGCACTTTCCGGATTGAAGCAGGCGCCGCCCTTTGCGCGGCTTCCGCTGCCGGGGCTGCATCTCGTGACCCTCACCCCGTACGACGCGGCATTCGGCTTGCCCGTTGCCTTTCGCACGGTTGACCTGACTGACACGCTGGGAGAGGTACTGTCGCAACGAGGTGCAAGACAACTGCGCATAGCCGAGACGGAGAAGTATCCCCACGTCACTTATTTCTTCAGCGGAGGCAGGGAGGCCCCCTTTGAAGGGGAAGACCGCATTCTTGTGCCTTCTCCCAAGGTGGCGACTTACGACCTGCAACCCGAAATGAGCGCGCCGGAGCTGGCTGGCCGCTGCGTGGAGGCGCTGGCGCGACAGTGCTACAACTTTGTCTGCCTCAACTTTGCCAATCCGGACATGGTGGGTCACACGGGCGTATTTGACGCCGCTGTGCAGGCGGTAGAAGCGGTCGATGCGCATTCACGCCGGGTGATCGAGGCGGCACAGGCCAACGGCTACGGCATTACCGTCCTGGCCGATCATGGCAACGCAGACCGGATGAGGATGCCCGACGGGTCGCCGCATACGGCCCACACCACAGCGCTGGTCCCGCACCTGGTCATAAGAGACGGAGCCGCGACACCGGTAAGGGCTGGCAAGCTGGGGGATGTCGCCCCTACCATACTCCGGCTGATGGACGAGCCGGTCCCGGAGGAGATGACCGGACAGGTTCTGCTGCGCCTCTAGCGCAGCCGGAAGTCCAGGGGTAGGCGTGCTTGCGGTTCCCCTTGCATCCGGATCAGCTCCTCGATCTGATCGGCTGCCGGCAGCGCAAACGTGCGACGAACGCGCATGACCATGAGATCGCTTAGTTCTTCCATCAGTGTGCGTGGACGTGGCAGCAAGCGCGTGTCCCAGGTTTCGAGGCCGGCCATCTCCGCTGCCAGCTCAACTGCCGTATCGATGCCGCCCAGGGCGTCTACAAGCCCGACATCCAGGGCCTGCTGACCGGTCCACACGCGCCCTTTTCCGATGCTGTCAACGGAGGCAGGTTCCATGCCGCGCGCCTCGGATACCCGTTCCAGGAAACGGCCGTACGTCGAAGCAATCGCCCGTTCCAGGATGGCCCGTTCCTCGGGCCGCAGGCTACGCAGTGCCGAGAACATGTCCGCGTAGGGACTCGTCCGCACGCCGTCGGTGGTGATGCCCAGATTGCTTTCCAGCGCCGGTCCCACGTTGAACAGCATGCCAAAAACGCCAATGCTGCCCGTCACGGACGCGGGGTCGGCTACAATGGTGTCAGCGGCCGTGGCAATCCAGTATCCTCCCGATGCCGCAACATCACCCATGGAAGCAACCACGGGCTTTTCACGTGCAGTCAGCTCGATTTCGCGCCACATGGCATCCGAAGCCACTGCCGAACCACCAGGAGAATTGATGCGAAGCACCACAGCCTTGACTCTCTCATCCTCCCGCGCCCTCTTCATGGCGTTGCGGAAGGTGGCAGAACCCACGACAGACACCCCGGAAGGGCTTGTGCCGGTTAGAATGGTTCCGACAGCGTAGACGATGGCGATCCGATCGTCCGTGCGAATGCGTTCTCCGGTTGCCTCGGCATCCGGCACTCGCATATAGGAGGTCAGGCGGACGGTTCGCAGATCACCGTCCTGGCCCGCGCGTTTGCGAAGCAGATCGCTTACCTCGTCTTCATACAGCAGTCCGTCCAGCAGCCCGGCTTCGTATGCTTCTGCTGCCGTTATCATGGCACCCTCCGTCGCCAGCGCTCTTACGTGCTCCTCATCCATCGCCCGGCCTGCGGCAACGGCCTCAACAAGCCGCCGGTTGTATTCGTCGAGCACGGACTGCAACTGGATTTCGTTTTCGCGGGACAGATCGGCGCGCGAGTACGACTCAACAGCTCCCTTGTATTCACCGACGCGAATGATTTCAGGCTCAATGTCGAGCTTGTCCAGCAGCCCCTTGAGAAACATCACTTCCAGGTACATCCCGTTGAATTCGAAGAAGGCCTCGGGCAGTGCAAAAACGCTGTCTGCGACGGTCGCCAGGTAATAGTCGCGCTCTGCCATCATGTACTCGCCGCTGGAGGCAATAAGCGGCTTGCCGCTGGCCTTGAAGGCCTTGAGCGCAAGGCGAATCTCCTGCAGCGTGCTCCAGTTCGCTTGCACGCCGCGAAGTTTGAGCCACAGCCCGCCGATACGGTCGTCTGCCGCTGCATTGTGCAAGGCCTTCCGCAAGTCCTGGAGATCATAGGCCGCCTCGTCCAGCAGCAGGCCTGCCAGGGGATCATGCGATGCGATCTCCGGAACGGGACCGGAAAGCTCCACGACGAGAACAGAGTTGTGGCGCACCGTAGGCGTTGCGCCGGTTGTGGACAACAGGGCTGCTGCCAGAGCGGAGCCGAGCAGCAGCAATAGGCCCAGTGCAATGAATGTACCCAGGGCACTGGCTACCAAGGAGGAAAAAAAGCGCATCGCGACGGAAGTAGATTCTGGGTTCGCTCCAGATACGCATGCACATTCAAGCTGTTGCGCCCGCCAAAGGAAACCGCCCTGCGAGGCTTGCAGTACGCACTTCTGCCGATTCGTCCGGTCACGGCCGTGTTGGCAAGGCTTTTGCTGCGGTTAGATCGGTATGCGGACCTCCAAAGCCACATATGTTCGCCCGCTCGACAAGCGGGAGCGTGCCATTCTCCGGGCCGTTGTGCGCAGCTTCATTGACACCGCTGGACCTGTAGGGTCCCGTACGCTGTCCAGGCGATTCCCGCTCGGACTCAGTCCTGCTTCAGTGCGCAATACCATGGGCGACCTGGAGGAGCTGGGCTACCTTCGCCATCCCTACACATCCGCCGGCCGCGTCCCTACCCACCTGGGGTATCGGGCCTTTGTGGATGAGCTCATGGACCTGCCGGACTTGCCCGTGGTGGAAAAGCGACTGCTGAAGGCGAAGCTGGACCGGCTGATGGGCGATACTGATGAGCTTTTTCGCGAGAGCTCAAGACTGCTGGGTCAAATGTCCAGGCTGCTGGGGGTAGTGCTTAGTCCCCGCATTTCGACGGGAGTACTGGAGCGCCTCGACGTGGTGCCGCTTTCATCGCCTTCGGTTATGATTGTCATCAGCGTGCGCAGCCGGCTGGTAAGGACCATCATATACCAGACGGAAGTGGACCTCAATCGTCGAGACCTTGACAGAATCGTTGCGATTCTCAACGAAAGACTTGCCGGACTGCCTCTGGACGAAATTCGACGGACCTACGCCAGTCGCACACGGGATATCGAGGATGACCGCACCGGAATTGTCCAGCTGATTCTGAACGAATCGGCCATTCTCTTCAGTGACCCCATAGAGGGTAGGGTCAGCCACGGCGGTACAGAATTGCTGCTGCGCCAGCCTGAATTTCAGGACACGTCGGATGTCCGGCAATTGATCAAGCTGATTGAAGATGAAGGTTACGTCGTGAAGCTGTTTGAAGCACAGCCTGCTGAAGTCGGCAGCGGCAAGGCTGCCGTCAGCATTGGCAGCGAGATAGATGATGAATCCGCCCGCAACTATTCCCTCGTCACTGCGCGGTACAACGTGGGCGAGACGGTGGGTACGGTTGGCATATTGGGGCCTACGCGGATGGACTACAGCCGGGTCATTGCGCTGGTGGAGAATATGGCGGCGTTGCTGAACAGATCGTCCTTGCGGGTCAAGCATTCCAGTGAGTAGAATAAACGTTTAGCAATTATGTCAGAGACCAACGATCAGGAAGCAGCGCAGGCTGTGCTTGAAGAGGCGCCGCGGCAGGAACCGGAGCCGGGGCCCGAGCCTTTGGCGGAGGAGCCCGGCAACCCGGCCGCAGCGGAGCTGGAAGAAGAACTCGGCAGGGTGAGGGACCAGTTGCTTCGCCAGGCAGCGGAGTTTCAGAATTACCGGCGACGGACGGAGCGAGAGCGCGCGAATTGGACGCGTCGTGCCCAGGCACCGGTACTGGAGGCCATGCTCGCGGTACTGGACGACTTTGGGCGCTCACTTGAGGCCTCGTGCAACAATGATGAATCGGGCTCGGCCTTCGAGGCTGGAATGAATCTGGTGTACGAAAACCTTACGGCGGCGCTGGCCAGCTTTGGAGTCGAGCCCGTGGAGGCCGTAGGCCAGCCGTTCGATGAGCATCTCCACGAGGCTGTACTTCGGGTTCCGGCTTCTGATGGTTCGGAGCCGGGATACGTGCTCCAGGAGGTACAGCGGGGGTACAGACACGGTGAGCATGTATTGCGCCACGCCAAGGTGGTGGTGGCTGCCCAAACGGAGAGCCAATGAAAAAGGATTATTACGACATTCTCGAAGTCGACCGGTCCGCCTCGGCCGATGACATAAAGAAAGCCTACCGAAAAAAGGCACTACATTTCCATCCGGACCGAAATCCGGGAGACAGCAAGGCAGAGGAGAAATTCAAGGAGGCAGCGGAAGCGTACGAGGTGCTATCGGACAGCGGCAAGAGAGCACAGTATGACCGCTACGGCCACGTCAACGTGCGCAACGGAGGAGCGGGCTTTACCGATATCAATGACATCTTCAGTGCCTTTAGCGACATATTCAGCGGGGGTGGAGGATTTAACGAGTTCTTTGGCGGCAGTGCCGGGCGCGCCGGTGTCCGCAATTCTGGCAGAAGGGGGGAAGGATTGCGGGTGCAGCTTCCACTTACACTGGAGGAGATTGCGGAAGGCACCGAGAAGCGTTTGAAGGTCCGCAGATTTGTGGCCTGCAGGCCATGTGAGGGGACCGGCGCCGAGGGAGGCAGCACATCGCGCAAGTTGTGCTCTTCGTGCAACGGCGCGGGAGAAGTGCGCCACGCGCGTCAGACAGTGCTAGGCCAGATCGTCAGTGTGCAGGCGTGTACGTCATGCCGCGGAGAAGGGCAGGTGATTGAGAAGGAATGCGCGCATTGCCGGGGCAAGGGGCGAGTGCAGGGAGAAACGATAGTCACCGTGAAGGTGCCGGCCGGTGTCGTGGAAGGCAATTACCTGAGTATGCGGGGCAGTGGGAACGTGGGTGTGCGCGGAGGTCCTGCGGGCGATTTGCGTGTGGAAATCCATGAGTTGCCACACAAGGAATTCGAGCGCGACGGCTATGATCTTTTCCACGAATGCTACATTTCTATTCCGGATGCGGCATTGGGAACGGAGTTGGAAGTTCCGACCCTCAAGGGCCGGGCGAGGCTGGACATAGATCCGGGCACCCAGTCCGGGAAAATCCTTCGCATGCGGGGTCGCGGACTGACTGAACTGAACACCGGACGACGGGGGGATCAGCTGGTGAGGGTAAACGTCTGGATACCAAGAGAGCTTTCCAGCCAGGACCGAACACTTCTGGAAAAGATGCGGGAATCGCCCGCATTTGAACCGTCGGAGGACTCGAGGAAGAGCGGCAAGTCAATCTTCAGCCGCATCAAGGACGCATTTGTGTAGGATCGCCATGTCGGAGGAGATCCTTGTCGAGGCGTTCCGAACCGCCATGCGTCGCGTTCCTTCTCCGGTGACAGTGGTAACGGCTGCCGAAGGCGGTCAAATGCGAGGCATGACGGTGGGCTCTTTCACGAGCGTCTCCCTTGTTCCACCCCTGGTTTCATTCAATGTCTCGCACGATGCCCGCATGCACGGGTTGATCACGCGGGTCAAGTATTTTGCGGTGCACCTGCTCAGCGACGAGCAGGCAGATCTCAGCACCGCGTTTGCGGAGCCCGATCGCAGCGGCGCCCAACAATTCGAGGACGTATCCTATTCGCTGGACAGGCATGGCGTGCCTCTCATAGACGGAGCCATTGCGGTCTTTCACTGCGCCTCTTATGCCAGACATCCGGCCGGAGACCACTCCCTTATGGTCGGGAGGGTCTTGTCCGTTTCGCCGGCAACAGGCAACCTCCCCCTGGTATACTTCAATCGTGAGTACCGCGTGCTGGGAGAAGTCATTGACGAACCCGTTTGGCCGTTCTAGCGACGTGGCAGCGTTCGAGCGAATGCCAGGCGCGGAACCTGGCCCCGCGAGCAGCCCCCATATCTCCATTCGCTGATACCTTATCTTGAGCCGGCTACCGTCGGAACCAGATTTGCCACTACCAGCAAGACAAGAGAATCTGTTTGGCGCGGGATTATGGCTTCGTATCCGTTCAAGCAAATAGAAGAGAAATGGCAGGCGTTCTGGGAGCGGAACAAGACTTTTCGCACACCGGCTGAAATTGACAGATCAAGGCCGAAGTACTACGTCCTGGACATGTTTCCCTATCCGAGCGGAAGCGGGTTGCATGTTGGCCACCCCGAGGGCTACACGGCGACGGATATCGTTGCGCGATACAAGAGAATGCGGGGCTTCAACGTGCTTCATCCCATTGGCTGGGACGCGTTCGGCTTGCCGGCAGAGCAGTACGCTCTGAGGACGGGCACGCATCCGCGCACCACGACGGCCGCCAATATCAAGCGCTTCCGGCAGCAGCTAAAGGCGCTGGGCTTCTCGTACGACTGGGACCGGGAGGTCGATACTACGGATCCCGATTATTACCGCTGGACACAATGGATTTTTCGGCAGCTGATGGAGCGCGGACTTGCGTACGAGGCTGAAGTACCAGTCTGGTGGTGCGAAGAGCTTGGAACGACACTCGCCAACGAAGAGGTTATAGGCGGCAAGAGCGAGATTGGCGGCCATCCTTGCGAGCGGAGAAAGCTCCGGCAGTGGGTGCTGCGCATCACCGAGTACGCGGAGCGCCTGCTCCAGGGACTCGAGGATGCCGATTGGCCTGCCAGCACGAAGGAGATGCAGCGGAACTGGATTGGTCGCAGCGAGGGAGCCGAAATCGATTTCACCGTTGTGGGCTCGGACCGGCTCATCCGGGTCTATACGACGCGCCCCGACACCCTCTTCGGTGCAACGTATATGGTACTGGCGCCCGAGCATGAGCTCGTGGAGGCGTTGACGACCCCGGAGCGGCGCGCTGCCGTGACCGGGTACCGGGAGCGGGCGGCCCGAAAAAGCGACCTGGAGCGCACGGAACTCCAAAAGGAGAAGACCGGAGAGTTCACGGGGGGCTATGCCATCAATCCTGCCAGCGGCGAGCCTATTCCGGTCTGGGTGGCTGATTATGTCCTGGCGACGTATGGCACGGGAGCCATTATGGCCGTGCCCGGACAGGATGAGAGAGACTGGGCGTTTGCTGCCGCGCATGATTTGCCCATCCGTCGCACGGTAAAGCCGGTAGACGGCTTTGTGGGCAAGGCCTATCTCGGCGACGGTCCGGCCATCAACAGCGGCTTTCTGAATGGCCTGCATGTGAAAGAGGCCAAGGAGCGCATGCTGGAGTGGCTGGAATCGACGGGCAATGGCAGGCGCAAGATCAATTACAAGCTGCGTGACTGGCTGTTTTCCCGGCAGCGCTACTGGGGAGAGCCGCTGCCTGTGATCTATGTGGACGGTGTGGCGAAGGGGTTGCCGGAAAAGGCGTTGCCGGTTGCCTTGCCGGAGCTGGAGGAATTCAAACCCAGCGGAACGCCTGAAGGGCCGCTTTCTCTTGCCGTGGACTGGCTTGAAACGACGGACCCGGAAACCGGACGGCCCGCCAGAAGGGAGACCAACACGATGCCGCAATGGGCAGGCTCGTGCTGGTATTATATACGCTATATCGATCCGGACAACAGTAAGGCCCTGGTAGATCCGGAACTGGAGCGCTACTGGATGCCGGTCGATCTGTATGTGGGGGGGGCGGAACACGCCGTGCTGCACTTGCTCTATGCGCGCTTTTGGCACATGGTGCTCTATGATGCCGGCATGGTCAGTACGCCGGAGCCATTCGCCAAGCTCGTTCACCAGGGAATGATCCTGGGAGAGCTTGAGTACACGGCCTATCGGGACGCGGGAACGAATGAGCGCGTGTCAGCCGTGGAAGTGAGTGACGGCGAAATCAAGGGCACCGCCAGGAAGGTGGACTCGGAGAAGGTAGGCGAAGGCAAGGTGGAGAAAGTTGGGGAGCACTTCGTGCTGCGCGAAGATCCGGACATTCGCCTGGACGTCCGCGCGCACAAGATGAGCAAGAGCCGGAACAATGTGGTCAATCCGGATGAAGTGGTCAGAATCTTCGGCGCCGACGCCTTCAGGCTGTACGAAATGTTCATGGGGCCGCTTGAACAGGTTAAGCCCTGGAGCACGCAAGGCGTGGAAGGCACATTCAGATTCCTGAATCGTGTGTGGAGGCTCCTCGCGGATGAGCACGGCGGCGCGGGCGCATTGGTGCGCGACGTGGAGCCTTCGCAGCAGCAGCAGCGCCTTCTTCACAGGACTATCCGGCGCGTGACCGACGACATTGAGGCGCTGCGCATGAATACGGCCATCTCCTCACTCATGGAGTTTGTCAATGCCGCCTACAAGTGGGATTGCATTCCCCAACGTTTGGCAGAGGATTTCGTGCTCTTGCTGGCGCCGTTTGCTCCGCATGTATCCGAGGAATTGTGGGAGCGATTGGGGCACGGTGACAGCCTGGCCCATGAATCGTGGCCGGCGCTGGACGAAGCCTATCTGGTTGAAGAGACCGTCAGGATTGCTGTGCAGGTTAATGGCCGTGTCCGGGCGACAATCTCTATCAGCCCGGACGCGGAGCGCGAAAGCGTGCTGGAAAAGGCAAGGTCCCAGGACAACGTGGCCCGGTATCTGGGAGACGCACCGCCACGCAAGGAGATTTACGTTCCAGGGCGGATAGTGAACTTCGTGGCCGGTTGACATGTCCGAACATCTGGATGTCCTCGGGATAGCCGCCCATCCGGACGATGTTGAAATAAATGCCGGGGGCCTGTTCTGTCTATTGGCGAAAGCAGGCTATCGGACAGGGATTCTGGACCTGACGAGGGGTGAGCTGGGCTCGCGAGGCAGCGTAGATAAGCGTGCGCAGGAGGCGGCAGCCGCTGCCCGGATACTGGGCTTGTCCTTCAGGGAGAACCTTGGACTACCGGACGGCGACATTGCGTTGAGCCTGGAAAACCGCTTGCGGCTCGTTGCGGTTCTAAGGCGCACACGCCCCCTTGTTGTGCTAGTTCACCCTGTAGTGTGCAGGCACCCGGATCACACGCGCGCAGCGCGACTGACGGTGGAAGCCTGCTATTCCAGCGGCCTGGAGAAAGTCCGGGCGGATCAAGTCCTGGACACCGCCCCATGGCGCCCGCAGCATGTTCTTCACTACGCGGAGGTGCTCCCGATGGAGTCCACCTTTGTGGTGGATGTGACGGAAACATGGGAGCAGCGCATGCGTGCCGTACGCGCATTTGCCACTCAGTTCCACGACCCGGAGCATGAGGGTCCCGAGACGTTTATCTCAGATCCGGCCTTCCTGCGCTGGGTTGAGGCCCGTGCGGCCACCCTTGGGTTTTCCATCGGGGCACGCTACGGCGAAGGCTTTCTCTACAGGGGAACCCTGGGGCTGACGGACCCCACGGTCCTGTTCCCTCGCCGGCCGCCACCAGGGTAGCCGCGGGCGCTGGCAGCTTAGTTGTGGCGCAGGCGCCAACCCGCGGTAGTGCGCAAACAGCGCGGAGTCGGAGGCCACAACGGTCCCCACAGGCGGGCCTCAGACCCCGGAAAGCGGGCCCGCCGGCTTTTGCAGCAACGGCGACGGTGCCCTATATTTGCTGATCACTCAACCGGGATACATGGCGTCAACGACGGATTTCCGCACCGGGTTCACTATGGTTCTTGGCGATGGGATTTGGCAAATAGTCAAATTTCAGCATGTGAAGCCCGGCAAGGGAGGTGCGTTTGTTCGTACGACGCTGCGCAATGTGCGCACAGGCCGCGTTGTAGACAAGACGTTTCGCGCCGGTGAGAAGGTGGCGGAGGCTCGCGTGGAGCGGCGGGCCCATCAATATCTGTACGAGGATGCGCTGGGATTGCATTTCATGAACATGCAGGATTACGACCAGTGCGCCCTGCAGCCAGAGATGGTGGAAAAGCGCGAGTTCCTGAAGGAAGGGGGGATGATAGACATACTCTTTCACGCTGAAAACGAGGAGCCAATCCGGGCCGAGATTCCCAAGAGCGTGGACCTGAACGTGGTGCGGGCCGATCCCGGCTTGAAAGGCGATACGGCCACGGGTGCAACCAAGGCGGTTACGCTTGAGAGCGGCGCCGTGCTGAACGTGCCGCTTTTTGTGCAGGAAGGCGACACCATCAGGGTCAATACGGACACAGGCGCCTATATCACGCGTGTAGCGTCGTGAGGGCTCTGCACTGACGGTTTCAAACGGCATGCCTGACATGGACCTGGCCAGGATACGCGAACTGATAAAGGCAGCTTCTGAAAGCGAGGCGGCAGAAGTCGAGATCGAGGAGCACGGCGTGCGAATTATCGTGCGCAAGAATTCGCCGGCTGTAGCACTTCAGCCGCCGCTCGGGCTGGCGCATTACCCGCCGTCGGTCGTGCAAGGCGCCGCTCCCCTTGCCCCCGCTGGCACCGCATTTACCCCACCTCCGCCGGCGCCAGCACAGAGCCCGGCGGAAGAGGAACCGGACGCGGATGCCCATGCGGGCATCACCGTTGAGGCGCCTACACCAGGTACCTTCTATTCGGCACCTTCTCCGGATTCCGATCCCTTCGTAGGGCCCGGAGATGTTGTAAAGGCTGGTGACACGCTTTGCATAATTGAGGCAATGAAGCTGATGAATGAGATAGAGTGCGAAGTGGCAGGTACCATAGTCGAGGTCTTGGTCAATGACTCCGAACCAGTTGAGTATGGCCAAGCCCTGTTTGTAATCGATCCGGCGTAGACGTACGCACGTATTGCCGGTAATGGAGCCATGCGCAAGATTCTAATCGCCAATCGTGGCGAAATAGCTCTCCGTATCATACGGACCTGCCGCGAGATGGGGCTGAAAACGGTGGCGGTATACTCGTCGGCAGACCGCGACACACTCCACGTGAAGTTCGCGGACGAGGCGGTTTGCATAGGCCCGGCGCCATCCGCAGACAGCTACCTGCGTCCTGACCGGATCATTGCGGCAGCGGAGGTGACGGGAGCAGATGCGATTCATCCGGGATACGGTTACCTGTCGGAGAATGCCGTATTCAGCGCCATCTGTGCGGATCACGGCATCACATTCATTGGACCGTCTCCGCACACCATTACTCTCATGGGAGACAAGAGCCGGGCCAAGGAAACCATGCGTGCGGCCGGTGTGCCTGTCGTTCCGGGCTCGGACGGCGTCGTGGAATCGGTTGAAGACGGTATGCATCTGGCTGCGGATTTGGGGTATCCCGTCATGATCAAGGCAAGCGCGGGCGGGGGTGGCCGCGGCATGCGGTCCGTGGAAAGCGAATCGGCGTTCGAGCGGCATTTCTATTCGGCACGCGCCGAGGCAGAAGGGGCATTCGGCAATGGAAGCCTGTACGTCGAGAAGTTGCTGCAGAAGCCCAGGCATATTGAGATTCAGGTGATGGCCGATTCCCACGGCAATACGCACCACATGGGAGAGCGCGAATGCTCCATTCAAAGGCGCCACCAGAAGTTGATTGAAGAGGCCCCGTCGGCAGTAGTCGACAGTGTGCTTCGTGAGAGAATGGGCCAGGCTGCAGTCCTGGGAGCAGCATCAGTGGATTATGAGGGCGCAGGCACCGTGGAATTTCTGCTGGATGGCGACGGCAGATTTTATTTCATGGAGATGAATACGCGGATACAGGTTGAGCATCCGGTGACAGAAGAGGTGTACGGCCAGGACCTGGTCGAGCTGCAGATCCGCGTAGCCATGGGGGAGCGCATATTCCGACTTGAGTTGGAACCGGCAGGGCACGCCATTGAATGTCGCGTCAATGCTGAAGACCCGGACAGAGGCTTCAGGCCCTCTCCGGGCAAGATAGAGTCGTTTCACGTTCCTGGCGGTCCGGGGGTACGCGTGGACACGCACGCCTATGCAGGCTACGTCGTTCCTCCATATTACGACTCGATGATTGGCAAGCTTATAGTACACGGCCGTGATCGGGACGTGGCCATCCGGAAAATGCAACGGGCTCTGGACGAATTCGTACTTGAAGGAGTCAAGACTACTATCCCATTCCACCGGGAATTGCTTCGACACCCGGAATTCAGGAGAGGAGACTTCGACACGCATTTTGTTGATCGGCTCGCCACGGCGGCATAACCTGCTGCCGGCGCGGTTCGGCACACATACTGCAACGGCTCATGAATCTGCCTGCGGAACTACGCTATACGAAGGATCATGAATGGGTTCGCGTCGAGAACGACGGTGCAATCGTAACCATCGGGATTACAGACTATGCGCAGGGCGAGCTCGGGGACATCGTGTTCGTTGAGCTTGATCCGGTGGGAGAGGACATCGACCGGGAGGCATCCTTTGGGTCCGTGGAAGCGGTCAAGGCGGTTTCCGACCTGTTCATGCCGGTTTCAGGTACCATTATGGAGCACAACGGAGCATTGGAGGAAGATCCGTCACTTGTCAACAGTGACGCCTATGGCCGGGGATGGATGATACGGGTGCGGATGCGCCGGCCGGAAGAGCTGGGCGCGCTGTTGAGTGCGGAGGAGTATGCCGGCATGGTAGCCTGAGGTTGATGGACGAGAAGATCCTCATTCTGGATTTTGGCGCCCAGTACACCCAATTGATTGCCCGCCGGATACGGGAGGCCGGGGTGTATTCGGAGATTTACCCTTGCCACGTAAGCTGCATCAACGTGGCCTCGATGGCGCCGAGCGGGATTATCCTGTCGGGAGGACCAAGCTCTGTATATGAGGGGGAAGCACCTGCCTGGGACGAGGGTATTCTTGAGCTTCGACGAGCTGACGGATCCGCAGTGCCTGTCCTGGGAATATGTTATGGCCTCCAGGTCATGGCTCACGTTCGTGGCGGGAAGGTGGAAGAAGCGGTCCACAGGGAATTCGGCCGAGCGAGCCTGCACGTTGATGACGATTCTGACCTGCTTTCCGGTGTCCCTTCGGGCTCTCACGTATGGATGAGCCATGGTGACGCCCTTAGCTCGGTTCCCGCGGGTTATGAACAGCTTGCCCATACCGCCAATGCACCGGTTGCCGCAGTACGCTCATCTTCCAAGCCCCACTTTGGCGTGCAGTTTCATCCTGAGGTCGTGCATACCGATTACGGTGCACGCATGCTCAGTAATTTTGCGCGGGGCATATGTGGTTGCGAAGGCACATGGACCCCGGCTTCCTTCGTGGAGCGCAAGATTGACGAAATAAGGGATACAGTCGGTGACGATACCGTGCTTCTGGGCCTGTCAGGTGGCGTGGATTCGACTGTTGCGGCAAAGCTATTGCACGAAGCCATCGGAGACCGCCTGACGTGCGTATTCATCAACAACGGGCTGCTGAGAAGCGGTGAGTGGGAGCAGGTGCAGAGCACGTTTCATGATACCTTCCGCATTCCGTTGCATGCCGTTGATGAATCGGCCTTGTTCCTGAAGCGTCTTAGCGGCGTCACGGATCCGGAGCGGAAGCGTGTGATCATAGGCAATACGTTTGTGGAGGTCTTCGACAGAGCAACGCAAGCCATCAGCTGCAAGCAGGGAAAGTCTCCTCGCTATCTGGCCCAGGGGACTTTGTATCCTGATGTTATCGAAAGCGTCTCGTTCAAGGGGCCGAGCGCCACAATCAAGACGCATCACAATGTCGGGGGTTTACCGGATGAGCACCGCTTTACGCTGCTGGAACCATTCAGGGAACTCTTCAAGGACGAGGTGCGGGCAATTGGGAGACTGCTTGGTCTGCCGTCATCCGTTATCGGACGTCATCCGTTTCCCGGGCCTGGATTGGCTGTTCGCATTCTGGGTGCTGTGGACGCAGAGACGCTGGAACTCCTGCGCGGGGCTGATCGCATCTTCATTGACGAACTGCATAACTTTGACTTGTATGATGAGGTATGGCAGGCATTTGCCGTTCTGCTGTTGGTCCAGACCGTGGGAGTAATGGGAGACAAACGGACGTACGAGTATGTATGCGCACTACGGGCCGTCACAAGTGTGGACGGCATGACAGCGGATTGGGCGCGGCTGCCGCAAGATTTTCTGGCACATGTCTCCAATCGGATAGTAAATGAGGTTCGCGGTATCAACCGGGTGGCGTACGACATCAGCTCCAAGCCCCCGGCAACAATTGAGTGGGAGTGACACGGTGGGTGAAAGGGCACAGGCCACACATGCGCGTGCCGTGCAAAGAGCAGCGGTGGTGATAGTGCTTCTGGCGGCTGGCGGTTTGCACACTGTCCTGGCCCAGTACGCAGTTCCGGAGGACGAGGCGGCGGCCGTCCTGTTTGATGAGGGCATGGCAGCGTTCGAGGACGCAAACTTTCGCCGCGCACTGAATTATTTCGAGCGCGTATACGAACGCCGGCCGGTGCACACGCGCACCACGGCAGCATTGGTCATGGCAGGCAAGGCGCTCTACCGCAGCGGAGAATATGAGCGATGCCTGGAATTGCTTAACGACTTGGAGCGCAGGTTTCCATCCAGCAACTACAGGAGCGAGGCTGGCAGACTCAGGTCTTATGCCGAAGTGCAGCTGGAGCATGCCCGCGCTCGCAGCGGGGCAATCAAGCTGGGTGTGGCGCTTCCCATGAATCCCGAGGACCGCGCTGTTACGCAGGCGATATTCAATGGCATCCGTCTGGCGGTTCGGGAGCGTAACGGATCGGGCAATGACCTTGTGCGTCTGGTTTTCCGCGACACGGAGCACTCCGTCCAGGGTGCTCGCCGGGCTGTGTCCTCGCTGGTGGATCAGGACGTGGATGCCATCGTCGGGCCGTTATACAGCGAGGAAGCAGTTGGAGCCGCTGCGGAAGCCGAGCGTAGCGCCGTAGTAATGGTAGCTCCGCTCGCCACGGGAGACGAATTCACGGACGGTCGGCGATATGTGTTCCAGGCCAATCCCACGATTGCGCAGAGGGGCGCTTACCTTGCGCGATGGGCAGTATTGGAGCGCCGGTTTGCCAAAGTGGGAATCGTGGCAGACCGCAACGATGAACTCAGCCGCGAAATGGCGGACGGGTTCTACCGCGAAGCCCGGCGAATGGGGGCCGACGTGGTATACTATGCGCGGATCTTCTCTCCGCTGGACTGGTCCAGACTCACGGCATTGGTTGGTCCGGAGGTCTTGAGCGCGGCTGATGCGGTGTTCCTGGCCGTGCACGCGGACCGTGACCGAGAGGCCCGACGCCTTGCCGCGGAAGCAGTCAGGGAACTGAGTACCCTGGAGCGGGCTCCATATGTATTAGGCAGCGAAGCGTTCGGCGTAGCATCCTGGGCCGGTTCGCTCCGCGGTTTGGAAATCTCGTACGTCGACACGTATGATGCGACGGAGTCAGATATGGAATTGCGGCGATTCGAGCGCCGATTCCGTGAATTGAGCCAAGGTGACGAACCCGGTCGCTTCGCTCTTGTGGGCTATGACGTAGCCGGCTTCCTGCTGAATTTGCTACTGGACGATTCGATACCGTCGCTGATTCGGCGACTGGAACAGGCCGGGCCGTACGAGGGGCTCGGTACGCGCATGGACTTTACGGGGGGGCAGCGCAATCAAGCCATGTTCCTTTACCACGTCACCGCCGAAGGCACGCGCCGTGCGCGCTAGCTTCTGCTGGAACTGCCAGATTCTCGTCCGGGTAAGTACGCTGAATCCGACGATTGTCTCTATGCGCCAGTTGTTGATAGTCTTGCTCCTTGTTGTAGCCGGCTGTGCCGCGGGTGGCCGAATTCAGTATGAGTCCCCGCGGGAAGCATTCGAAAACGGGGAGCTGTACTTTGCCGGACAAAAATATGACCGGGCAATCCAGTATTACCGGGGCGTATTTGACTTTGGCCGCACGCATGAATGGGCCAGCGATGCCCAGCTGAAGCTTGCCAGGGCCTATCGATTGAATCGCGAATTTATTCTTGCTGCGGACGAATACGCGAATTTTGTACGGTTGTACCGCGCAGATCCCCGTGTGGCGGACGCGGAATTCGAACGTGCCATGACATTCTATGAGAGGTCGCCGAGTTTTGAGCTGGACCAGAGTGAGACCGAGCGAGGGATCGAGGTATTCAATGTGTTTCTTCAGCGCTTTCCGGACCACGATTCCGTGGCAGTCGCGACCCAGCGGGTAAGGCAACTTCGCGACAAGCTGGCCACCAAGGCTTTTCACGGCGGGGGTCTATACGAGCGGAGGCAACTATTCGAGGCAGCGGCTCTGTCCTATGAGGTGGTTTTCGAAAAATATCCCGATACACCTATGGCGGATGATGCGCTCCTGGGCGCCATCAGGTGCTACATAGAATTCAGCAACCAGAGCGTTGCCCAGCGGCAGCCTGAGCGGCTTCAAAAGGCTCTGGACCACTACCAGCGCCTGCTTCAACTCTTTCCTGACAGTCCATTGCTGAAGGACGCGGAGGTGCTGTATTCGCGGGCGGCGGCTCTAATGGACGAGGTGACCGCATCTTAGGGTCGCTTCGACCGTGTCTGCCAATACCCTGCATATCGGCCTGTTTGGCGGCACGTTTGACCCCCCTCACCTCGGGCATCTGGTAATGGCCAATACGGCCAGAGAGCAGTTTGGCCTTCAGAATGTCTTGTGGATACCTGCCCGCCGATCTCCACACAAGATGGCCGCGCAGCTGAGCGGTGCCGGGCACCGTCTGGAAATGACCCGTGCCGCCACGAGGGGGAATGCGGCATTCCGGGTGTCCGATATGGAGCTGCAGCGCAGTGGTCCATCCTTCACTGTGGATACGCTGCTTGCCGTCCGCAAGGCCAATCCGGTAGCACGGTTGTTCCTGGTAATTGGAGAAGACAACTGGAGTCAGTTTCACTTGTGGCACCAGCCGGCAATCATACGGTCTCTGGCTGACCTGGTAGTCTGCCCAAGGAGAGGAAAGAACCGTCCAATCAAGCCCGACACGAAAGTTCTCCACGTGGATATGCCGCCGATCGACATCACCGCTTCCGACATTCGGCGCAGGGTGCAGGCAGGAAGATCCATCCGCTATCTCGTCCCGGACAGTGTTCGGGCGTATATTGAGCGTCACCGCTTGTACCAGGCGAGCTAGTATTCGAATTGCGGTACCATGGGCCTTTTGGAATTCTTCACCGGCAATCAGCCTCCGCTGATAAAGGGGGCGCTGGGAGACTTCTGCGTAATGCTAGATACGGGCCGCGACATGTTCGCTGCTGCTTCGGCGTGCTTGCTGGACAATGAGATTCTGGAGGTGGATTTAGCGTCCTTGGCCGAACAGATCGACCGCCGTGAGGAAGCTCTCAGGCGGGCTGTGCTGGAACACCTGAATGTGGATCCCAAGAGCGAGCTTGTTCTATGTCTGAAGCTGCTTACCGTTGCCCAGGATGCCCAGCCTGTGGGGCGAATCAGTGCATCTATGGCAGAGACGGCCGAACGTGCCGGAAGGCCGCGGATGGGAACACATTCGGACAACCTTCGAAGTCTCCGGAACCGCCTTTTGCCGCTGTTTGACCAGACGCGCGACAGTTTTCTCAAGGGCGATCCACAAGCAGCGCAAGATATCCATTCTGAACAGGCCGTGGTTTCCGACTCGTTGTCGCAGTTTCTGGAGCGCCAGACTTCCGTCGAGGCGAATCAAGACCTTGCCGTGATATACGCTATTGCGGCGGAGGCCATGCAGCGTGTATCCGTGCATTTGGCCAACATTGCCGGTACCGTAACCATGCCGTTCCATCAGATTCGGGCCTATTCCCGGTAGCTCACAACCACGTCCTCTCTAAATCTATACGCTTGCAATCTCATGGCTCTCACACATTCCGTAATGATCAAACTGGGCTCGAAGGCTCCTGAATTCGAGTTGCCTGTATGCAATCCAAAGGCCGATGGTGCACCTGGCACTACGCGGACCCTGCAAGACTGCATGGGTGCCCAAGGACTTGTAGTGGTCTTCATGTGCAACCACTGCCCCTTCGTCGTCCATATTGAGGACGCACTGGTACAGCTGGCAAGCGCCTACCTGAAACGCGGCGTGGGTTTTGTTGGCATCAGCGCCAATGATGCGGATCAGTACCCGGCGGATTCATTCGAAAACATGGCGCGGCGGGCCCGCGACAAGGCGTATCCTTTCGCCTATGCCTATGATGAGTCCCAGGAAGTAGCACGTGCCTACGACGCCGTGTGCACGCCCGACATTTTCGTGTACGACACGGATTGCAGGCTGGTCTACAGGGGTAGGTTTGATGAGACCCGCCCACGTCAGGGCGTCGCCACGGGGAGCGATCTGGCGCGGGCCCTCGACGAGCTCCTGGCGAACGGTGCTGTCACGACCGAGCAGATCCCTTCCATGGGATGCAACATCAAATGGAAGTAAGGGGCGAGCGGCCGGCCGGCGCATGGATTGGATTGTACTTCTTCCGCCCTTTGTGGCCATTGGCCTGGCCCTCTGGACGCGACAGGTATACCTGTCTCTCGTCGCGGGGCTGTGGATAGGAACCACCATTCTGAGTGCAGGTGATCCTATTGGAGGTCTCCGGTCCCTAGCCGATGTGGTTGTGGACGTGTTCCGAGATGCGTCCAATGCGCGCATAGTGCTGTTCAGTCTGCTTGTTGGCGGACTCATCTCACTGGTGCAAGTGTCGGGTGGAGTGCATGCCTTCACGCTCTGGGTACAGAAAAGGGGCTGGGGACGCTCCCGGCGAAGTGTGGAGCTTATGGCTTGGGCGGTCGGCATGGTCATATTCGTGGAATCCAGCATAACGTCGCTGACCGTCGGGACGCTCAGCCGTCCGTTCTTTGACAGGCTCCGGTTGCCGAGAGAGAAGCTGGCCTACTACTGTGATGCAACCAGCGCGCCGGTTTGCATGTCGATTCCGCTCAACGGATGGGGTGCATTTGTATTGGGTCTGCTGGTTACACAAGGAATTGCAGACGGTGCCGTGCAGTTGCTGGCTCACTCGCTCCTTTTCAATTTCTTCAGCCTCTTTGCCATCGCTTTTGCCCTTGTGCTCGCACTGACCGGCTGGGGGTTTGGCAGCATGCGTCGTGCGGAAAGGCGCGCGGCTGAAACAGGGGCGGTAATAAGGCCTGGCTCTACACCCATGATTGCCGAGGATGTCGCATCTGTTGCGCCGCTCAGGCCCGAAAAGGCCACGCTGGCCGACTTTCTCGGACCGCTTGCCGTAATGATTGCCATGATCTTTGTTGGTCTGTACGTCACTGGAGAGGGCAGGCTTGTTGAAGGAAGCGGTTCCACCGCAGTGCTATGGGCTGTGGGTGCGGCCATTGGCGTGGCCATGCTGCTGTATGCTTTTCCGAGACCGCTCAAGGGTGGAGGGCCGTTGCTCTCTCCGGTGGAATCCTCAGATTACATTGTGAAGGGAGCGTCGGGCCTGGTTGGCGTGGTGGCCCTCCTCGTGCTGGCCTTCGCGCTGGGTGCCGTGTCACGCAGCCTGGAAATGGGACCTTACGTGGTAGGTCTGGTAGGAGAGGATTTGCCCGTCTGGTGGCTTCCAGCCACAATTTTTGCCGTCGGCTGCTTTGTCTCTTTCACGCTGGGATCGTCCTGGACCACGTTCGCGATCCTCATTCCGCTGGCGCTTCCGCTGGCAGAGGGCCTGGACATTTCCCAGGCTTTGATGCTTGGTGCCGTGCTGTCAGGCGGCGTATACGGGGACCACGCCTCTCCGCTGTCGGACACCTCCATCATTTCTTCCATGTCTGCGGCCTGTGACCATGTGGACCATGTCAATACCCAATTGCCGTATACACTTACGCTGGCAGGAATCTCTTTCGCGGCCTTTCTGGTGACTGGCCTGGTAATGTGATAGGCTAGTGGTGGATTGGACGTCGTGCATGCCGAAGCGTGGGTATCGCGGCGGCGTTCGGTCTGCATGTTTCATCGCGGGTGCGGGTGGGGTTCGGACCAGCACTGCGGGCTCGCCGTCCCCGAATCCGCAGGACAGAGGAACCATGCGTGTCGCGCTATTGCCTTGTATTCGCAGGGGGCTGTGCGTCCGATCCGACTAGTCGCCGAGCACGAGCTGGACAAAGCGACGCAATAGCTTGTTCGTCTCGGTCGTTTCGACCAGCGTCCGACGGAGGTCTGCGTAGGGCACGTCCGCAATCCGAGTGACATACTCCGGGTAGCGTTCGAAGCGCATGTAAATGTCTGCCAGGCGCAGTTCGGGATGAAACTGCGTCCCGTACATGGGCGCATGCTTCATCTTCAAGGCCTGGTACCTGGTTCTCTCGGAGAAGGCCAGCCAAACGGCGTCAGCGGGCATTTGCATCACCGTGTCCTGATGTCCGCAGTGTGCCACAAACGGTGAGCCTACCGGGCCAAAAACCGGATCACGCATGCCTTCTCCCGACAAGTGGAGCTGCAACGCTCCGATTTCGGCATGCACGGGGTGGGTTTCAACCTTCCCTCCCAGAGCAAGCGCAATGGCCTGGAAACCCCAACACGAGCCAAACGTGGGCTTGCGCGTGACATACATTTCGCGAATCGAGTCCAGTACGCTTTCTAGCCAAGGTCCGCCCGTTACGGCGGAGTAGTCACCACTGCCTCCGATAAGCACCATGTCCGCTCTCTTCAGACGCTGGCGACTTGGACGCTCGGCCAGAAAATTCAGAGCATCGATCTGAGTGTCTGCGCATCCGAGTGCCCTGGCAAAGGACTGGATCTCATGCACGCGCATGGGATCATCCGGATTGCGGGCTTGAAGCAGCAGGTAGCGAATCTGTCTCGACATGGAATGGGCTGGATTGCGGCCCCCTAATTTACGTGCGCTGTGTATCATTCGGCAGGGTTGTGTACCATAGTCCGGATGGGCGCAGGACACATTGAATTTTGATTTGCAGGCCGGTGGGGGCGCGGTGCCTGCGAACCACCGAAAAATGCCTCCTAGGAGCCTGTCGGGCTTTCCGATGTTTGTAAGCGGTGAGTACGTTCAATAGCTGGATTAGCGCTATGGCAGTCAGGTTTGTTCCTATGGACCGCAGTGCTCTGGAGCTTTTTCCCCGGACGGTTGACGAGTATGTGTCG
>CAZXEU010000145.1:0-2731 GCA_964639665.1 uncultured Rhodothermaceae bacterium | reverse complement strand
AGCGTCGGCAGTGCGATCAGCGCTGCTGCAGCCAGTGCCGGCAGGCGTCCGAGAATAGGGCGTAAGTGGTGCATCAGATCCCTCGCTGTTCATTGGTTCAGACAAAAATAGCATATTGCGTATTCTGGCGCGATAGTATCTTCCACACGTGATCTGCTCCACACCGATGCTGCCTTCGCGTCTCGGCAGCCTCCTTGGCCTGTACGCGCTTATCTGCGTCGTACCCTCATCGGCTCAGTCGCCGGTTTCTGCGAAGATGGACTCGATCTTCGCACCATGGAACAGACCCGATGTCCCAGGCGCTTCCGTCGTCGTGCTGCAGGACTCGTCCATCGCGTTCGAGCGCGGCTACGGCGCCGCGCACCTCGAGTACGGCATCCCTGTTACGCCATCGACGGTCTTCATGGTGGCCAGCGTGTCAAAGCAGTTCACGGCTTTCGCCATCGCGATGCTCGCGGATCGCGGGGACATATCGCTCGAAGATCCTGTCAGGAGCTACATACCCGAACTTCAGGCGGCGGCTGATTCCATCACTATACGTCAGCTTGTGCACCACACAAGCGGATTGCGGGACGAATTCGGCCTGCTGTCCCTGGCCGGGTATCGGATGGACGATGTCATCTCCAAGGAATCCATACTGCGGCTGCTCTACCGGCAAGAGTCGCTCAACTTCGAGCCCGGCGCAGAATACCTGTATTCGAACTCCGGGTACACGCTGCTGGCGGAAATCCTCGAGCGCGTTACCGGGCAGTCGTTTCGCGAATGGACAACTGAGCACATGTTTGTGCCGCTCGGCATGCGCGATTCGCATTTCCGTGACGACCACGGGGAGGTGATCCCGGATCTGGCACAGTCATACGTGACCGACGGCGACGCGTATCGCAGGCAGGCAGTTAACTATGGCAGCGTAGGCGCCAGCGGCCTGTATACCACGGCTAGGGACCTTGCCATTTGGGCCCGCAATTTCGAAACCACGCAGGTGGGATCGCAGCGGGTTCACGAGCTGGTGCATGAGCAGGGCGTGCTCAATAGCAGGGATACGCTTGCCTACGCCTTCGGGCAGTCTGTCAGCCAATACAAGGGGCATCGGCGCGTAAGCCACAGCGGCTCGCACCGCGGCTACCGAGCGCATCTTGCCCGCTTTCCGGAGGAGCGCCTCGCCGTTATCGTGCTTAGCAACCTCGAGGAATTCAATCCCTCCGGGATCGCCATGCAGGTGGCCGACGCGTTCCTTGATCCGTTGCCGCTCGCGGACTACCCCGGCACCTACTACAGTGCGGAGCTTGAGTCTATCTACAAGGTGGTCCAAATGAACGGCAAGCTCCGCCTGCAGCATAACCGGCATCCGGAGGTGGCCCTCACGGCCTCGGAGCCGGATGTATTCACAAGCGACGCCTGGTACCTGGACACCGTTACCTTCCTGCGTAAGGACGGCCGCATCACAGGTTTCAAGGCATCCAACAGCCGCATGCGCGATGTCTGGTTCGAAAGGCGCTAGGTCTTCTTGCCCGCAGTTGATTGTACTTGTCACGCTGCTGTGCGCTGCCGCACCCGGTGCCGCCTTTGGTCAAGAGGCTCAGGAAGAGAGCGTCGACGCGCTGTTTGCTCCGTGGGACAATTCCTCCTCTCCCGGAGCGGCCGTGGGTATTGTGCTCAATGGCCGCGCCTCCTACCGCAAGGGCTATGGCATGGCAAGCCTTGAGCACGGCATTGCCATCACACCGTCCACGGTATTCGATATTGCGTCCGTATCCAAGCAGTTCTGCGCCTTTGCGGTAGCCCTCCTGGCAAGCCATGGAGCCCTCGACCTGGACGACGATATCCGGTCCCATCTCCCGGAAATGCCCGATTTCGGCATTACAATCCGACATCTGGTGCATCACACCAGCGGCCTCCGTGACTGGCCCGGTACACTGGCAGCCGCGGGTTATGACATGGAGGATGTAATCTCATTTGAAGAAATCCTGGCCATGGCGCGTGGTCATCAGACGCTTAATTTCAGGCCCGGCGAGGAGTATTCGTATTCGAACACCGGCTACAATCTCCTGGCGGAAATCGTGGCACGCAGCTCGGGCAAGTCGTTCCGCACGTACACCGACGAGGCCATCTTCAAGCCCTTGGGCATGCTCCGGTCGCACTTCCGCAGTCACCACGAAGAGGTGGTTCCCAACCGCGCTTACGCCTACGCTCCGTCGGAAACCGGCTTCCGCCGAGTCGGCAACAACCTTGTGGCCCGCGGATCGAGCTCGCTCTTTTCCAGCGTCGACGACCTCATTCGGTGGACCACCAGCCTGAGCGAGCGCCGTTTGGGCGGCCATGCTCCGCACGAGCTCATGACCGTTCAGGGCGTGCTGAACAGCGGCGAGACAATTCCCTACGCGTTCGGCCAGGTCGCCGGCATATACCGGGGACTTGAGACCCTTTCCCACACGGGTAGCTGGGCCGGTTTTCGGAGCATATTGCTGCGATTTCCCGCCCACGAATTCGCAGTCATCATCCTGGGCAACGTCTCCACGATGAACCCGACGAATCTGGCCAGACGCATAGCGGATCTGTACCTTGGCCACCTTATGTCAGACCCGGAGGCTGCGCCCACGGACATGCCGCTTGCCCCGGAGAACCTGCGCGATTACGTAGGCACCTACGACTTCAGTGAAGCGGGAATCGTACAAATCGCGGAAAGCGGAGGCAGCTTGGTCGTCAAGCCAGCGGTCGGGGCCCACCGTCGACT
>CAZXEU010000144.1:0-10910 GCA_964639665.1 uncultured Rhodothermaceae bacterium | reverse complement strand
GGCTCGGGATTCGACTGCAGCGTGAACGGGAAGCGGACCTCTCCCAGGAAACGGCCCTCGGCATTGAACAGGTCGAACAGGCGCGCTTCAGCCTCGGGACTGGTTTCAATCCGCCTAACCCAGAGGTTTCCTTCGTCATCGCAGAAAAAGGAGTCTACCACGGGCTTTGTATCCGGAATTCTTGACTCGTCGAACTTTCCTCCTTGATTGGTGAACCAGGAGTACCGTTCACGGGCTTCGTCGATTTCCGTGCCGGTTACCCGCGGCGCCTCAAACTCTTTGGTCACCCTTCTCAGCACTTTGCCGACGGCAGTTACTTCAGCGAGTTCGTATGGCCTCGTAAGCAATGTCCAAAAGTTGCCGCTTGGGGAGAATTGCCAATCGAAGGATCCCTGGAAAGGCACGGTGACGCTCATCGTTGCGCCGTTGTCCTCGAATTCGAATCGTTCGATTTCCACGGGACTCTCCGGCATGGCAATTGTGTCTAGCGGAGCGAAGGTCTGGTCGAACCGGGCCAGATGCTCCGTAGTCGTCTCTTCATCGAAGGAATAGATAAAGGCGTTGTAGCGCCCCATTCGGTCGAATCCGCCCGGGTAGGATGAATAGTCCCAGCCGGAGCTGTTGACCTGTTCGGTTCGCAGGTATTCCCCATCCGGATTCAGGATGGTAAGCTGGCCCTTTTGCATTTCCATGACCCAGATCTCGCCGGTCTGGCTGATGTCGACGGCCGCGGCGTTTTCGTATTCCCCTGGGCCTGCTCCCTCGCGTCCGATCGTGCGTTCCAATGCGCCGTCCGGGCCAAAGACATAGATCTGTTGCGACTGCCTGTCGAGCCCGTATACCCGCCCTTCTGCGTCTACGTCAAAGGAGCGAATGGTCCCAAGCAGAATCGCGTCTTCGCCGGTGTCGCTACCGTATCTCATCTCTTCCACGATTTGCCATCCCTCGTCCGGCGTCCAGATGGGCTCAGCCGGATTACGCGCTATGATTTCACCGGCGGCAAGCGTGTCAATGGTGCCGGGCCATCCGTCGGCAGTATCGGAGCCTGCTGAGCCGCATCCCGAGCCGATCAATGAACCCGCGGAGGCAAGGCAGACTACGGCCGCAATGCGAGTAAGGGACATGGCAAGATGAGGGTCCATGAGTATTCGCGTCAATCGGTCGAGAAACGGCGCGTGGCGCATGATTGTTGCCCTGACATGAGTCTCACTGCGATCCGGGCCTCCATTGATGCGGCACGCTCCGATAAGGGTGAAGCAAGGCATAGAAATCGAGCCTTGGCCCAATACACGGGGGTCAGGGCGGGCTTGTGGGCCGAGGCTACATATCGCGCCTCCGCACGGACAGGAAACCGGAAGCCAGGAATACAAGCGAGTAAGCCAAAGCCGCAGTGACCAGGATTTCCATGTCGAGAAACTCAATGGGATCCTGACCCCGAGCCGCTCGCTGCGCGTTCTCATCGGCGAGCATGTCGGGGTAATGAGCCAGGGGGTCTACAAGCGCCTGGCAGATCGCGAATGGCAGGAAGTCGACAACCTTCTCGAGTATCCCGCTCACCCTTGCTAGCACGTCTCCCGAGAATCCCTCGATCAGCACGTAAAGCAGGAGGACTCCCATCGCCGGCCCGGAGGATCGCACGAGACAGGCGAGCATAATGGCCGCACTGCCCCACATGAGCAGCGCCAGCCCGTAGCCGGCCATCAGGCTGAAGTCCAACTTTCGCACGATGGTTGGACCGCCTTCGCTCGGGCTCAAGGTCGCGCCGATTCCTCCAATCACGATGGGAAGCACCAGGAATAGGGCGACGAGCAAACCGGCGACGAGGAGCTTGCCCGCATAGAAGCGCTCCTTGCTAAGCCCGTCAATCACATTTTGGCGCCCGGTTCGCCACGAGAACTCCGGTGCCACCAGCAGAATCAGAAGTATCCCCAGAAAGACGGGTCCAAGGAATGAAGGCATTCCGAGAATCCGCGGCCAGGATTCCGGCAGCGCGAATGGAACGGTCGGCCGCACAGTTGCGACCTGCACCGACCGCAGGACATCGAACAGGAACAACGCGAAAAACACCCCGAGCGCCACCCAGAATGCCCGCCGTCGCGTCGCCTTGATGGCCTCGATGCGTAAGAGTACGCCCTGTGTCTTCATTCGGCAGCCTCGGGTGCCGGATGCAAATCATCCGTGGTGAGCTCCAAGAACGCTTCCTCGAGGCCCTGGCTATACGGGGCCAAATGCGAAACAAAGATGTCCTGCGCGCTCAGGAATCGGTTAACGCTGGCCAAATCGCCGGTGCGCAGACCGACTACAACCCCCTCTTCCGAATGATGCACCGAAGTGACCTCCGGGCAACTTTCCAGTTTGGCTGCCAGTGCCGAGTCGTCGCCGGCGCGCAGAAGTGCCATTTTCCCCTCGCTCACAACGTCAGCAACGCTACCTTGCGCGACGATTCTTCCTTCGCGAACGATGGCCACGTGCGTGCAAGTGCGTTCCACTTCCCAGAGCAGGTGACTCGACAGAAAGATGGTCTTGCCGCGGCTCGCCAGGATCTGGATAATCTCGCGGATCTCGCGCATGCCTTGCGGATCGAGGCCGTTTGCCGGCTCATCGAGAATAATCAGATCGGGTCGTTGGGCATGGTGGCCGCTAGCGCAAGCCGCTGCTTCATGCCGAGGGAGTAGGTGCGGAAGCGGTGTTTGGCACGGTCGGCCAGACCGACTATTTCCAGGCATTCCTCGATTCTCGGGCGGTCCACTCCTTTCAGCGTTGCGGTGATGCGCAGGTTATCGCGACCGCTCATGTACGGGTAGAAGTTGGGCGTCTCCAGCGTGGCACCGACCCGCGAACGGGCCGCCAGGAGACCCTTCGGGTCCGAGGCTCCGAAAAGCCGGAAGCTGCCGCCGCTCGGGTTAATGATCCCTACGAGCATTCCGATGGTCGTGGTCTTGCCGCACCCGTTGGGGCCCAGGAACGCGAAGACCTGGCCCTCTTCGACGGAGAATGAGACCTGGTCTACCGCCAGGATGGACTTCGCAGCCCGTCTGCCGTAGCGCTTGGTCAGGTCAAGAGTCTCTATAACGGGCATGGCTGGGTCTGGCCTTTCCCATTCCTGAAATGGCGGGGCGCGGTTCGCCGCGCTAGCCCATGGTAAGTAAGTGCCGGGAATCAGTTTCGCATGGCAGCGAATCGGCTCGGACATTCGTGGAGCGAACTTCCCAAGGCCTTGGTCGGGATCCCGTCCCATAAAGAGCGCGAGCTCCTGCTACGGGGACGCGCCAGGCGATCTAGCACGCAATTGCCCGCCATTGTCTGTCCCAGGAATTGACGGTCCGAGTGCGCCTGGAGGACAGACCAATGCGGCGTCATACAAACGTCCTGATCGATTGCCGACCGCGCAGAGTATTGCTGACGATTCCTGTCAGTGCCGGATTGGCAGGATTCTACGGCGATGCAGCGCCGGCGGACAGCGTTCCCCTGGTGCTAGCCCAACCTATCACCGTTGCTGCTGGCGTGGACTTGTCGCCAGTGCCTGGCCGGTGTCCGGTCGCGGCGGACCGGATTTCGCGCAGAAGACAGATCCGGGTAGCCATCTGCGGAAGCTCCCGGATTGCGACGGGGCCCGCTTTGTACACCGCCTGAGCGTCGCAGATTGTGCCCTGCAAGCCGATAGCGGGGCGGGCCAACGGTTGTCAATCTGCATTTCCGGGCCCGGGAAACGGTCATTGCCGCGCGGTAAGTGGCGTGTGATGGGAGTGCCAGGAATTTGCAGGATCAAGGTAACGGCTTTTTGGCGGCCGCGATCAGAATTGCCGGTCGCAGCCGGCTCGTCGTCTCAACTCAACCCACTGGATTTTATGGAAATGGCTGCAAATCCTGCGATTACGCAGGGCACCGCGAATACAATGAAGCTGGCTGTCAGCCCGAGGCCGGCTCCAATCAGGTATCCAGCCACGACAGGTCCAAGTACCGCACCCAGTCTGCCGGCGCCAATGGCCCACCCGATGCCTGTCGACCTTATTTCAGTGGGATAAATGCGTGCGGCGACAGGATAGAGACCTACAAAACCGGCCTGCATGGAAAAGCCAATCAGGCCAAACATGACGAGAACGAGGAAGGAGCCTGAAAAGAAACCGAATAGCGCCATCAGGATGGCGGCGCTGCACAGGAAAACAAAGATAGTCTTGCGCAATCCGATCCCAACAGCAAAACCGCCCAAAACCAGGATTCCAAAAAATGCCCCCAGGTTGAATACCGTCCCGGAATAGATCCCGAATCGTTCCGGCATCCCTGCTTCCGTAGTCAGCTTGGGAATCCAGCTCAACAGAAAATAAAGGGTCGCAAAAGCCATGAAGAATGCGAGCCATAGCAAGAGGGTACGGAATTGGAAGCGCGGCGCGAACAGCATCGAAACTGAGCCGGCCCTGGTCGCTTGTCTTTGTGCCGGCAAGTGTTCAAGCGTATCGGCCTTCATTTTCCTCAAGATCGCGTTGACGCGACGGAGTGCATTTCTGGGTCTTCGCCCCGTGAGATATTCCAGTGATTCGGCAAGAAAGAAGACGATCAGGGGGATGGATACGAGGGTAGTCGCGCCCGCAAACAGGAACAGCGCACGCCAGCCATGGCTGGGAATCAGTGTGGCGGCAACCATGCCCGACAGGACTGCACCGATCGGATAACCACCCATAACCAGGCTGACCCAGAAGTCCTTGCTTCTGTTTGGAGCATATTCCGAAGAAAGTGTCGAAACGCTGGCCAGCATGCCGCCAATGCCCAGGCCGCTTACGAATCGAAGCACTATCAGGTGAATCGCTGACTGGGCCAAGGAAGTCGCGATTATGCTGGTTCCCATCAAGGCGGCACATCCCAGTATCACGGGTTTCCTGCCGAATCTGTCACCGAGGGGCGCGATGACCAGGGCCCCCACGGTCATTCCAGCTACGGCGGCACTCAAGACAATCCCCAGTGCCTCCGGACCAATTCCCCACTGTGCGCTGATGGCCGGGGCTGCAAAGGCAATCACCAGGACGTCCATCCCGTCCAGCACGTTCATCAGAAAGCAAATGAGGATGGTGGCGTACTGGACGGCGCTCATGCGCCGAGAATTGATGACAGCTTTTACGTCATGCTGGGAAGCCGCCATATCGGTACAATCCTGAACACGTGACATCAATCCGGACTGCAGACTACTACAGCGTACGGCATGTCGTTTCACCTGCTGCCGATGCATACCAGGCGCCGACACACGCGGACCTGGCACTCTCTAGTCGCACGGATAGGAACCAAAGCAGTATGTGAACCGGCGCCTGGTGAATCCAGCAAAGCCCTTGCCGGAGAGTCGCGGGCGTTGCGTACATCAGCCATATGGCAGGCGTCCTGTCTACGCACTCGGCTTGGTGGTCCATGTGGCTCAAGTGCGGAAGCAGGCACCCTGAAGCGAGCGTCCAGGCGGAGCGCAATCAGTATACTGCCGTCCAATACGCGAGACACGAAGGATCGATAACCATCCGCGTGGACTCTAGGCGCAACGGAGCCCGACTCTTTTGCCAATTAAGGTCGCGACCTCTAATCGTGCCCCGAGGTTTACAGCCATGGGTATCGCCAAGTGCCGTTCACTGCTTTGCCAAGCGGCGCCGGACTTGCGACCGGCCGGGATCGGCAGAAATTGCATGAGCGCATTGCGCAATTCCGATTTGGGCGTGAATGCCGCAACCGTCCGGAGCAGTAAACAGGCATTCGGTGCCGCGCCGCGGCGTCCCGATTGGTCTCTTGCCGCTTTCGTATACTGGTGCCGGTTTGGCACCCTCAATGGTGGAGTCTATGAAGGGTTGTAGCCAGGTCGTTTGCGCCATAGGTATGGGCATAGTGGCCTGTTCCGGATCTCCATCTTCCACTGAACCGGAAGACTTCCTGCACAAGGTGCCGCAAACGGCCACCGAGCGAGTGGTCGACTCCAGGCTGGTGGCCACTGACAGCTTGAGACTTTCAGACTACGACGTACTCACTCCCCGGCGGATTCTAGTTGACGTAGATTGGATTTTCGTGGATGATGTCGGGGAGGGAAGGATCCTCGCTGTAGCCAAAGAGGATTTCGAGACGCACCGCTTCATCGGTCGTGGAACTGGTGAGGGACCAGGAGAGATGTCGAGATTCCGGGGATTTGATGTACTTGACGGCGAACTCGTGCTGGCAAACCGGCCGGGGCGGCTCTCCCGGTATACTTTCGAGGGCGAATTAGTTGGCGAACTGGTTATCGGTCAGCATCCCGTGCGCATTGCTGCGGTGGGAGATGGTGCGGTAGCGGTTCTGGATCCCTTAAATGGGGATCATCTGCTTACCGTCGTAAATGCAACGGGCGGCGCAACGGGAGGCCAGGGCATGGTACCAAATCCGGCGGCCGAATTGAGAATGGCCTGGCACCTTCGGTCCATGGGCGCCATAGACTACCATGATGGCCATATCTACTTCGCCGGGTTTTCAGAGTCGCTGATCAAGAAATACTCGCTGGATGGCGAGCTCGTGTATTCCGTGGCTACGATAGACAATCATTCCAGCGAGCTCAACTACATGGAATCGGAATCGGAATCCGTGATAGCAGCCGGCTATACGGAACAGGCGTTGTACTCCGCGCTCAACATTCGGGTATACGGCAGATACAGTCTGGTACAGCCCGTAAGGGACGACGCCGGCGAAGTGCTGCGCTACCTGGACGCGTACGACGCTACCACCGGCAAGTACGAAGGGAGCTACGCCGTATCCGAGCCTCCAGAAGACTATGCGATGGACGCCGAGCACCTTTACATGCTCGAATGGGATGACAATCCGGAATCGGGCGAGCGCGACGCATTTATCAAGGTTTACGACAACGTTCTTGGCGACTGATGGGCCGGCGATTGGAATTGACGGGCAACGCCGGCCCGAGACAGCCCGGCGCAAAGACCTGCGCAGCGCCCGGCGAGGCCACGAAATTGCCCTGATCGGTTGCCCCTTGTACGAGTACTTGCTGCGCGCAATCGGCCTGCACGGGCGGAGCCAATCCGCCACAGCGCATAGGACTACGTGGTCCCGTGAATTAGGTGATCGATCGCCTCATTGGCTGCCACGAGGCTTCCGCCGGCAGTCAGGCAGGTTTCGGTCGGACAGGCCCTGGAAGAGCTCCTGAATGAGCCCTGCATATATCTCAGGCTATCCTTCGACGGCAGCTTCTGCCTAGTGCGATGCGAGAAGATTCTCCCGGTTCGTGGGCCACAGTGCTGACGGACGGCCCATTTGCCGCGCGACCGATTGCAGCTGCCGAGGACTTTACGAGCCACGATTCCATCTAGCCGGGCCGGGAGGAGTCGACGCGTTTGAATGATGCGTGCATTTTGGGGCGTCCTGGCTCAGCAGACGTCTCCGGAATTGTCAGGCGGTGCATCCGTAGAAATTCGAGCTGAATCCTGGAATAGTGGAGCAGCAGCATCTAATCCTCCCCGAATTCCTGGGCGTTGCCGGGCAGCTTTGCGACGTGACAAAGGAGCTCACCATCACTGCTGAAGGCTAGCCATCCCCTGTGCCCTCTGGTCCGGTCGTGCACCCTTCCCGGCCGCAGGGGGCCACGGATCTGCAGTACGCGTCGGTTATGCAGAGGCGAGCCGCACGATTCCGTGTCGATCAAGCAAACGGCGCCCGTCCTGGCCGGTGGCCCTCAAGTGTCCTGTATTCCGGACAGACCGATATAATCAAGGCCCGTGCGCCGGAAAGGGCGAGAATCTCGAAAAATGGCCGCTCCTGAGTCCGAGCTGCATGGCCGCGCCCGGTGGCATGCACGGCCAATTTGCCTTGCCGGATTCAGCCACGCCGGAAGGTCAGGTTGCCGAAGGCTTCGCTTTGGGAGAAGGAGAGAGGCACCTCAAATCCGGATCACGCCGGCATGCAGCGCTGCAAGAGGCCAGGGGCAAATGCGGCGTGCGACGCGTCTGCTAATCTTCCTGGTAGGGCGGCAATGCCAAGGTAATGGCGAAGCCCATGCGACGCAGCGCAGACGGGTTGTGCTTCGATTTAACGAATTCGAGCAGCCTGAAACGCAAACCCCATTTCCCGCCCGTCAACGCACGGTCCATGCCATTGCGCCAGAATGCCAAAGCACGGCCCGAATGCTGCTATTGTGAGAGCTTATCGCCTTCATGAAGAAGCATGACCTGCTCCACATATCCGGCCTACACATGGACCCACGGCGCAAAGCGCCCCTGCTTTACTGCGCGCAGCCCGACTGTACCTGCAAAATTCTCCGCTATTTGCGTGCCTCTGTAACGGCTTCCCATACTATGTCTCGAGGGCTGGAGGCTCAACCTGCCGGAGAGATGAAGCCGCGATTCCAAGGTTCGGTCCAATTCAAGTAATAAACCCTGATTGATGGTACGATTGTTGCGCACACTATTGCATTGCGACTGCGAAAAGACTCTGTCATACTGTACACCGGCAGTCGCCTGCCACTGCTATGCCCGGGTTGTGGCGGGCACCAGTAGCAGGATGTACGCAATAGACATTAATCGGCGCATGCTGAATGGATAGCCTGTTATGAGTGACTTCAGGCAGAGCTCTACCATGCGGCCCGCGCCAGGGTTTCTTCGGCTGGACCGGCCCGCAAATCCGCCTCGGCTTCTGCCGGATCGTGTGCTCGCTTGCCTGTCGCCGCCCGGAGGCAGCAGCTCGCCTACTTCGCGATGTGTCCGCGGCCGCGGCTTAATCGAGCCTGTTTGCCGACCTCCGCGTCATTCGTCAGTTCCGTGTCGCACGCCTGTACGGGAGTGCAGCTGGGAACCGGTCCAATGGCGCCCGCCGGCAATAAATGCGAGATGCGCGCCGTTTGACATGCAGTCACGCAGACCCGAGAACTTGGTGCAAGGACAAAGCCCAGACAAAAGTTGCGGCTGTAGCGCTGGGCCGATTCAATCCCTGAGCACAGATGCTATGGCCATTTCAGATACCTTGTAGCACTCGCCCGACGCGGGGAGATCCGTCACAGTAACAGAATTCAGGGAGGAATTCATGCGATCCATCATACTTCCTGCCGCAGGCCTCCTGCTGCTGCTCGCCGCGGCAGGCGCAGCCGCAGCCAACGCCCAGCAGCTGACCGGGACCATCGAAGGCCAGGTCACCCATGCCGAATCGGCACAGCCGGTCGAGAACGCTTCGGTCGAGGTGATGGGCACCGGGATCGCCGCGGTGACCGGCGCGGATGGCCGGTTCGTGCTACGCGGCGTCCCGGCAGGTGAACACACCCTTAGAGCAGTCATCCCGGGTGGCCTGGCGCAGTCACAGCAGGTCACGGTAGTGGCAAATCAGACGACCGTGGCCAACATAGCTGTGCAGGGTGCCGCCTTGTATCAGCCCCCTCTAGTACAAATGGACGCGACCGGCGTCCTCAATGCCAGCGTGGCTCTTGCCGCGCGGCGCGGCTATGCCTGGCACAACTTCAACACCGAATCCTACGCCCATATAAGCGAAAACGATTTCCGGCTCGTCAGCGCATCGCCCCGGTCCACATTCTCCATCGACGTAGATCGGGCATCGTATGCCAACATTCGCCGCTTCATCCAGGACGGCGAGCGGCCGCCCGTCGACGCGGTTCGCATCGAGGAGATGATCAACTACTTTCCCTACGACTGGGGCAAGGTTTCGGGCGAGCATCCCTTTGCCATAGCAACCGAGGTATGGAATGCGCCGTGGGATGAGGAACATCGGCTGGTCAGGATCGGACTGCATGCAGAATCGATCGACACCGGCGATCTGCCGCCCAGCAACCTGGTGTTCTTGCTGGACGTGTCGGGTTCGATGCGTCCGGCGGACAAGCTGCCACTACTCAAGAAGGCCTTCACGCTTCTGGTCGACCAGCTAAGGCCCCAGGACCGGGTCGCCATAGTGGTGTATGCCGGAGCGGCCGGGCTCGTGCTTCCCTCCACGCCGGGCGATCACCGCGAAGAGATCCTGGGAGCGCTAGAGAAGATTGAAGCGGGAGGCAGCACCGCCGGTGGGGATGGACTCAGGCTGGCCTACGAGACGGCACGCAAGCACTTCGCCCGCGGGGGAAACAACCGTGTCATCCTGGCTACCGACGGCGACTTTAATGTGGGACCTTCCAGCGACGGCGAAATGGTGCGCCTGATCGAAACGGAACGCGAGAGCGGCGTCTTTCTGACCGTGCTGGGATTTGGCACCGGCAACCTCAAGGATTCGAAGATGGAGCAGATCGCCGACCATGGCAACGGCAACTTCCACTACGTGGACGGACTGCTTGAGGCCAGAAAGGTGCTCGTCGAGGAAATGGGTGGCACGCTCCTTACCCTGGCCAAGGACGTCAAGCTCCAGGTCGAATTCAACCCGGCGCGTGTGGCGGGCTATCGCCTGATCGGATACGAGAATCGTCTGCTGGCGGACGAGGACTTCAACGACGACACCAAGGATGCGGGAGAGCTGGGAGCCGGGCACACAGTAACGGCGCTGTACGAGGTGGTGCCGGCTGGCATGCATGTGCCGAGAGCAGAGGTGGACGAGCTGCGCTACCAGGCGCAGGAGGATGTGTCTCCGCCCAGCGCATTTGACGACGAGCTGATGTACGTAAAGGTCCGCTACAAGGAGCCGGACGCGCCAGAAAGCAGGCTGCTGGAACAGGCGGTAGCCGACCGGCCTCGCTCGCCGTCAACGGATTTCCGGTTCGCGGCCGCCGTTGCAGGTTTCGGCATGCTCCTTCGCGAGTCCGAGCACTCGGGAGACTTTTCGCTGGATGATGTCGTGACGCTGGCAGAAAGAGGCAAGGGCAAAGATCCTCGCGGATACCGCGGCGAGTTCATCCGGCTGGTCGAGGCGACGCGCGATCTGGGGCTGTTGGCCGCAAATGCGGATCTGAGCGCCGGTCCGCGCTGATGCAGGCAGAGGGC
>CAZXEU010000143.1:0-1612 GCA_964639665.1 uncultured Rhodothermaceae bacterium | reverse complement strand
CCGCCGCCCGCGTCACGGCCAGGCTCTGGCTTCCGCCGGCGCGGAGGCACTGTTGTGTGATCAAGAAAAGGGGAAGCGGCGAAAGGAGCGATCGGGTTCGACGAGCAAGACGCCCTTCGCAGGAGAAATGGTCCTGCCGGTGAAGGTTTCCCTTACGGTCGCCTTGATGCAAGGCTGCGATTGTGACTGGGGCTGACCGTGGTCGCCGTTATCGTCATGCAAGAGGGTGAGGGTGTAAGCCAGGCAGAGGCAAAGTACTGCGAGCGTGCGGCAGAATTCGGGCGGCCAGCGGGACACTACAGCCTTTGGCGGCAGGATCGTGCACCTGTTTCCGTTGGGTAACCGGGGTAGACCAGACGTGGGTAGTTTGGCTCATACTCCTCGGCAAGCGTCACCACCATCACGTCCGCCAAGCGCAGGTAGTTGTAGAGCGTCGCCACTTACGCCTGTTCCCAACTTTCGCGGCCGCGCGCCTCCACCAGCACGGTCGCGAAGATAGTCCCTGTCTTGCCTCCACCGGCAACGCCTGGACGCCCGGTCGCGGCATCACGATATCGCGGTAGCAGCCGGCGACAACCCAACTTTCTCGCTTCGCGTGTTCCCGGAAGACTCGGAACTGGCCCTCAACCGACGCTGCTCGCTGCTGATCGTATGAATAGCGGGCGCAGGCACACGACGCAGGATGATCGGGGCCTCCTAACTCACACCGATCTCATCTGCCGGCGCATTGTGGTTGTGGCGTTGAACCTGTGGATTGCCTCGCTCGCGTTCCGCCGGCCGTAGAGCCCAATTTCCCCAGCTTTTGGCCCCTGCGGTGGCGACAGGTGCTGACTGGTACCGGGCTCGTCATACGGAGTTAACGAGTTCGGAAATACGATCCTGCAACCGTGCTCGCCTAGCCTCGTAGAATTCAAGGAACCCGGCCATCTCACCTGGAACATGGCCAAGAAGGTATTTTTCGCAGTAGTGCCGCCGGGCTTCCTCGTCCCGGTACTTGGCCTGGATCCATTCCGCCGGAAGCGTCGCCTGCTTTTCGATGTTGCTGGTTCCATCGAGAAGCTGGAGGTTTGCGATACGGTCGGCGCAATCCATGAACACGTCTACGTCCTCGGCAGCTATCCCGGCGTCTTGAAGGCGCTTTCGGGTGAAACGGCTCTTCGGGAAGATGTGGTCGATGTGAAACTGATGGCGCTGGAGGTCGATAAACGGCGAGAGCAAGGCCAGCAGACCGAATGTCCGCCGATCCCCGATTGCCATGTCGGCCAGGTCCTCGATCTCCTCAGTCGAGAATTCCAGGCTCTTGCCGCGTTGCGCCATCACCCGCCGCATTTCAGTCGCCGGGAAACCCCGGTCGCCAGCGTCCCGGATTTCGTCGCGGAGGGCCGTCAGCAGAGTGTCTAGACCGCTCCCCCAAATTCCGGACGCCTTCAGGATGGATCGCGTCAGCCAGCCACGGATCGACATCCGGTCGCTCTCGTAGCTGCTGTGGGTATCGAAGTTCATCGGCGCACCGATTCGATACACGTAATAGGCAATGGGCAGGAGGGCGCTCGCCGCGCGAATGTTGTTGGCGTTGAACCCGAAACCGGTGACGATCTGGACCGTCTCCAGC
>CAZXEU010000142.1:0-21975 GCA_964639665.1 uncultured Rhodothermaceae bacterium | reverse complement strand
CCCGTAATCGAGATCCAGTTTGCGGATTACATCTGGCCGGCCATGCAGCAATTGCGCAATCAGGCCGCCGTAATTCGCTACAGGTCGAACAACCGGTGGTCCTGCCCCATGGTCGTTCGCGTTCCGTGCGGAGGGTATATTCACGGGGGCTTGTGCCATTCCCAGAATATCGAGAGCATTTTCGGCCATATCCCGGGCCTGAATGTCGCCATGCCTTCTACGGCTGGTGATGCCAAAGCGCTGCTGAAAACGGCTATCAGGGGGCATGATCCGGTGCTGTTCCTGGAGCACAAGGCCCTCTACCGCAGTAGTGCCGCTCGAACACCGGAGCCGGGTCCCAATTACGTATTGCCTTTCGGAAAGGCCGCCGTCAGGCGGCAGGGCACCGACCTTACCATCGTCACCTACGGCATGCTGGTGCACAAGTGTCTCCACGTGGCAAGGCAGATTGCGAAGCAGGACGGTGCTGAAATCGAAGTCCTGGATTTGCGCACGATGATGCCGCTGGACTCCGAGACCATCCTCGATTCGGTGAAGCATACCAACCGGGTCCTGGTTGCGTACGAAGACCACGAGTTCATCGGATTCGGGGCAGAGATAAGTGCTCAGATTGCCGACCAGGCATTTGAGCACCTCGATGCCCCGATTCGTCGCGTGGCGGGCGAGTTTACGTTTGTACCCTTTTCGGTCCCGCTCGAGCATGCGGTGCTGCCCCAGGATGAAGATATTCTGGAAGCTGCACGGTCGCTGCTGGCCTACTGATACAGGGGCATTGGCTGCGGATGCCGTTGGCAAACGAGATTGATCCGCTTCTCGTGCCGCGGACGTAAGGACTTGGGCCGGCGTAAGCCTTTAGGATCGCGCTCCTGCGCCCTCCATCTGCTTGGCGAGGCAAGTCTATCCCGCGATGCCTTCGGTACCGTTGCAGCATTAACTGCCGGCCCAAACGCCTGCAACAACCTCGCAGGCCTCCAGATGGCAGCACACGGGCAATCATCCCGGCGCCGTGGACAACCGGGCCTAAACGGCGCTCAGGGCCCTGTCCAGGTCATCTATCAGATCCTCCGGCTCCTCGATTCCTACGGACAATCTGATGAGGCCGTCGGACAGGCCTCGTCTCTGCCGCTCCATCGCCGGAATCGACGCATGCGTCATGGAGGCAGGATGCCCAATCAAACTCTCCACGCCGCCCAGGCTCTCTGCAAGGGAAAATATCCTTGTTGCCTGCAGCACCTTCAGTGCCAGATCAACACGGTCTTCTTTCAACCGAAATGACATCATGCCACCAAAGTCTCGCATTTGCCGCCTGGCCAACTGGTGACCGGGATCGCTGGCAAGCCCCGGGAAATGGACGTGGCCGACTTTGGGATGCGATGCCAGAAAAACGGCAATGTGGCGCGCATTGCTGCAATGCCGGCTCATCCTTACGTGCAGCGTCTTGAGGCCTCGGAGAACAAGGTAGCAGTCCAGAGGGCCTGGCACGGCACCGGTACACTTGACCTGGAATGCCAGCCGCTGAGCCCAGTCCTCCCGGTTTGTGCAAACTGCTCCCCCGATAACATCCGAGTGTCCCCCGAGATACTTGGTCGTCGAATGGAGAACAAGATCCGCTCCCAGTTCCAGAGGCTGCTGAAGGTATGGAGTGGCAAAGGTATTGTCCACTACCACATCCATTCCGTGCGCATGGGCAATTTCGCTTATCCGGCCAATGTCCACAGTCCGCATAAGCGGATTGCTCGGCGATTCAACCCACATCAGCTTGCTGCCGGGACGAATGGCCTCCTCTGCGGCAACCGGATCGGTCAAGTCCACATATTCCGATTCAATGCCGAAGGGACGGTACACCTGATCGAATAGGCGGTAATTGCCTCCGTAGATATCTCCAGAAACAACCATGTGGTCACCCGGCCGCAGGGTCTTCAGGATCGCATCCGCGGCCGCCATGCCCGAGCCGAACGCGCTGCAGTAGGCAGCGCCTTCCAGAGCAGCCACACTTGTTTCCAAAGCCGAGCGTGTGGGATTGGCCACCCTTCCGTACTCATATCCCTTGTGCCTGCCTGGCGCATGCTGAACATACGTGGACGTCAGATACACGGGAGGCACGACCGAGCCTGTTGCAGGATCCGGCTCCTGTCCTGCATGGACGGCCCTCGTCGCGAAGCCCACTTCCTGGATCAATTGCGCCTTCACAGTACCTCAGACCGACAACGATTAGGGACGCCTGTACCAACCCGGCTGGCTAAGTGCCCGGATTACACCTTGGCGACCCGGCTCCACCTGGCGACTGTCTATTGCTGCAATCACATGCTGCCTAGATCAGCGCACGCAACCACTTCCTCCGCCCGCTGCCGCTGATCGGTTTGGCCAAATGCCTGGTAAAGGGCACGGCAGATGTCCCGGGTTTGGCCCAATTCCGACTCGGTTAGCGCTTTGGCAACCTGCAAATGCTTGATTGCCTGACTGAACAAGGCTGTGCGCCCTTCATCCAACTCCTTCAGCGCACTCTCCCGCCTTGCAGTCTCCTCCACCGAAAGTCGAGACCGCGCTTCAAACAGCTCTTCATCTCGCGCGCGGTACTCACCGCTGACTACTACCGCCTTGTTGATATAGGCGGCGCCCAGATTATACTGCGCATTTGTGTAGTCAGGATCCAATTCAACGGCAGACGCCAGAATCGCAATCGCCGCATCATAGTCTTCCTGTCGCAGCAGCAGAGTCCCGTAGTTGTACAGGAACGTCTTGTTGGTCCGCTGACGCTCAAACTCTTCTTCGTAGTAGGTCTTGGCGCGCTCTTCCTCTTCTGCCAAGACGAATGCATTCATCATCATGGTTCGCAGCTCTTCGTCGCTCGGATACGCTGCCAGCGCCCGCTCCAGGACATCAACCATTTCACGGTACCGCAGCTGTCTTACGGCTTCGTCGTCCGTCGCTGCCGCTGCCCGCTCCAGTGTGCTAGCAAGGTAAACGAACATCTGCCTGTCCGTATTTCCCCTATCAAGAGCGAGCCGAAAAGTCTCGATTGCATCGTCGAGTCTTGCTGCGTTGAAAAAGGCGGACGCTTCGTTGAAATAGGCATCCGTAGAGTCCGGATATATCATGGTGGCATTGCGAAAATGAGCCGCCGCCATTTCAAATTCCTCCGCCTGGTCACCGGACTCCAGGTACTGCGCGCGATCGTACACCTCGATCCCCGCATTGAACTCTTCTATATATGCCATCCGCATTCGGCGATCGTGATCCCCCTTGTACGTCGAGTCCACGCCTGTACTGTTCACGAAAGCTAGTGCCATTTCACTGAAAAGAACTGCCCGCTCACGTACGTCTTCGGTATCCGCCGCCATGCCCTGCAGAATCTGGCCCTTTACGGAAAGTGCCTCGGCGTTCTCGGGCTCCTCGCTCAATGCGATGGCAATATTCTCCAGGGCACGGTTGTAATCCTTGTTTCTAAGGTCCAGCTTCGCCCCTTCTACATTCGGATTGCTACCACAGCCAGCCGGAGCCATGGCGCCGAGCGTACAGATCACCAGGAGAGCGTATGAGACGATTTTCTTCATGCCTGACTCAGTTGAATTCCGCCGCTGAAGCGCGGGTGATTGCACGCCGCATTTTCTCTAATCGTCACCGCTTCCAAAGGTTCACTGCTTGCTGCTGCCCGCAGGCGATGCCTTCTCCCCGGCTGCCACCCTTCGTCGATGTAATGCCCGTGCCCCCCAAAGCACCGTGCCCCGACGATTCCATAAGGCGATTATGTCCGGAGCGCGCAATTTCCCGCGCACTTTGCTTCCTGGGATGAGATGCTCGCCCAATACTCGAAAAAACACGAAGGGCCCCCGCTTCCGCTGGGGCCCTTCTGCTGGTCAACTATTTCGCCAGCCAAGCTTTCTGGCAGGCTCACCACATGCCGTTACTGTTCTACAACGTAACAGCAAGTGTTATGAACTGTACATCAGAGAAGTAGTCCGTTGGCAACATGGCGTAGTCTACACTCACTCTCCGCCCGGAAAACATGAGATTCAGGCCACCGCCGAACGAATACCCCTGGAAGAAATTCAGGTCGTTCTCCTGAACCATTTCGATACCGCCACGGAGATACACGATATCGCGCAGTCCAATTTCGAGACCACCGCTGTACTGGTCCTGGTCGAAGCTGTTGGAGCGGAAATTGCCAAGCACCGTTACGACGGCACCCGCCGCCACGTTATACGTGTACGCCATTCCGAAATTGAGCAGCGTAGGATATTCCACTCCTTCCGCTTCGATATTGACCGCATTGTTCGTGGCATTGGAGGGCTGCTCGCGCAGCTGGACGCGCCGCGCAAGGCCCGTGCCTTCGTACTGCAACCGGCTACCGATATTCTTCAGAGCCACGCCGAGCCGCAGGCCAGTTTCGCCAACGACATACGTCATGCCGGCATCTACCACTACGCCATTCGCCGTCACGTCAGAAATCGACTCATTTACGAGCTTGAGCGTCGCGCCCGCGGCAATTCTGTCCGTAAGCGTTCTAGCGTAGGAAAAACCGGCTGTCAGGAAATTGATCCGGTACGTAACGTCCGAGACCTCCGGTTTATCCTCCGTCTGCAGCGCAATGTCGCCAAAGTCCCACGAGGAAACAGTAAAAGCCAGGTTGTTGTCTCCCAACTGCTGGCCGATGCCAAAGTAGTTGACTCCGATATCCGCCACGTAATCAACCCTGCTGAAGATAGCGGATGTGCCATTGTTGCTGGTAAGAGCGGCCGGATTGGCAAATAGCGCCTCAAGGCCGTTCATGTCTGGCAAGCCGCTCGTAGTCGCGTTACCAAGGGCAGTATAGCGAGCCGTCAAAGGCACCAGAAGCTCGGCCGCACCCGCCGTTCCACTTCGGTTCTGGTTGCCCTGTGTCGTGCCTTCGCCAGCGTCACCACCGCCTTGCGCGTATATGCAGTTCGCCGTACCCAGCGAGCCCAATATCAACAGAAATAGGGCCGGTGCCATAGCGAGACGTTTCCAAGTTTTCATATCTGTTGTCCTCCCTTGCTTTGGAGATATCATGTGCGTGTATATGCGGCCATCCGCACGTTAGCTGGCGTTCAATGACAGCCTAGTAAACGTTCAGCTGCCTGCGCTTCTTGACCACGCCGAGCTTGATAACCTTCGTCCCGACATTGGGGACCTCAACGTGGACAAGGTAGACACCGCTGGCAATGGGCAGCGCATAATCCGTCGACAGGTCCCAGGAGATTGTCGCAACACCGGCCGACTGCTTTTCGATGGTCCTGATTAGCGTGCCGTTAAGCGTAAAGATGCGAATGGTCGCCACGTCAGGCAGATTCGTAAACCGGACTTCATCCGTCAACTGACTGACTTCATACGCCGAAGAACCGAGGTACGGATTGGGAACGATGCCGATGTCGTCCAGACGGTCCTGTAGCACCGCGGCGCTCGGGTCTTCTGCTCCGAAGCCTACGGTTGAGAAGGAATGCACATCACCCGGCTGGTTCGGCTTCTGGGTAACCAGGCGAATGACGGTGCCGGGCTCCACCATGTCCGGATCGTACGGCGGGGCCGACCCGCCGTTGTGTACGACGAGTACGCTGCGGGCTATAACCTCCGCAATGGTCGTCCCATCGGAAGTAAAGAACCCGTCGTGTCCCGCGCGCCCCGGAGCGTCGTTGCTTGGAATCAGCCAGTATATCCAGTCCGTAAACGGATCGTTGTCAGCGCTGGAAAGCGGATGGTCGCTTCCAATGTCATAGACGCCATGCTCACGGCCTCCACCACACGTATTGGTGTCGCAAATGGCTGCAACCATGAGGACATCGTCACTCGTGTCATCCGGTGTCGCAACACCCGTCCGCCATATTTGAAACGGGACTTCGACTATGGCACCGTCCGAGAACCGCCGATAGGCTACGCAGTCTGTGAGTGCCAGATTGCCGTCAATGCCGTCAAAGCACTCCGGCAAGAAGCGCATTTCGTAATCATAAATGCCAAGCCGGGACAGGTTGCTTCCTCTCATAGCGCGGCCCAGGAAGGAGCCTCCGTCAGAATGCGGACCGTATCCGCCGTGCGAGCCTCCGGCATTGAACATCCAACGCGAGTTGTTCCTGGACTGCTGCACGTTCCGCTCAGGGGAGCCCAGGCCAAGTGAAGACGGGAATCCAGCCCAACCTGCGTTGGCAGAAGTAGGCGGATCTATTGGTCCTGCCTCGTTCGCGACAGTCAGGAAGTCCTTGAATCCGAGAGAAGGACCAACAATAGAGAACTCCATGCCATCCACCACGACGACACCAGGACGCTGCGGAGCCGGCGCGCCGGAGGCGCTTCCGTCAAAGATCACAGTGCCATCACGCTTGATGTCGTATGTGATGGGGTGATCCTGGATTCCCTTTCCGGCATATTCGTCGGGAGGCAGGGCATCCACTTCGTCCGCGTCCTCTATCAGAGAGGCCACACTCGCGGACGCAGCTCCGCTCTCCATGGCATAGAACTCGACCGTGTACGTACCTACCTGAACTGCCGCGGGATTTACGACCTTGACCCAGACAGATCCGTCACCGATACCCTCTTTCTCCGCATTGAAATCGATATCCGGGTCCGCGGCAGCAGCTACTGCTTCATCGGTCAGCACCCTGGGCGACCGCGTAGGTGTTACCGTAACGCGCGTTATTGGACCGCGGTAGACCTTCGGCGCAGAGGACTCGTTATAGGCATAGGCCTGGACCCCAAAGTGGTACGTCGTGTAGTTCACGAGACCGCGCACCGTGTGGTAGCTCTGAAGCCCGCTGTCCGTTCCGATAGCAGTTACTTCCGTAGGCTCACCCAAGACGCCGTCTATAACGCGCGTGATGCCATTGGGCACATCATAGTTGCCCACGACCTGACCTACCTGGTCACTGGCGCTCTCATACTGATATACTGTATAACCTTCAAATACGTACAGGTTGTCCTCCGGCGGAGCAAAGGGATTCTCCGCTACATACGAATCGAGGTAGTTGTTCGATCTCGCCGAATTGCTCCACTCAAGGATCACTTCACCGTCTAGCACCGTTGTTGCAACCGACGGTGCCGTCGGCGGACCCGGAATCTGGAAGTTTATGTCAAAAGCATCCTGCGCCAGGTTGTCGGCTGCCTTCAGCTTCTGGACGGAATCAAAATTATTCTCGCCCTGCGCCCAAACGATGCCAAATACGATCTGCTGAAAGTCACCGGGGTTAATGGTAAATGGTCCCGTTGACATGGCAAACCGGCGGTCGGCCGCCTCAATGTCTGTTCCGGCGTCATCTGAATTGCATTCCGACCAGTACTGACAGGCCGAATCGTTAACTCCCGGGTCACCTGGATACATGAAATCGGTCGGCTCATCGGAGAAGTCACGACCGTTGCCACCGAATGTGATTCGCTGACCGTCCTTCCATCTTCCCGACAGGTAGAAGTAATAGTCTTCCCCATCCGTCGGGTCCTCGGTGACGCCGCCACCATTGTTGTAATAGATGAAGTGCGTCATTTTGAGGTTCCTGAAGTCCGGACGCGCCTCGCCACTTACGTACGCTGTGTCACCAGGCGACGGTACAATCGGGCCCTGGAAGAAGTCATACCCAGCCGCTGGCGGAATCCCGTAGCCGTCTCCCCCCTCGTCATCGTTGTCCGAATTCCAGACAAAACCCATTCCGCGCACCGTATCTGAACCAACCCAGTCATCCTGGTAATTCCCAAGGTCCGGGTCAGAGAACAGCCCGATGTAGGTGTCCGTCAGCGGTAAATTGCCCTTCATGTACAGGTTGTACTTGTAGAACGTCGAATTGCCAATATCCCCGGCCGTATTGAAGGCAAACGCCAATGCGTGCACTTCCAGTCCGATAGGAGGCGTATCGGCTCCATTCGCAAGGTGCTCGTTGCCCCGGTCATTCATGACCCACCAGATGGACTGATCTCCGAGGATTGAGGGACGCTCTCCACCTGCCAGGTTCACCACGCGATCTATGCGCTGTGCCAGCGGAACATTTATGTCGAAGAGCAGCTCTTCTCCTTCTTCGTCCACTACGCCGTCTTCGTCGTCATCGACGCCATTGCCCGGCGGAGCCAGGGTCGGCGCTCCCAGCCCAGTGGGCCAGTCGCGAAGATCAGGTGCTGCCACGCCGGTCGCTTCATACTCTTCGATGTCTGTCCGGCTCACCTTGTAGAGCCGGTCATACTCCGAACAGTCGGCAGGCGGTGCACCATTATCATCGAGCGGCCCTCCCCAGAATTGGTAACTGCCGTAACGAGCCGCCGCCGCGCGGAGCTGCCCGCCAACAAACCCGCCAATCCAGATTCCGGACGTGAAGATGGCATTGGCACCAACACCCTTGGGCACTTCGTACACAAACGGGTCCCCTCGCCAAAAGAGGTTTCCGTTATTCAGAATGCGCGCCCGGACATTGTTGATATCCAGGTAGGCCTCTCCCAGCGCTGGCGTGCAGTTACCGGTCTGTCCAAAACCTTCCGTGGTGAAGCCCACGGCCAAGGCGAAGCCTATGATAACCGCTGTTGTCTTCCTCTTAATCATGTTCATCCCTACTTGGCGTAAATGTGGATGGTCTGTGTTTCCCGCGAGCCCCCCGCACCAGCGATCACTGACGCGGGAGGCAACGCTACATGCATTGCAGCATCAAAAGTCTACCCGCACTCCCAGGCGCACCAAGCGCGGAATTCCGACATTGCCGAGCGACCGGTTCCGGTGCCGGTAGTACACTTCGGAGGCCGGCACGGCACTTTCAAGGAACTGCACGCCACCAGGCGTCGCCAGGAATCCGTCGTTGTCCGGTAGCCCCGAAAAACGGTGGACACCCTGGATAGTCGTCGTGTTGAGGAGGTTCTGGATCCAGACGAATGCGCTAAGATTAGCTCCACTCCCCACGGTAAACTTGCGATCCACCCGGACATCTATGCGGCCGCTCCACGGCATCCTGTCCTCGTTGATCGCACCCTTTGGAGCCGGCGCGCGCGCAGCGTTCGCAGGAACAGGGAAGATTATTCCGGTGTATGGAAAACCGCTTCCCGCAGTGCCCAACACGTTGAAGCCGAAATTCTGCAGAAGTTTGGTCCCGACCATGGTCGGTCCCTCGCCCTCGCCCAATCGATAGTCAATCGACAGGTTCAGCTTGTGCCGTTGATCAAAATCCAGCGGGCTGATGAAGTTAGGCGGAGTCTCGTCTATCCAGACAATGCGTCCGGCAGTGGTGGATGACGATCCCGTGCCACTCGCAAACGAGAGCGTGTAGTTGGACGTTATGGCAACCCCGGCGGTCCTGCGCAGATCGTACCCGAATTCCAGGCCCTTGACGGTTCCAAAGTCCACATTCTCGTAGCGAGAGTATCCGCTCGGGCTGGCATCTCGCAAATTCCGGATTTGGATAAGGTTGTTGATCTGATGAAAGAAGCCGGATATCGTCAGCGCTGACCGGGGGCCCAGCCGCTGCCGGAACCCGAGTTCGTACTTCGTAGTCGTCTCTGGCAGAAGGTTATTGTTTTGACGTCCACCAGTCCCTCTCAATGTTCTGAGCGACGCGAAGTTGTTGTTGGACGGGCGCTGTGCCACCTTGCCGTAGCTCGCAAAGAAAAGGGCCTGGTCCGTAATGGGGAAGCTGACGCCAATTCGGGGCATGAATGTGACCTGGGGCTCGTAATCCTCAAACATGTCCTCGGTTATCCTGTCGCCCGCTCGCCGAACCAGTCCATTGAGCAGCACAGAGCCCGCCGGAGTCGGCTCTCCCTGGGCGTCGTAGAATAGCCCGTCCAAGTCACGGTAACCAACAACATCGTCTCCACTGAAGTAAACCGCGTAGTCGCTTGCGATTCCGGTCGGAAGCGGCTGCCCCGTTTCACCTGCACGCACAATGGGCCGGCGGGCAAACTTGTCCTTGAACACGCGCTGGTTGTTATCGAAGATGTCTACACGCATCCCGATGTTCAGAACAATGTCTCGAAACTCGATCTTGTCCTGCACATAGCCCCCGTAGTAGATGGGCTGGTACGGCGCGATGTTGTAATAACTGTCGGGCTTGTTCTTGTCCGTATCGGCGAAGTTGGCGAGGTTTTCCGAGTCCACGTGGTTGTTGCCACGAATGTCCCAGCCGTAGTACGATACGTAGTCCTCAAGGAGCTGGGTCGGAATATCCTCGTACCGGCTATACCCGTTCGGATCCAGGTCGGGATCGTCGGCCGCAATCTGCTCCGGGTTGCCGTCGGCGACAAACCTCGCAAGGCGCGCGGCATTGATGTACCAGTATCTTTGCGTGCGCTGCTCGAACTCCCCGCCAAACTCTATCTGGTTCAGGCCAAGCTGCGTGGTTGCCGACGCACTCAGCCGGAATTGCCGGCGGCTAAACTGCCGATAGTTTGAACCGGAACCACCGACGATGCTGACAAGGCCCGCCGTGGTCTCCGACGTAATGGCAAGGCCGTCCTGGTAACGGTGCACATAGGTTGGCACCCTTACATCAAACGTCGTATCGTCCGAGGGATCATCCGGTGTGCCATGGTCATCAATGCGCTCTTCTGTCGTATAGGTCAGGTTCTTGTACCCGAGAATTGCGGAATGAACGGGATTGGCTATGTCTCCATAGCTCAGTAGCGGCCCGAAACCCGGTCCGAACCTTGCATCATATTGCTCGTAGGTCCAATTCGTAAAGTCCGCCTGGAGCTGGTAGAAGGTCGACTGGGAGAGGTACTGCGTCCAAGTGGCGAAAGCGCGCAACTGATTGTCGTCCCGCTGCAGATTGTCCTCAGGCGCCAGGATCTCGTAGTTTCCACCAACATTCTCCGCACTCGACGTATTGTACTGGCCTCCAAGGCGAAGGCGGCCGCTCTCGAAAACGTTCCACGTCACGTTTCCATTCAGCCACAGACGATTGGAACCTCTTCCACGCTTTTGGAGCCGGTATTCAAAATCACTTGTCGTCAAGTGCTCAGCGCGCGAAATGGGATTGAGCGTTACCGTATAGCCTTCCGGCACCGGCAGCACCGTCCCGTCGCTAAGCGTTACACCGCCTGCACTCAGATCAAGCGAGCCGTTGTCATTTACAGCCGCCGTCGCCCCGCTCGGAACGGATCCGGGAAAGGGCACGATGCTGGTCGTACCATCAGGCCCCGTCAAAAGGAGTCCGGACGGCGCAGCGCGCAGGTCATCTAGCTGCGCATCAGAAAGCCACGCCGTCTCGACAGACCGCGGCTCATCGTCCAATTGATCCCTGTACTCGCCGGCAACAAAGAAACTAAGCTTGTCTGGAATGACCGGTCCGCCCAGTGTGGCCGAAGCAAGGCTGTAGCCAAAATCATCGAAGCCCCGGCTCGTTACAGCCTCCGCAGAACCAAAGAATTCCCTTCCGCCGGATTTCGTGGTGATATTGATGATGCCGGACATGGCATCGCCGTATCGGGCGTTAATGCTGCCGATAATCATCTCCTGCTCCTGAATGGCAGACTGTGGGACGGAACTCTGGTTCTTTATGCCGTCCACGTAGTACGTCACTTCAGAGCCGCGGCCGCCACGAATGTTAAGCGTGCCGCTGCCTTCCTTGCTCACCACGCCAGCCTGGATCTTCGCCACTTCCGCCGCACCTCGCACGGGCAGCTGCGTGATTTCCTCTGAGTTGACAATCTTGGGTACGCCGATGGCATCTTTCTGGATCAGCGGCCGCTCGTATTCGACCACGATCTCGTCGAGTTCAACGCCTGGCGTCAGCTCGAAATTGAGCTCCCGAGTGTACCCGGTGCTCACTTCCACCCCCGTTACCACATCGGTCGAAAACCCGACGAATTGGGCCTGGACATCGTACGTGCCTACGGGCACACCGATGATAAAGTATTCCCCGTCCGCGTCAGCTGCGGCACCCAGCAGGGTCCCAACAACGATTACGGCGGCAGTGGGCAGAGGCTCACCGGTGGAGCTGTCTATAACGCGGCCTGCAATCTTGCCGGTGTTCTGGGAATAGCCCACTATCGGCAGAGCTAGCAGAGCGAGCACGAGAGCACCCCATTTGCGTAGCATAATCAACCTCCGAAGATATTATGGTGTGTGAATGGTCAAGAGGTAAGCGCACGCTGACGCCCGCGCCTCCAACGGCAGACACGGGGAATCAAGCAACGGTACATTCGCGGCTCTCGGCGCGTAACCCTTCGCAAGTTTTCCCGTAGGAAAACAGAGCTGCCCGAGAATTGATTGGCCGTAGCTGCTGACGTATACGCGTAGTCGGTGTGGTTATACGGGTGACTACTTAATGTAAGTTGCCCCTCTACTATTGTCAAGGTATTCGTACGCCGTAATAGCGTAGGTTTGAACGCCATCGTTGGCGCGGCTCACAGCGCCGCCAGGTCGCGTAACCAGGAGAGAAGTTCCATCCGGCCCTGGCCGGTCTTGGCGGAGGATAAGATCGTAGGTACGACGACGCCGTGCTCGGACAAGACTCGTCCGGTTGTGTCCAGGCGGTGCCGCTGCTGATTGGACGATAGCTTGTCTGACTTGGTAAGGACGGCGAGCCAGGGCGTGTCCAATGAGCAAAGCATTGCAGCTGTTTGCAAATCGCGCTCCATCGGGGCATGGCGCCCATCCATGAGCAGCAGCAAAGCACGCAGCACGGCACGCTGCTCCAGGTAGCGAACCATCAACCGATTCCATCCGAGCCGCTGTTTGCGCGCCACACTGGCATAGCCGTAGCCAGGCAAGTCCACGAAATAGACCTTGCCATTTACAAGGTAGAAGTTCAGCTCGCGGGTCTTGCCAGGGGTCCGACTCGTCCTCGCAAGGCGCTTGCGCCCGGCAAGCATGTTTATCAGTGAGCTCTTCCCCACGTTCGACCGGCCGACAAAGGCCACTTCAGGAAATCCGGGAGCCGGCAACTGGCCCCAGTCCGACACCCCGCGCTCGAAACAGATGCTGGTTATGGCCATAGTCTGGACCGGTGCTAGCGGTCGCACCCACCCTTAAACGCACTTGTGAATCGTCCTACAGCCGCACGTCGCGTAGCGCGCGGCCGATCAGGGCCGGATTCCTGACAACATGGACGCCTGCGGCCTTAAGAGCAGCAAACTTGTCCATAGCCGTTCCCTTGCCGCCGGCGATGATGGCGCCCGCATGACCCATCCGGCGGCCAGGCGGCGCCGTAGCGCCTGCGATGAAGCCCACAACCGGCTTTGTCATGTTTTCCTGGATGTACAGGGCGGCCTGTTCCTCGTCAGTGCCGCCGATCTCGCCAATCAAGACTACCGCTTCCGTCGCCGTATCCTCTTCAAACAGCGCCAGCGCATCCACGAATCGCGTTCCGATTATCGGGTCGCCGCCGATGCCGATGGCCGTGCTCTGGCCGAATCCCTCGCGCGTCAGCTGATCGACCGCTTCGTATGTTAGCGTCCCGGAACGCGATACAACACCAACGGGCCCCGCAGCAAAAATCATGGCCGGCATGATCCCAATTTTTGCGAGGCCCGGTGCAAGAATGCCGGGACAGTTGGGTCCCACGAGCCTGACGCCACGCTGCTTTACAAAGTGGAATGCGCGGATCATGTCCTGCACTGGAATGCCTTCTGTTATGCAAACCACCAGCGGAATGCCAGCAGCCGCGGATTCCATAATGGCATCAGCCGCAAAGGGAGGCGGCACAAAGATCACGGACGCATTGGCACCCTCCTGCTCCACAGCCTCCGCGACGGCATTGAACACGGGCTTGCCAAGGTGCACCGACCCACCTTTGCCGGGCGTTACGCCCGCGACCAGATTAGTACCAAAGGCGATCATCTGCTCCGAGTGGAACGTGCCCTCCCGGCCAGTGAAGCCCTGTACTACCAGGCGGGTATCTCCATCAACAAGAATGGCCATGCGCGTCGTCTTCCTTCGGAACGGCTAAAGATAAAGGTGCCGCGCTAAACACGAAACCGGTATTCAGGGGCCAGCCAATTCCATGACAACCTTGCCAACCCGGAGCAACTGCGACTCTTCGAAATGACGACCGAGGAGTTGCATACCGATCGGCAGACCGTCGGGGTGACTACCCACAGGTACAACCAAACCCGGGATCCCTGCCAGGTTGGCGTTTACCGTATAGAGGTCCGCTAGGTACATCTGCAGCGGGTCCCTGACGAGGCTTCCCAACTTGAATCCTGCCACAGGCGCGGCCGGGGTCAGCAAGACATCCACATCGCGAAAGGCCCGGTCAAAATCCTGCCGAATAAGCGAGCGCACACGCTGCGCCTTTCCGTAATACGCGTCATAGTAGCCCGCAGAAAGCACATACGTGCCCAGCATGATGCGCCGCCGCACCTCTTCGCCGAATCCCTCCGAGCGTGCAGCCACGTACATGTCCTCTACGCTGCCGCCCCTGCCGGTCCTGTAACCGAAGCGCACGCCGTCATAGCGTCCGAGGTTGCTGGAGGCCTCAGCGGTCGCCAGGATGTAGTAGGTGGCGACGCCGTAGTCGGTGTGCGGCATATCGACCTCTCGCACGGAAGCACCCGCGCCGCGTAACTGCTCCGTAACCCCTTCAATGCTGGCCCGCACGGCGACATCAAGGCCTTCTCCGTAGTACTGGACCGGAAGGCCAACGGTCAGTCCCACAATCGAACTGCCGCAACGGGCACGCACGGGAACGTCTGCGCTCGTGGCATCCTTCGCATCCACGCCGGCCATCGCAGCCAGCACCGCGCCGGCATCCTCCACCGTGTTCGACATGGGGCCTATGCAATCCAGCGACGAGGCATGGGCCACGAGGCCGTACCGACTGACCCGGCCGTACGTGGGCTTCAGTCCCACCACGCCGCAAAACGCCGCCGGCTGCCTGATGGAGCCACCCGTGTCCGTCCCCAGAGCCGCATGGCACATGCCTGCCGCGACCGCCGCAGCCGAGCCGCCAGAAGATCCCCCCGGAACAAAGCCTTCGCACCGCGGATGCTGCACGGGGCCAAAGTGCGAGTTCTCGCTGGACGATCCCATGGCAAATTCGTCGCAGTTGGTCTTGCCAAGAATTATGGCACCCGCTTCCACCAAGCGCCGAACCGCCGTGGCTTCGATGACGGAGGTGAATTCCGACAGCATGCGCGATGCGCACGTCACCTTCCAGCCACGTATACAAATGACGTCCTTGACTGCAAGCACCAGTCCGGCCAGCGGCGGCAGGACCTTTCCCGCGACGCGCGCCCTGTCAAGCTCTTCCGCACGCCGCAAGGCACCTGCGGCATCGACGTAAGTGAAGGCGTTTAGACGGTCGTTTCTTCCGGTTACAACGTCCAGAAACGAAGATACCACTTGCACGCACGTGGTCTCGCCACGCGTCAGCAAACGGCGCGTACCGGCAAACGTTACGGGCGCCATGCGCGCGCGGTAGGAAACCGGTCCGTCACTCGGCTGGCGTCAATCTGCGCTGGCTACGAAAATCGCCTACGGAGCCTGATCCGTCTTGGCGGCCGGCGACGGAGAGGAACTCTGCTGCGCAACCGGAGGTGTTGACGACACGCTCTGCTGGGGCGGCGAATGGATGCGCTGCCGGCGTTCATCCACCGTGAGTTCCTTGCTGATTTCGGTGGTGGCGCTCTTGAATTCCCGGATCCCCTTGCCGAGTCCGCGCGCGATCTCCGGAATTCTCTTTGCTCCGAAAATCAGCAAAATGACGAGGAATATGATAATGAGCTCAAGCGGTCCTAGCGAGCCGATACCCATGGCAATACCTCCGGGGCAGAGTAGCGAGTTGCCGGATGACAACCCGAAAGGCCAAACCGTGTTCCAGTCCGGGCCGACGAGCCGCGGCCCGGTCAGAGGTGCAACCACCGGTTGCGCACGCGAGCGCACGTGCAGACCGCACCGTGCCCCTCCCAGACCCACTCCTTTGGCCGACACGCGTCAGAACAACCGGTCGAGCTGTACAAATGCGAGGATAGCAGCAGGCGACGCGGCCATTCAAGTGCTTACAAAAGAGCATTCGATCAGGCATGGCGCCATTGGTTCAAGACCGGGCCGAGCACAGGATTAGCTGGCGCTGCCAAATGCCTCTGCAGGACTCCGGAGCCGGGAAACGACGGTTACATTTGCCCGTAGCACGGCCTCACACCTTTATCCAAGATGACGCATTCCATTGGCAGGGCCGACAGTTTGCGCGGTGTGGTTCAGTTGCCGGCGGACAAGTCGATAGCGCATCGACTTGCACTCCTGGCGGCCATCGCCGACGGCAATTCCTCGATCCACAATTACCCACGCTCTGCCGATCCCCAGTCCACGCTTTCCTGCCTTCGGCAACTCGGCGTTGGCATGGAGGCCGGCGCCGATGGCAGTTTCACGATCCATGGGCGCGGACTGCGCGGGCTGCGGTGTGCCGACGCGCCGCTGGATTGTGGCAACAGCGGCACCACGATGAGGCTGCTTTCCGGCATTCTGGCAGGCCAGACGTTTGCCTCGACGCTTACCGGCGACAGGTCGCTGCGAGGGCGCCCCATGCGCCGGATCGCCGAGCCGCTTCGACGGATGGGCGCCCGTGTAGACCTGCGGGAAGGGCGTGCCCCCGTACGCATTCGTCCTTCCGCCGGCCTGAATGGCATGATCTATGACCTGCCCGTGCCGTCAGCGCAGGTCAAGTCCTGTGTCCTTTTCGCCGGACTCTATGCACGCGGTACGACGACGGTCGTAGAAACCGCCCGCAGCAGAGACCACACCGAGCGCCTCATGGGCCTTGCCGTCAAGGAAGAATCCGGCTGCAGGCTGATTTCCGTTACGGAAGGGCACGAGCTACCGGCCTTTGAGGCCGCAATTCCCGGCGACTTTTCTGCGGCTGCCTTTTTCCTGGTGGCGGGGTCCATCGTACCGGATGGCGCTATCCGGCTTCCGGGCGTGGGGCTCAATCCGACACGCAACGCATTCCTCGGCGTTCTTCGAGACATGGGCGCGGACATAGAGACGAGCAATCTGCATACTGCCGGCGCCGAGCCCGCCGGCGACCTCGTGGTGCGGCCCTCACGACTGCGCGGCATCACGATCGGCGGCGCGATCATATCCAACCTTATCGACGAAATCCCGGTGCTGGCCGTGGCTGCTCTTTGCGCGGAAGGGCGTACGGTAGTTCGAGGCGCTGCCGAATTGCGCGTCAAGGAGTGCGACCGGATTGCCGCCACGGTAACCAATTTGCGTGCGCTGGGAGCCGACGTCGAAGAGTTTCCCGATGGCTTCGCCGTTATTGGCGGCAAGCCGCTGATGGGCACCGCCCTTCAGAGCTTCGACGACCATCGCATTGCCATGGCTATGGGAGTGGCAGCCCTGGTCAGCTCCGGCACCACGACCGTGCATGGGGCCCAGGCAGCGGGGGTCTCTTTCCCCCGGTTCTGGCAGGCGCTTCAGGAGCTAGCGGAAAGGGGCGGCAGCGGTTCGCTCGTGTGAATCTAATGGCCATCCGGCAACCACCGGTGCCTCGCCATGACAACGCACCCCTGGTCATCAAACGTTACGCCTTCACTTCGCAGGCGCTCTTCCATGACATGGGGTCCGCCAAAGTGGCGCGCCCCGGATAGCCCGCCGTAGCGGTTCACGACGCGGTGGCAGGGCAGGTCCCGGCCCTTGGCTGCCTGCAAGGCCCATCCCACTGTCCGGGCGGCGCTTCTTGCTCCCAGGTGCGCCGCAATGTCTCCGTAGGTCGTTACGCGCCCGTGCGGAATGCGGGCCACGACCTGCCAGACACGCCCAAAGAAGTCCTGGTCGCTGCTGTCCATGGACCTGCAATTCTCAGCTTTCGCGGGATGGGCAATTGATGGAAACTTCCCCGGCGGGCGGCAGCCTGCCATAGCCCCACAAGGTGAGCCTGCGCTCACTGTCGACCCTCGCTCCGCTCGGAAGGCAGCGCCGGCTTACCGCTCGGGCGCCTCACTACAGCGAAAATGACGTCTGCGCCTCCGACTACTGGCCTCCCAGTATGAGAGGCAGGCCATCGTCGCCGCTTCCAACAATAACGGTCTTGCTGTTGGGAGAATTGGCCAGTTGCTGCGTTGCCTCTATGCCCTTGAAGCGCAGGAACTGCGATGTCAGGCTGGCCGTGATGATGCGCTGATAGTCGGCCTCTCCCTCGGCTTCGATTCGCTTGCGATCGGCTTCAAGGCGCTCCTTTTCGATGGTAAACTGGTAGCGCTCCGCCTCCTGTTCCTCCTTGAGCTTGTCTTCTATGGCCACCTTGATTTGATCCGGCAGCCGCACGTCACGGATAAGCACGGCCTCAACGCGCACGAAATGATCATCGACGCGCTCCTGGACTTCGGCAAATATGTCATCCTGCAGAACCGTGCGCTGGCTGCTGTAGAGTTGCTCGGGCGTAAACTGCCCGATCACTTCCCGCACGACACTGCGCAATTCGGGCTGTATGAGCTTGCGGTAATAGTCGGTGCCGTAAGTGGTGTGGAGTTGGGGTAGCCGGGGCTCATCCGGGCGCCACCGGACCGAGACATCCGTGCCAATCGAGAGTCCGTTGACAGACAGGGCTTCCATGTTCTCCAGGCGCTCCTGGACGCGAACGTCATACCGGATGACGTCAACCCACGGCGCGTGTACATTGAGCCCTTCGCCGTAGGTCCTTTCAAGGTCCGTTCCGCCGAACGGACTGTAGCGTACACCCGCCTGACCTGAAATGATGGTTGTAGTCATACAGCCTGCCGCCAGGGCCGCAACCAGGAAAAATGCGCCGGCACCTATCGCGAGCCTGATCGCAGAGCGCGTGAGATTGGGGTATTGGGTGGCCATCGTGATCCTAATGCACTTATTGGGGTATTACAGCGACCGTTGTAAGCATCGCCGGCCCATTTGGTTCGCATTCACCAATGCAAAGCGGAATTCCAGGCGCTGCAGCCGTCCGAACCCTTGAGCACGCCCTTGGACCGGACCGTCTCAAGCGCAACGTCCCGCTTGCTCCGTACACGACCATCAGGATGGGGGGGCCTGCGGACCTCTTCTACGAGGCCCGCAGCGCCGGTGACCTGGAAACAGCCCTGAAGCTGGCCCGCAGGCTTGAGATGCCCCATTTCCTTTTGGGAGTGGGCGCGAATGTCGTTGTCGGCGACCTGGGATTCCGGGGCATCGTGATCCGAAACTGTGCCCGCGCTACGCGAATCAACAGGGAGTCAGGCAGGGTATGGACCGAGAGCGGTGCCATAATGTATCCGGACGTCATCGGCGGCGCCGTGTCCGCAGGGCTTTCGGGCCTGGAACACTACGTAGGCATTCCGTCCACTGTCGGTGGGGCACTGTGGCAGAATCTGCATTTTCTGGCGCCGGACAGGACGCGAACCATGTTCATTGAGGAAGTAGTGCGTGACGCCGAACTCTTGACGGAGGAAGGTGAGCGGCGGCGCGTGGGAGTCGATTACTTTGACTTTGGCTACGATTACAGCACGCTCCACGTGCGCGATGACACCGTACTTACAGCCACGTTCCAGTTGCAACCCGGAGAGACAAGGCGCATGCGTGCCATCATGGCAGCCAACCTCGAGTGGCGGGCGCTTCGCCATCCTCCGCTGGACACCGAACCTAGTGTGGGCTCGATCTACAAGAAGATTGACGGAATCGGTGCCGGGCGCCTGATCGATGAATGCGGGCTCAAGGGCGCTACCATTGGCGGAGTCACCGTTACGCACCGTCACGCCAACATTCTGATCAATCTGGGGTCGGGCTGCGCCGCCGACCTCCTGGCCCTGCTGGCGCACATCGAGCAAACGGTCCGGAAACGCACCGGCTACAGTCTGGAGACCGAGATCGACTTTGTCGGCGACTTCGCTCCGCCAACCGACGCGACGCCGGTGTTTCTGCCCCGCCCTCCGGGGCTTATCACGGCAGAGGAGCGCGCCCGGGAGGCCAGCGGGAGGCCAGCATAGTGCATTGGCTTGCAGGCATGTGGGCCGTCCTGGCCAAGGACCTGCGCCTGGAGCTGCGAAGCCGGCACGCGGTGAATGTGCTGCTCATCTTCGTGCTGTCTGCGCTACTGGTCGTGGTCCTGGCCGCCGGGCAGGAAAACCTTACCGCCCGCTTGCAGGCCGGCCTCTTGTGGATAGTCATCCTGTTCGCGGCAGCGCTCGGACTTGGGCGCGCGTTCGTGGCAGAGGAGGAACAGGGAACGGCTCTGCTTCTGCGGCTCAACGTCCGGCCCGGCATGGTATACAGCGGCAAGCTTTGCTACAGCCTGTTGCTGCTTGTAGCGGTAAACCTGGTGCTGCTCGCGGCCTTTGTCGTGCTGCTGCGCGTGAGCGTCGCAGCGCCTGGGCTCATGCTGGCGTCCATGCTCCTTGGCAGTCTCGGGCTTGCCGCAGTCACCACTCTTCTGGCTGCCATAGTGGCACGGTCTGCCAGACGCGGACCGCTACTGCCCATGCTGATGTTTCCGCTCCTGTTGCCGGTGCTGCTCTCCGCCATAGATGCCACGCACGAGGGACTGGAAGGCAGCTGGCAGGGCGCAGCAGGATCGCTTGTTACGCTGGTTGCCTTCTCGGGCACCACGATTGCGGCATCCGCGCTCCTGTTCGATCATGTCTGGCGCGACTGAGGCAACCAAACCCACCCTTGTAGGTACCGCAGCACGCCATGGCCCCAGCACCCTTCTACAGTGGAGGCGCCTACCGCGCGCTGCGCCTTTTCATCTGCGTCTGGATGACGGCCGTGCTTCTGGGCGCGTTTTCATTCGCGGGCCTGTGGCTGGAGATTCCGCGCATCCCCATCCTGGAGCATACGGCCCGGAACCTGTATTTCCATGTGCCGATGTGGTTCGCCATGATGGGACTGGCTGCCGTGTCCGCCTATCAGTCGCTGCGCCGCCTGCAGTCCGGGAGCGAAGAACGGGACTTGCGGGCCCGCGAGGCAGCCCTGATGGCGGTGGTTCTGGGCATGCTCGGCCTGGCAACCGGAAGCGTATGGGCCCACTATACCTGGTACGAAGGCACCAACATCTGGTGGAATTTTGATCCGAAGCAGACGCTGGCCGCCGTGCAGGTGCTCATCTACGGGGCCTACTTCGCACTCAGAAGTGCACTGGAGGACCCGGAGAAACGCGCGCGAATTTCAGCGGTATACAATTTGTTTGCGGCCGTGACGGTACCGTTTCTCCTTTATGTGCTTCCCCGGCAGATGGAAAGCCTGCATCCCGGAGCCGAAGGAAATCCCGCCTTCAGCGAAATCACGCACCCCGTAATGCGCCTGGTTTTCTATCCGGCCGTAGTCGGCTTCTTTCTTGTCGGCTGGCTGCTCTATTCGCAGCGCGTGCGCCTGGGACTGGTCGAGCGGCGCCTGGAGAAGCTGCACGAGCCGAACCTGTAGTCGGAGCCATTTATGCACCTGGTTGTCGCCCATCCCGCCCAGCTGGCGGACACGCTGGAGACTGCCATGTTATCCAACGACAAGCTTTTTGTCGTGCTGGCCGTGGTGCTGATTATTTGGCTCGGGCTGGCGGCCTTTGTTTTTCGGACAGACCGGCGCATAAGCCGGCTTGAGCAAAGGCTCCGAGACCTAAAGAACATCCCGAACTCATAGAACCATGAAGCCCAAGACTATCGTCGGACTTGTCGTACTCTGCGGCTTTTTTGGGCTGCTGTTGCTGAATTTTGGCGACCAGGTAGGCGGCTACATGCACTTTGGCGAGGCTGCTGCGTCAGGTGCCAGGGCTCACGTGGTCGGGGAATGGGTGCAGGAAAAAGAAACGCGGTACGACCCGGCAGCCAACCTGTTCACCTTTCACATGAGGGATGACGAGGGCGAAACCTGGCCGGTGCAATACAGCAATCCCAAGCCGGCAAGCTTTGAAGACGCGGAAAAGATCGTCGTTGAGGGAAGTGTGGAAGGCACGGTATTCGTTGCCGAGCATATCCTTATGAAGTGCCCCTCCAAATACAACGACGAGCGGGCCCTGGAAGAAAGTGCCGCCGCGTATGAAGCTGGACGTGCGGCTCAGGAGGCCGTTCAGGCGGGTCCTTAGAACCGGAAGGCCGCAGCCGGGCGCAGCGGCCAAGACCTTGCAT
>CAZXEU010000141.1:0-4440 GCA_964639665.1 uncultured Rhodothermaceae bacterium | reverse complement strand
CAGTAAAGGTACCTCCTGCCGGCGATGCCGCGGGTTCATCCTCCACCAGTTCATGTGGTTCGGGGGATTGCGGAAGGGCCTCCGCCTCCGTTGGCTGCACATCCTCGGCCGGATGTTCGTCCTTCTCCGCGTAGTCGGGCGATAGGCGGCCTTCATATTGGTCAGCAAGCATCTCCTCAAGAGCCTGAATCATGACCTCCGCCGGAATTCCGACATGCTGCGCGTAGGTCTTGGCCAGCGACCTGAGATAGACCCGGTTGAACAAGGGATTGTCGAGCAGTCTGGCCTGCTCGAATTCCTCCAGCGTTGAGAGCGCAACCTTTGTTTGGACAGACAATTCCTCGAGGGACATGCCTTGTCGCTCGCGAAGCCCGGACAAGTCTCGAACGAATCGGTTGCGGGAATCGGAAGAATCAGACATCAACAAATGCTCGGCGGGAAATCTCTGCCGGATGTGCCGTTAGCCTACAAAAACCCAGCTTGTAACCTAAGCACTGGCCGTTCCATATAAAAGTGTTGACAAAAATCCCTGGACAGTGGGCCGGATGTGTACGAATCCCGGCGCAACCGGAACCTTCGCGTACGCTGGCGGCGCGATAGACTGCGCGCCAGAATGAACCGGAAACTGCCGTGCCATTGCTCCTGCCCTATACTCCTCGCGCGCTGGCGAGACTGTGCGCCATTCAAGCGGGCCGCAACGCCATTGCGCGGCACGGCGACCGCCCAAGCCGACCGGTAGTTTAGAGCCCTCAATGGGCCCGGGGATGCAGCTCCTTTCTGCGGCAGGACGGCCACGCTCCCGGTCGGCCAGGACCGGAGCAGAATACCTGCAATCGGCAGGCGGTACGCCCATGCCACTGGCAAGACCAGGTGAAGCGAGAGCAGTTGGGCGAGCATGCCTTGACTGTGCCCACGCAAAATGATGGAGCATGTGCCATCGGCACGTGTTACATCGCGCCGGGTCGCAGCTTGCGCGGCTTTGCAGAATCCGGGAGCCCCGGGAAATCCGGCCAATCGTGATGCCTTCGAGCTGGTACCCGGGTCCGACTGATTGAGGCTCGCAGTGTTATTCGGAACTCGACGTAATCCTCCGCAGGCGGGCACTGGTCTCAACCCTTTGCTGCGCTACCAAAGCGGCGATCCGACCAGTCGAACCAAGCACCAGTGCCTTCCAGGCCCGGGGCCCGACGTCGGGCGAACCGGCCTACCGAAGAACACCCTCCTTTCACCCGAGGCTTTTGCCGAGCCGGCTCCACCTTCACTGCCGAGCTGGCGCGGCACCGGCGCGGGTGGCATCGTGTCGGGACGGCGAGATTCGAACTCGCGACCCCTTCAACCCCATTGAAGTGCGCTACCTGGCTGCGCTACGTCCCGTTGCCGCGTCTACTGTAACTGGTCCGCAATGTTCTCCAGAAATCCGCGAAGCCTCAGCAGAGCCAGTCGCTTTTCATTGGGCCGGAGTCTAGGCCTATCCTCGCGGCGGAGTACGCGGCGCGCACCTTCCACGGTATACTTTTCGACGCGCAGCAGATGCATTATAGACTCGATGACCGCAATATCCTCCGCTGTATAAATCCTTCGGCCCACCCGGTTCTTGCGTGGATTCAACTCATCAAATTCCGCCTCCCAGTATCGGAGAACATGCGTTTCCACCCCCATCATCGAAGCTACTTCTCCGATGGAGTAATACAACTTTGTAATGCTATTGGGCAACATGGCTGTCAGACGATTCCAATTCCCTCAGTGTGTCAGCCCCGAATTTACGAGAATTGCTAACAATTTTCATGAAGTGCGCCTGCGTATATTCCGTGCCCTGCTGAATACGAGAAAGATGCCGTCCTACAGGCACGACCTGTCCCTTCTGATCGTAGTGCTGATCTGGGGCCTTAACTTCCCCATCCTGAAGGCTGTGCTGGGAAGCATGGACCCTCACGCCCTGAACCTCTTCAGGCTCTGGATGGCCGCCTTGGCGCTCGGACTCGTACACCTGGCCCACCAGCGCAAGGCGGGTCGGCCCTTCTTTGCCCCTCTGCGCACGCACTTCTGGAAGCTCCTGGTGCTCGGCATGACCGGCTTTTTCCTCTACCAGGTCTGCTTCATCGAGGGCCTGGAGAAGACTACCGCCGGAAACGCGGCTCTCATCATTGCCACAGCTCCCATCTGGACCGGCGTTATTGCAAGCACGCTTCGCATCGAGATAATCCGGCCGACAGAGTGGCTGGGCATCGGCGCCACCATCGCCGGAGCGGCCATCATCATTGGGGGCGGGAGCGAAATTGTGGGTTTTAGCGCTGATATGCAGAGAGGCAACCTGATCCTTGTCCTGGCCTCGATTTGCTTTGGTACATACACAACGCTGTGCAAGCCGCTCTCCAGATCGGTCAATCCTTCCGGCATGGCCCTAATGGCCCTGCTCCTGGCGCTGCCATTGCTCACAGCCGTCGGATTGGCGAGAATCGACTCCGTCGACTGGGATGCGATTACCGGATGGCACTGGGCTGCCATCGCGTACTCGGGCTGCCTGTCCACCGGGATAACAATTGCCATCTGGAACAATTCCGTGAGGGTAGTCGGAGCCGCGCATACGAGTGTTTATGCCAACCTCGTGCCCGTTATCGCCCTGATTCTGGGAGCTGTCCTGCTCCACGAGCCTGTCTCCGTCGTGCAACTCGCCGGCGGAGGCCTCATTCTGGGCGGACTTTACTTTGTTCGCCGTCAACGCTTGCGCCGCACGCTGCCGCCGGCGCCCCTGGCGCCTTGACGGGAAGGAACGGGCATATGTGCCGCGCCCGCAGTGGCTATATTGGATCGCGTCCACCTGAATTGCAGCCCGCTGTTTACACCATTCGGAATACAGCACGCCGCCGCGATCGCCTCGACCATAATTGCGGCCATCTTCTTGCCGATTTGGGCCCGGCGGCTGCCCGTGCCCGCCCGGATCCGGCTCACGCGGGTATTGGCACTCGTGATTTGCGCTAGCCAGTTATCCTGGCGACTCTACCAAATGGCAGCCGGACAGTTTGACTGGCGGTCGGACCTGCCACTCAACTTCTGCAATCTCGCCGGGCTTCTGGTGCCGGCGCTAATGTGGAATCCGAGGCAGAAAGTCCACGAGGTATTGTACTACCTGGTGCTCGCCGGAACGCTGCAGGCGGTCCTTACGCCGGATTTGGAAGAGGGCTTTCCGCATTTCGGCTACTTCGCCTACTGGATCGTTCACAGTGGACTGGTTGTGTATGTGATCCTGGTCACTGCGACTCTGCGACTGATTCCGAGCGCAATGGGCATGCTCAAGACCCTCGGCTGGCTCAATCTTTATGCCTTCGCCACGGTTTTGTTCAACCTCGCCTTTGGAACAAACTACATGTACATGATGCACAAGCCGCCCACGCCGACGCTGCTGGACGTATTTGGGCCCTGGCCCTGGTACATCCTGGTGTGCGAAGTGGCAGCCCTTGTGCTTTTTCTGGTCGCCTACGTGCCCGTGGCAAGAATGCGACGATCGGCGCCTTGAGTACGCTCGAGGAACCAGGCAGCATGGCCGTCGCAGGGGCAGCCAATGTCCCCATTCTGCGCTACATTGAAGCGCCGGACAGAGGACGGACACGCCGACGTGCTCCGGATCTGAGGCCGAATTCCATCAAGACCTGGAGGGCAGAGCCCATGCGCTCACTTCTTGTCGCAATAGTCCTGTGCCTTGGCGCAACGGCAGCGCATGGCCAATCGTCCCGACCCGAGGTTACAGCCATATTTGTTGAAGAGGCGCCCAGAATAGACGGCAACCTGGACGACAGCATATGGCAGGGCATCGAACCGATTACGGATTTCATTCAGATATGGCCCGATGACGGCGCGCTTCCCACGGAGCGGTCCGAAGTGCGCATCGCCTACGACCGGGACCATCTCTATTTTGCATTCAAGTTCTTCGACGGAGAGCCGGACCTGATTCGAGCCAAGAATCTGGAGCGCGGCGGGCGCAATGATCGCGACGATCACGCCTACATAGGCCTCGACACGTATCTCGACCGGCGCAACGCGTACCTGTTCGAGATCAATGCTCTCGGAACGCAGGACGACGCTACCGTTACGGACGAAGGAATAACACTGGACAGCTTTTCATGGGACGCGGTATTTCGAAGCGAAACGGTAATCGACGATGAAGGCTGGTCCATGGAGGTATCCATTCCTTTCAGGCAGCTGCGCTTTCCAAGAGGGGACGAAGTGAGTTTCGGCCTCATGCTCTCCCGCATGATCAATCGCAAGAATGAACGCGTAATGTGGCCGCGCATAGGGCTGGAGTTTGGCAGCGTAATGGGAGCATTTGGTGCATTGGCCGCTGTTTCGCAGTACGGTACACTGACCGGCTTGAAGGATATTCGCCGGGGACGCAACATGGAATTCAAGCCCTACGTCATCGCCGGCCACCAGACCCTCCCCGAC
>CAZXEU010000140.1:0-2443 GCA_964639665.1 uncultured Rhodothermaceae bacterium | reverse complement strand
GGCCAAAGCTCCACGGCAAGCACGAGAAAAAGCAGGCTGCAGGCCAGGGATGCCTGCACGCGGATCAGGTAGCTTGCCTGCCTGCCCTCAGTCTGCCGTTTGCCTCGCACATTCATGGCACCTCGTACGCCGATCCGGCCTTCCTGTTACGCGGCCTCCCCCTGAACTTGATTCGGCCGCTGGTTGCGGATGTTCCGTGCGTCAATTTGAAGGCAGGGTTAAACGCAGCCCGTAACTTGTGTAATTCCGGGCTCGCGTCGTAGTTTTGCTCGCGCCAAAAGGTGGACCTTCCCGTTCGGCGGGAGGGTTTTTTTGTGGTCTTTAGGTACGTGCGTAGTATTACGTAATGGCGTCGCCCTGCAAACTGGCTCTCGCGGATGGCACCATAGTGTCCGGGCGCGCCATCGGTGCGCGGGGAGAAGCCGGCGGCGAGCTATGCTTCAACACGAGCATGACAGGCTACCAGGAGATCATGACGGATCCGTCCTATTACGGGCAGATCATGATGATGACCTACCCCCATATCGGCAATTATGGGGCGCTTGACATCGACCTGGAGGCGGAGCGCCCCATGATCGCGGGATTCGTCGTTCGGGCTTTTTCCCGCGAGTATTCCAACCGGCAGGCGGACGAGTCGCTGGGCGGGTTTATGGAGCGCCATAACCTGGTGGGCATCACGAGCGTGGACACACGCCGCCTCGTCATGCACTTACGCGCCCGCGGCGTCATGAACGCCATCATTTCGTCGACCGATCTCTCGGACGACAGTCTGCTGGAAAAGGCCCGTGCGTGGCCATCCATGGATGGCCTGGAGCTGGCTTCACGCGTCGGAACGGATGCGGCGTACGACTGGGCGGAGGGCGATGGCCCCCGTATTGCGGTATACGACTTCGGCTGCAAGCGCAACATTCTCCGCACGTTTGCCCATCTTGGCTGCTCCGTGAGGGTCTTTCCGGGATCCACGCCGCTCGGAGCGGTACTGGACTGGCGTCCGGACGGGCTCTTTTTTTCCAACGGACCGGGAGACCCGCGGGCCATGCCCGATGCCATCGAAATGGTGCGAGGTGCCATGCAACGGGGGGTGCCGCTTTTTGGCATTTGCCTGGGGCACCAGCTCATGGCTCTTGCCCAGGGCTTTGACGTTTACAAAATGTACGTAGGGCACCGGGGCGCCAACCAGCCGGTCAAGAACCTGGAAACTGGACACGTGGAAGTAACCACTCAGAATCATGGATTTGCGGTGGACCCGGAATCTGTCGATCCGGCACTGGCCGCCATGACGCACGTCAACCTGAACGACTCCACAGTGGAAGGCCTGGGCTTCAAGGCCTTCGCCGGGCTCAGCGTCCAGTACCATCCCGAGGCGTCGCCGGGCCCGCATGACAGCCGCTACCTGTTCGAACAGTTCCTGCGCCTGATCAGCGAAGCTACCTAAAGAGCGGTCGCATGCCGAAGCGGACCGACATAGACAAGATTCTGCTCATCGGATCAGGTCCGATCATCATCGGGCAGGCGTGCGAATTTGACTATTCCGGCACGCAGGCGTGTCGCGCCCTGCGGGCCGAAGGGTATACGGTGGTCCTGGTGAACTCGAATCCGGCCACCATCATGACCGACCCCATGACGGCCGACACGGTGTACCTGGAGGATCTGACGCCGCAGGCTATCCGGCGCATCGTGGAGAAGGAGAGGCCGGACGCCGTGCTTCCGACCATGGGCGGGCAGACAGGACTCAACCTGGCCGACCAGCTGCACCAGGAAGGTTACTGGGAAGAGCAGGGCGTGGAAGTGATCGGCGTGGACATCGACGCCATCCACATTACGGAGGATCGGCAGCTGTTCCGTGACCTGATGGAGCGCATCGGCGTCGACCAGGCGCGCAGCAGCGTGGCCAAGAGCCTGCTCCAGGCCAAGGAGATTACGCAGGACCTGGGGGGACTTCCCGTGGTCATCCGACCGTCCTTTACGCTCGGCGGCGCGGGTGGCGGCATCGTCTGGAGCCCGGGCGAGTTCGAGCGCAAGGTGACCCGGGGCCTCGAGATTTCTCCGGTTCACGAGGTCCTCATTGAGGAGTCGGTGTTCGGCTGGAAGGAATTCGAGCTGGAGCTGCTTCGGGACGCGAATGATAACGTCATCATCATCTGCTCGATCGAAAACGTGGATCCGATGGGCGTGCACACGGGGGACTCCGTCACGGTGGCGCCCGTGCAGACGCTGACAGACAAGCAGTACCAGCACATGCGGGACACGGCCATCAAGATGATGCGCTCCATCGGCACCTTTGCCGGAGGTTGCAATGTGCAGTTCGGGGTAGATCCGGTGGACGGCCGCATGGTCGCTGTCGAGATCAATCCGCGGGTATCGCGCTCCTCCGCGCTTGCCTCAAAGGCTACGGGGTATCCCATCGCCAAGGTGGCGGCCCGCCTGGCAGTCGGCTATACGC
>CAZXEU010000139.1:0-5619 GCA_964639665.1 uncultured Rhodothermaceae bacterium | reverse complement strand
GCCAAAGCGCGTTAGCAGATCGCCACATGCGGCGATTGCGGACCGGATGTTGATGCCGGGAACGGACCGTGCCGATCCGGTAATCTCCCCACGGGTCGTCGAAAGCAGTATGACTGGACGGTTGAATCGATCCTTGACTCGTCCTGCTGCAATACCCAGTACCCCCTGATGCCAGTCGGGGTCGTGCAATACGATGGCTGGCTGCGGTGCCGCCTGCCAGCGGTTTTCTGCTTTGGACATGGCCTCCCGCTGCACGCGGTCTCCCAGGTTTCTCCGCTCGCTGTTCAGTTCGTCGAGCCGTTGCGCCAGGCTTGCTGCGGCAGTGTCCTCTTCGGACAGCAGGAGATCGACCGCACCTGAGGCTGCTGCCATGCGTCCTGCGGCGTTGATGCGGGGGCCGAGTCGGTAGCCGATGTCCGAGCTGTCCAGATAGGACAAATCGCAGCCGGCAACCTCTGCCAATGCTCTCAGTCCCGGCCGGCCGCCGCGGCGCAGCACCGCAAGACCTTCGCGTACCAGTATGCGGTTTTCGCCCACCAGAGGCACGACATCACACATGGTAGCGATTGCGGCCAGGTCCAGGTACTCATGTCCTGGATCCGCCGGCTCCGATTGTGCCATTAGCAATGCCTGCACAAGCTTGAACACAACGCCCCCGGCGGCAAGGTGCTTGCACGGGTAGGGGCAAGCTGTCCGCCCGGGGTTGACAATTGCCGCTGCCTCCGGCTCAGACGGGCCGGGCGTGTGGTGGTCGCAAATCACCAGATCCATGTTGCGCCGGCGAACGAGCTCTGCCTCCTCCAGTGCATTGATGCCGCAATCAACGGCAACCACTATGCTGGCGTTCATAGCTGCCGCGTGCTCTATGCCGCGTGCACTGAGCCCGTACCCGTCCTCAAACCGGCTGGGGATGAAATAGCGGGCGTCCACACCCTGGGCGCGCAAAAAGCGGACAAGAATGGCGGTTGCCGCTACCCCGTCCGCATCGTAGTCGCCGTGCACGAGCACACATTCTTTGTCCCTGATTGCACGGAGCAGGCGCGCCGCAGCATCTTCCATGCCTTTCATCAGAAACGGATCGTGGAGGTCAGCAAGTGAGGCACGGAAATAGTGTCGCGCTGCCTCAAAGGAATTGATTCCGCGCAATGCCAATGCCCGGGCCAGCGGCTCCGGAAAATCGCGCAGTTGTTCTTGCAGGTTACTTACGACGGCAGTGTCGTCGACTTCCCGAAGGATCCAGTTCATGCCTTAGTTGAGGGGTTTCCGAGCCTTGACCGAGAACATGAGCGGAAGGCACCCGGAGTTGTCTGGCAAGATGTAGCGTTCCGGGCCATCGCAAGTCAGGTACGGGGGGAATGGATGCGTGCTGTAGGGGAATTCGTGCAGATGCTCAATGATTAGTCCCGCATCTATCAGCGCTGTTACGACCTCGCCCAGACTGTGGGGCCATTCATAGCTGTGGTGCGTTTGCGTGGCATCGTGAACGGCGAACGAGCCGTCCGCCCCGAATATAAGCGGTGCATCCGTCTGGAAATAAGGATATCGGAAGCGCTCGCCCTTGTCGTCCAGGCTGAAGGTAACAGGATGGAATTCCACCATGTAAAACAGTCCGCCGGGCTTGAGGTGGCCGGCAATCACTTCCGCCCAGGAATCAAGGTCGTGAAGCCACGGCAAGATTCCATAGGATGTAAACGCTATATCAAACGGGCTGGATACGCTGCGCGGCAGGTCATACACGTCCGAGTGAACAAATGTGGCATCGAGTCCCACCTGACGGGCGAGCTCCGTAGCCATTCGGACTGCCGTTTCGCTGTAATCGATGCCCGTAGCCTGCGCACCCTCCCTCACCCATGAAAGGGTGTCCAGTCCAAAATGGCACTGGAGGTGAAGCAGGCGCTTTCCGTGAACCGGCCCGACTTCGCGGAGCTCAAGGGACTTGAGCGCGCTGCTGCCCCTTACGAACCCGGCCACATCGTAGTACTCCGAGTCCCGGTGGAGTTCGGCCCAGCGATCCCACAAGTGCCGGTTGTGTGTCCGGTACTTCTTCATGGCGCCGCTACCGCACCACAACAGGACATCGGTTGCATTAGTTTTGAACCTTGGTTCGAATTCTGACAAGAATGCCTGGCCCGGAACTAAGAAGGACCCGCGGGCAGACGTGGGTCATCATGCTGACGCTCTGGCTGATGGTCTTCATCATCAGCAGTCAGCTGGTTATGATTTTTCCGATCCTGCCCCGCATCAGCGAGGCGTTCCAGGTTTCCGATGCCCTGCTCGGCCTTCTGGGCACTTCGTACGCGGTATGCATGATGGTGTTTGCCCTGGTGACGGGCCCTGTTTCCGACCGGGTCGGAAGGCGGAAAATCATATCCGTCGGCTCCGGTGCCATGGCAGTGGCACTCATCCTGCACGGACCTGCCGCAGACTTCATGGCCGTGCTCGGTGCCCGGGCGCTCGCCGGAGTGGCAGCAGGGGTCCTTACCGGTGCTGCCGTGTCCTACGTCGGGGACTACTTTCCCTACGAAGACCGTGGCCGGGCGATGGGATGGATCATGAGCAGTGTAGCCGCGGGGCAGGTATTCGGCATTCCGCTGGGTACGGTGCTGGCCGACCAGTTCGATTTTCGCGTGCCGTTCGTGCTGTTCGGATCGGTAATGGTATTTGTGTGCGCGGCCGCAGTCCTCGGCTTGCCGCAGCCTCGCGAGAGCCTGGACTCCCACCCGCTTAAGCTGCCCCGCGTGCTTGAAGTCTACCTGGACCTGCTTCGCGAACGGGCCACCAGGGGCTGCGTAATCCTGTATATCCTGGTCTTTTTCAGCTTTGGTGTCTTCCTCACGTATTTGCCTATATGGCTGGAGGCGGCGGTGGGCCTGTCCGGAACTCAGGTAGCCACCGTCTTCCTTGTCGGAGGACTGTCAAACGTGGTGGCCAGTCCCATAGCGGGCAAGATTTCAGACCGAATTGGTCGCAAACCCCTCATCATCGCCTCTTATGTGCTACTTGTGCCGACGGCTGTGCTGTTTCCTATAGTGGTTCGCGACGTGGTCATGGCCGGCACGGTGATGGGCATCGCCATGGTATTTGTGGCCATGCGCCTGCCGCCGATGCAGGCGCTGATGACTGCGGTCGCGCCGCCCACGCGGCTTGGAACGCTGTTCAGTCTTGCCAATTCGGTGGGTCAGCTTGGCTTCGGTGTAGCCAGCGCTTTATCCGGTGTGGTCTATGCAAAGCTGGGCTTCATGGGCAATGCAGTCGGCAGTGGCATTGCCCTTTTGGCGGCCGCCCTCGTAGTCTGGTGGATGGTTCCGGAACCAGGCGCTTCCCGCACTTAGCAGGCCGGCGTACCCGCCTGTCTCTTTGACCCGCGACCCGGTATCGCTACCTGTCGACGAAACACAGACTATAGCAGGCGAACGGCGATCCCGAGGGATAGCACCTCTTTCATCTGGATTACGCGGAGCACGTCGGCGTCATACAGGGCCACGTGCTCGAAATTGACCTGTAGCCACCGGTTGATCTTCATGGTAATCAACGTTTCAAGCAGCGCGTCCGGCTTGCCTTGTTGGCCAACAGCGGCAAACAGATGCAGCTTTGAGGTCAGCTCCACGTTCTCTGCTATGGTGCCTTCGAATTCCGTGTACGATTCCAGCCCAGTCTCCAGTCGCATGACCCGGTCGGGATCGACCCTGTAGCGAGCGCGCAGTGCTCGCAGAACAACGAGGGTCTCCTTGGCCGAGACGCCTATCCGCTGCCTGACCTTACCCCTTATGCCGAAGGAGAGCCCAATAGACTGCTGGAACGAGCCGGGAGCCAGAAACGCAGACACGTGGTCCGCACTGTCTGCATCGTAGTCATACCCGTAGGCGAACTGGGAGCGAATCCTGGTCGCCAGCGTCGGCTTCATCACCGCGAATATGCCACCGCCCGTCATCGCCAGCGCGCCCTGCACGTCGATAATGTCCTCAGCCTTTCTGACCGGCAGGGAATTCTGCTTTACGAGGCCGAACCCGAGTCGTACGCTGTGTTCCTGGTTGAGCGGACGCATCTGGCGCTCGGCCTTCGCGTTCAGCCCTGTTGACAGGGCAAACGAGCTGGTTCCGCCTTCCTGCCAGTTGAGGAATCCTGCCTGGACAAACGAGATCAATCCCCTGGCCTCTGTCGTCCATCCGCTGTCCTGGGGCCAAGCCGCCGTCGCGGACAGCAGGGCCAGTGCGGTGCCTATCATCATACGCCTGATGAGCGGCCGAAGGCGGACTGCGGGGCGTAGTTTCCGTGTTGTCGTCATTGGATGGAGTACTTTCGGGTCTAGTTGTTGGCGACAGACTGCGACCGCATTGCGGCACTTGCGTGCGCGGGAAATCCCGTCCGCCCGGCAGGTTCACCGGGGCGTGCAATGGCCCTCGACCCAGTGTCTTCGGCCATTTCGCAGTTCGCGGGGGGGGGGGTACCGGCGCTTCACAGGGCGCAGCCGGGCAAGCTGTACGGCCCGCATCGCGTGGCGCTACGACCTACGGTGTGCTCGGACTGCCGACACGGCCCATGGCCACGCGCGTGCGGTTTCGGGCGCGCTCAAGGGCTTTTTCGGCCCGCTCCCGGTCGAGGTCCGGCCCGGCCTCGGCGAGCCGCTGGCGAGCCCTCTCTTCGGCTGCACGCGCCCTGTCTACATCGATTTCGGTGGCGGGCTCGACGGTTTCGGCCAGCACCGTGACAACGTTGCCTATGACCTCAACGAAACCTCCGCTGGTGGCGAAGGCGAGCTGCTCGCGCGTGGTCAGCGTAAGCGCAAGGGGACCGATTCCCATCGCCGCAATAAGAGGGGCGTGGTTGTAGAGGATCTCGAAGGATCCGCGCTCGCCCGGAACGCGCAAGCGAGACGCCTCGCTCTGAAATACGCGCCTGTCGGGTGCAACGATATCAACCTTGAGCGTGCCGGCCATGGATCTAGTCTGTGGCCTCGGCAATCATTCTTTCGCCGTCCTCGATAACCTCCTCAATGACACCCTTGTAGCTGAAGGCAGCCTCGGGCAGATGGTCGAGCTCGCCCGAGAGTATCATGCGGAAGCCGCGGATGGTGTCCTGAATCCTGACGTACTTGCCTTTCAAACCCGTGAATTGCTCGGCGACAAAGAGAGGCTGGCTCATGTACCGCTCGGCGCGGCGTGCCCGCTGCACCACGAGCTTGTCCTCGTCGGAGAGCTCGTCAATGCCAAGGATGGCAATGATATCCTGCAATTCCTTGTAGCGCTGCAACAGGCGCTTGACCTCCTGCGCCGCAGAGTAGTGGTCTTCCCCCACTACGCGGGGAGCAAGGATGGTGGAATTCGAATCCAGGGGGTCAATGGCGGGATACAGTCCGAGCGAGGCAATGCGCCGCGAGAGGACGGTAGTGGCATCGAGGTGAGCAAACGCCGTGGCCGGCGCGGGGTCCGTCAGATCGTCAGCCGGCACGTAGATGGCCTGCACCGACGTAATCGATCCGTTCCTGGTAGAGGTGATGCGCTCCTGCAATTCACCCATTTCGGTGGCAAGCGTGGGTTGGTAACCGACCGCGCTGGGCATGCGCCCGAGCAGAGCCGAGACTTCAGAGCCGGCCTGCGTAAAGCGGAAGATATTGTCGAT
>CAZXEU010000138.1:0-3643 GCA_964639665.1 uncultured Rhodothermaceae bacterium | reverse complement strand
TCACCAGGACCGCGTATGCGATGGTGGTGGACTTTGGGATGAGTGAGCGGGTGGGGCATGTCAGCTTCAATGTCTCCCGCGGGCGCAAGGACAGCCCGGTCTTCGAGAAGCCCTATTCCGACAGTCTTGCAGAGATCATTGATCAGGAAGTCAAGCAGCTCATTGATGATGTGCGTGAAAGGGCGCTTGAGCTGCTGAACGAGAAGCGGGACAAGCTGGATGCGCTGGCAAAGCTGCTGCTCGAGAAGGAAGTGCTCGGTCCCGCGGATCTGGTGAGCATTCTGGGGGAGCGTCCCTTCGGCGACTACGTGTCCTACAACGGCGTGGAGGCGGTGGAAGACGAGAAGCAGGAAGACGCGAAGACGGAAGAAGTCGCCGACCCGTAATCCGGCTGCATTTAACAGGATTTTTGACTACGATTGTGGCAAGATTAAAAAAGATGCCGTACATTGAGAGGCTGCAACGGAATAGGACAACGCTCGGGTAGCGAAGTACAGTGCCAACGATTCAGCAACTGGTTCGGAAGGGGCGGCATCCCAAGGTGCGCAAGACCAAGGCGGCGGCCATGCAGGGCAACCCGCAGCGCCGTGGTGTGTGCACGCGTGTCTATACGACCACTCCCAAGAAGCCCAATTCGGCGCTGAGAAAGGTCGCCAAGGTACGCCTTACCAACCAGATTGAGGTCATCGCCTACATTCCGGGCGAAGGCCACAATTTGCAGGAGCATTCCATCGTACTGGTGCGAGGCGGACGTGTGAAGGATTTGCCAGGAGTAAAGTACCACATCGTTCGGGGAGCGCTGGATACGTCCGGCGTCGAAGACCGGACGCAGTCTAGATCAAAGTACGGGGCGAAGCGACCCAAGAGATAATCTGAATTCAGATCCGAATACGTGTTGCCACCCGGCGCCGTGCCCCTGATGAGGCATGGCGTCTTTTTTGACACCAGCCATGCGCCGAAAGTCAGCCGAAAAACGTCAACCTGCCCCGGATCCCAGATTTGAGGACCGGGTTGTGGCGCGCTTTGTCAATTACATCATGCGCGATGGCAAGAAGAGCGTGGCGCAGCGCATTGTCTACGACGCATTCACGCGGATCGAGGAGCGCACCGGAGAGTCGGGCCTGGAGGTCTTTCGCAAGGCGCTCCAGAACGTTGCGCCGCTGGCCGAGGTGCGCAGCCGCCGCGTCGGCGGGGCCACCTACCAGGTGCCCATGGAAGTGCGGTCGGACCGGCGCACGGCGCTGGCCTTTCGCTGGATTATCCAGTATTCGCGCGCAAGACACGATCACACGATGGCCGCCAGACTGGCCAACGAACTGGTCGCGGCCTCCAAGGGAGAAGGAGGTGCCATAAAGAAAAAGGACGATACCCACCGGATGGCTGAATCCAACAAGGCCTTCGCCCACTTCCGGTTCTGATCCGATCATGACGGACAAGCGAAACATACCGCTTTACCGGATGCGCAATATCGGCATCATGGCACACATCGATGCCGGCAAGACCACTACAACGGAGCGCATCCTGTTCTATACCGGGCGCCTGCACCGGATGGGTGAAGTACACGAGGGCGGCGCAACGATGGACTGGATGGCCCAGGAGAAGGAGCGGGGCATTACCATCACGAGCGCGGCGACAACCTGCTTCTGGTCCAAGGACGGGGCCGAGCACCGCATCAATATCATCGACACGCCGGGCCACGTGGACTTTACCGTGGAAGTGGAGCGGTCTCTGCGCGTTCTGGATGGCGCCATTGCTCTCTTTTGCGCGGTAGGCGGGGTCGAGCCGCAATCGGAAACGGTCTGGCGCCAGGCCAACAGGTATCGCGTGCCCCGGATTGCCCTCATCAACAAGATGGACCGGACGGGGGCTGATTTCACGGAGGCTATCCAGGCCATGAAAGAGCGCCTGAAGGCCAATCCCGTGCCTGTGCAGATTCCAATTGGTTCGGGCGCGCTATTTCGCGGCGTTATTGACCTGGTGACCAACAAGGCCATAATCTGGCATGATGCCACCCAGGGAGCCACATGGGACGAGATCGATATTCCGGCGGACCTTCGAGCCACCGCCAGACGATGGCGCATCGCGCTCCTGGAAGCGGTCGCCGAGTACAACGACGACCTGCTGATGAAGTACCTCGAGGGGGAAGACATTACACCCTCGGAATTGCGGGAAACTGTGCGAAGGGCGACGCTGAATCTGGATATCACGCCCATCTTTTGCGGGTCCGCCTTCAAGAACAAGGGCATCCAGCGGCTGCTTGACGGCGTGGTAGACTACCTGCCGAGCCCCCTCGATATCCCTGCCGTGGAAGGTACGGTTCCGGACACCCACCGGAGCGCAACGCGCAAGCCCATCGCCGATGAGGCATTTGCCGCAATTGCCTTCAAGATTGCCACCGACCCGTACGTGGGCAAGCTCACCTTTTTCAGGGTCTACAGCGGCCGGCTGGCCAAGGGTACGCAGGTGTACAATGCCACTTCCGGCTACAAGGAGCGGATAGGACGCCTGCTTTTCATGCACGCCAACCGGCGAGAGGACATTGAGGGCGTGGAGGCTGGCGACATTGCCGCAGCCGTGGGGCTCAAGAAGGTCAAGACGGGCGATACCCTTTCGGATCCGGCGCATCCCATTGTTCTTGAAACGATGGACTTTCCGGATCCCGTGATCCGCATCGCGATAGAGCCGCGCACCAAGGCGGACGCGGACAAGCTTGCGTCGGGTCTGCAGAAGCTGGCGGAGGAGGATCCCACATTCAAGGTGTCGGTCGATCCCGAGACCGGTCAAACCCTGATTGCGGGGATGGGCGAGCTCTATCTGGAGATCATCGTGGACAGGCTGCGCCGCGAATTCAAGGTGGAAGCAAATGTGGGCAAGCCGCAGGTAGCCTACCGCGAGGCGCTCAGACAGGTGGTGGACGAGCGCTATTCGCACAAGAAACAGACCGGCGGTCGCGGACAGTACGCGGTCGTGCACATGGAAGTGGGTCCCAATGAATCCGGCATGGGTCTGGATTTTGTCAATGAAATCACCGGCGGCGCCATTCCGAGGGAATTCATTCCCTCCGTGCACAAGGGCGTAAAGGCGGCCCTGGAGCAGGGACCGCTGGCGGGCTATCCCGTGGAAGGCGTGCGCGTCAGGCTCTACGACGGCCGGCACCACGAAGTGGATTCCGACCAGCATGCATTCGAAATCGCCGCGCAACTGGCTTTCCGGCACGCCGCGCGCCGGGCCCGGCCCGTGCTCATGGAGCCCGTCATGCGGGTGGAAGTGGTGACGCCGGACGAGTACATGGGCGATGTCATCGGTGATCTGAACGGCCGCCGTGGACGCATTGCCTCCATGCATCAGCGCAGCGATGCCCAGGTGATAACAGCCTATGTGCCGCTCTCGGAGATGTTTGGATACTCGACCGACATGCGCTCCCTCTCCCAGGGACGCGCCATTTTCACGATGCAATTCGAAACCTACGAAGCGGTACCCAGAAACATAGCTGACAAACTCGTGCTGGCGATATCAGGCGCTTTCGCCTGATTCTCGACCGGCCTGCAATCAACGGTTCAATATCATGGCAAAACAGCATTTTCAGCGTACGAAGCCTCACGTGAACGTGGGGACGATCGGTCATGTGGATCACGGCAAGACG
>CAZXEU010000137.1:0-13271 GCA_964639665.1 uncultured Rhodothermaceae bacterium | reverse complement strand
CAGGCCCAGAGCGGGCTCATTAGATCTCCGAAGCCGCTAAACCACGACCTTCAGGATGGTCATTGGCGCAATCCTGCTGTATTCCGCAAATCTCGGCCGAAAACTCAATCACACGAGCACTAAGCTCGACAGGCTCCTAGGCACGAGTGACCCTTGTCCAGAGATGGTTGGAGCCACCAATCGGACGGAATACCGATGAACGGATCTAACTTCCGGACGGCATCACGCTCCAAAGGCCCCGGACGCGAATCGTGCACCTTCTATCTTGTCGAGGACTCGGATTCTTTTCGGGCAACGGCTTCGAATTCCAGTAGGGCCTTCAGTAAGCTGATCAAACAAGATCCTATTCGATTGGAGTAAGACAATTGCAGTGTCCCGCGTCGAGGGGAAGCTTGGGCCCATGGCCTAAAGCGAAACGCCTCTCTTCCATGGAATGAAATCGTACTGGCGCAGCAAGTCCGCTTTGGTCGATTCAGTTCCGCTTGCCACCGAAAAAACCATGTCAAGAATTCTCTCACCCACTTCCTGAATCGTTTCCTCGCCTGTTACGATACCACCCGCGTCCAGGTCGATGATATCCGGCATGCGCATGTGCAGCGCAGAATTGGAGGAGATCTTGACGACCGATGCAACGGGATTGCCCGTCGGAGTACCGAGCCCGGTCGAGAATAGGATGACCTGCGCCCCGGCGCCTGCGATGGCCGTCGTGGATTCTACGTCTCCGCCGGGCGTGCAGAGCAGATTCAGCCCGGACTTCGTGGCGTATTCGGGATAGTCCAGCACATCCCTGACAGGCGAAGTCCCTCCCTTGCGTGCTGCGCCCGCCGATTTCATGGCATCCGTTAGGAGACCGTCCCGGATGTTGCCGGGTGAGGGGTTCATGTCGAACCCGGAACCCACGGCCTCGGCAAGGCTTGCGTAGCGCTGCATCAGGTCGACAAACCGCTCTGCTGGCGCAGGCGAGGTGCATCGGTCAATCAGCGCTTGCTCGACGCCGCACAGCTCCGGAAATTCCGCGAGAATGGCCCGTCCTCCCAGTGCTACAAGCACGTCCGCCGCGTGCCCCATGGCCGGATTCGCGGACAGCCCGGAAAAGCCGTCCGAGCCGCCACACTCGAGACCCAGCGTGAGACGGCTCAGCGGCGCCGGCTTGCGCTGGAGGCGATTGACATCCGCCAGCGATGCGAATGTCTCGGAGACGGCCTCGGAGAGTAGCGTGTGTACGCTGGCGTAGTTCTGTTGCCTGTAGGTCAGGAGCAGCTTGTCAAAATGCGGATTTCGACGCCGGATTTCCTGCTCCAGAAGCTCCAGCTGGGCATTCTCGCAGCCAAGGCTGAGCACCGTGGCGCCGGCCACGTTCGGGTGGTGCAGATATCCGGCAAAGAGCCCGCACAAGCTCTGCGCATCCTCACGCGTACCACCGCATCCGCCTTCATGTGTCAGAAAGTGGATTCCATCGACGTTCTCGAACAGGCGTTGACGTTTGCCACCTGTGACGCCTGTTGGAAGATGCCGGCGCAGTTCATCCGGGGAAGCGCCTGCCCGGTAGAGCCTCGCCAGCTGCGCCACTTGGCTTCGATACGCGGAGGACGCGGCATAGCCCAGTTCTTCCTCGAACGCCGAACGCAACACGTGTGCATTGCGGTTTTCGCAGAATACGAGCGGAATGACCAGCCACCGGTTACTGGTGCCTACCTGGCCATCGGAGCGGTGATATCCATTGAAGGACCGCCTTTGCCAGCGCGACACTTCCGGAGGGCTCCAGCGGTAGCCTGTTGCGCCGATCGAATAATGGGCGGTGTCGTGAGATACGTTCAGGGTCGTCAGCAGCTCTCCGCGGCAGATCGGCTCGGAAGCGCGGCCAACCACGGTGCCGTACATCACAACGGCGTCTCCGGCCTCCAGGGCCTTAGAAGCAAATTTGTGCTTGGCAGGAATACCCGAGCGCAAGGCAAAGGCCTCGCTGTCTGGAGCCACCGCCCGGCCGCGAGGCAAATTCACCAGCGCGACGCAGGCATTATCGGTCGGATGAATGCGCAGAAAAGCGCCCGGCATCTACTTTACCGATGAATGGTCCCCCACGTTTACGGCGAGCGGCGCGCATTCTACCGCGGCGTGGGCTCCAACAAATGCGCCAGCAAGTACCGCGCTCCGCACGCGCGCGCCTTCAAACACGATACTGTCCCGGACAACGGCGCTCTCAATCCGGGCATTTCTTTCGACTGACACATTGGGGCCCACGACGGAATCCCTGATTTCCGCACCGGGCGCCAGATAAACGGGCTCAATGATCGCGCTGTTGTCAACCGTTGCCGCAGAATGGTCCGCGCCGCCCAGCAGCCGGCAGGTTGTTTGAAACAGCGCTTCGAGCGTTCCGCAGTCGAGCCACTCCTCAACCGTCGCCGTCAGAAATACCTGGCCCCGCTTCAGGAGCAGGTCAAAGGCATCCGTCAGGTAGTATTCTCCACCCTTTCCCTTGATGTCTTTGTCGAACAGGTGCTGGATGGCGCGGTGTAGCATGCCGAGGTCACGCACATAGTAGATCCCGATCAGAGCTTCGCGAGAAATCAGCGATTGCGGCTTTTCGACGAACGCGACAATGCGCTCACCTTCGCGAACAGCCACGCCGAAACGGCTCGGGTCGTCCACCTGCTTTACCCAAGCCACGACGTCGGCGCCCGCGAGCGTGACGGGATCGCCCATAACGAATACCGTGTCGGCATAGATCACTATGCCCTCTCCGTTCAGGTGGTCGCTGGCCACGTCCACGGCATGCGCCGTGCCCAGGGGACTCTGCTGCACCACGTAGTGTGGCTCGATGTCGTGGCGGTGGCAAATGTCTGCCAGTGCATCGCGCACGCTCTGCCCGAAGCCTGGTCCCAGGATGAAGACCGCCTCCGTGACCGGCCTCGGCAGGATGTCGGCAAACCCTTCAAAGATGCGCTCCACTACGGTCTTGCCGGCTACGCTCAGAAGCGGCTTGGGCGTGACGTTCGACTGGGGTCGCAGGCGTTTGCCGCGGCCTGCCATGGGGATGATCAGCTTCATGCGACTATTCCATCGTGAGGACAAGGCGCGAGTCCTCTTCGTGGCGGATTTCATCCACCGGATCTGCCTTGCCGCTTCCGGCATACAGGCGGTTAGGACAATTGATTATGATGGCATCACTGGCGCCGATATTGCGGTAGGCGTGAATGACGCCGGGCGGTACGATGACTGTCGCGGGACGATCTGCCCCCAGGTCCTCGACCTGTCGGTGGCCATACGTTGGCGAATCCCTCCTGTAGTCCCACAGGTACAGTCGAAAGATCCCGCTAAAGAAGACGAAGAGATCGGTCTGCTCGCGGTGCTCGTGCGGTCCGCGCGTAACGCCGGCATGGGTAAGCGACACGTATCCCATGACGGGATACAGCGTCTCCGTGAGACAATCCTGCCGATAGATCTCCGAGAGCCATCCGCGGCTATCCACGTAGCGCTCAAGCGGCGCAATCGCGCAGTCCGGTATGGGAGCGTCGGTCCAGCGCACCGGCTCAGGCATCAGGGTAGACTACGTCACGGGCGAGCCTGTTGGCCTTGTGCCATCCTTCCATGGTGCCCGCATCTCCCCACCAGCCTTCCAGGATACCGTGCGTAAGCTGGCTTCGCCTTACATATTCGGCATTCACGTCGCTTACCTCGAATTCACCCCGACGGCTCGGAGAAAGGCCGCGAATGATGTCGAAGACCTGGGCGTCGTAGAAATAGATACCTGTGACGGCAAATGAACTGGGAGGTTTATCCGGCTTTTCTATGATATCCACGATGGTTTCGCCGCCAAAGGCGGCAACGCCGTAGTGCTCCGGGTCGGGCACTTCCTTGAGCAGGATCCGGGCGCCACGGTCCTGCGCGCAAAAGGCTTCCACTTCCGGAGCCAGGCTGTCGGCGACGATATTGTCGCCCAGCATGACGACCATGGGGCTGCCGCCGGAAAAATTCTCGCATAGGCCTATAGCCTGCGCGATGCCGCCAGGCCGGTCCTGCACGCGGTATGTAAGGTCGAGTCCCATCTCGTAGCCGCTGCCGAGAAGGTTCACGACGTCTCCCATGTGCTCGGGACTGGTCACCACCGCAATCTGGACCACGCCGGCTTCCCTCAGCCGCAGCAGTGCGTGGTAGATCATGGGATAGCGCCCGACAGGCAGCAAGTGCTTGTTGGTTACCTTGGTCAGCGGGTACAGGCGACTGCCGGTTCCGCCTGCCAGAACGATGCCCTTCGGTAACTGCATGCGCAATTCGTGGTTTGAACTAGCGGGCCGCTTGCCGCGAAGCCTGCGCCAGATCGGCCTCTACCATTTCCTCGATCAACAAGTCCAGCGAGCGGCGCGGCGACCATCCGAGCTGCATTCTTGCCTTGGTCGCATCGCCGACAAGGTTATCCACTTCGGCCGGCCGGTAGTAGCGTGGATCAATGGCGACGAGCACCTCTCCCGTCTTGGCGCAGCGGCCCTGCTCGTCGGATCCTCTGCCGTGCCACGAAAGATCTAGGCCAGCTGCGGCGAACGCTTTTGTGCAGAACTCCCTCACCGTGGAGGTCTCGCCCGTGGCTAGGATGTAGTCGTCCGGGGCCTCCTGCTGCAGCATGAGCCACATGCCCTCGACGTAGTCCCGGGCGTGCCCCCAGTCCCTGGAGGCGTCCAGATTGCCCAGATACAGGCGCGTTTCCAGTCCCGCCTTGATGCGAGCAGCGCCGCGCGTAATCTTGCGCGTTACGAATGTCTCTCCCCTGACGGGGCTTTCGTGATTGAACAGGATGCCGTTGCAGGCAAAGTAACCGTATGCTTCGCGGTAGTTGACGGTAATCCAGTATGCATAGAGCTTGGCGACGCCGTAAGGGCTGCGCGGATGAAACGGCGTCGATTCCTTCTGCGGCACTTCGCGCACCTTGCCAAACAGCTCGCTCGTCGAGGCCTGGTAGAACCGGACGCGGTGCTTTAGGTCCAGAATGCGAATGGCTTCCAGAAGCCTTAGCACGCCGACCGCGTCCGCGTTGGCCGTGTATTCCGGCGTCTCGAAACTGACCTGGACGTGACTCTGGGCCCCCAGATTGTAGATTTCGTCTGGCTGCACCTCCTGGACGAGCCGAATCAGGTTGGTCGAGTCTGTCAGGTCGCCGTAGTGTAGGAAGAACCGAACGTCCCTGGCGTGCGGATCCTGGTACAGGTGATCGATGCGGTCGGTGTTAAAGAGGCTGGACCTTCGCTTGATACCGTGTACCTGGTACCCTTTCTCCAGGAGCAGTTCCGCCAAGTAGGCGCCGTCCTGTCCCGTAACTCCCGTTATGAGCGCCTTCCGTGGCAATATCTCACGCGTTCTGTTGGAGGTACCAGGCATAGGTCCTGCGCAGCCCTTCGCTCAGGGGCGTGGGCGCCGTCCATCCAAGGCTCTTGAGTCGCGATACATCGACTAGCTTGCGCGGCGTGCCGTCCGGTTTAGAGCGGTCATGCACTACCGCACACCTGCTGCCAACGGCTTTTTGCACCATGTCGGCTAGCGCGTTGATGCTCAGGTCTTCGCCTACGCCCACGTTGAGCAGCGTATCCGGCGCTGCCGCATGCAGATCCTCTTCCGGCTGTTCCAGGATGAAGAGGCAGGCGGCTGCCAGGTCCTCGCTGTAGAGAAACTCGCGCCGCGGCGTGCCGCTGCCCCACAGCGTAACAGGGCCGTTGCCACGGAGCTTCGCCTCGTGAAACTTGCGCAATAGGGCCGGCAATACGTGGCTGGTCTCCAGGTCAAAATGATCGCCCGGGCCGTACAGGTTTGTAGACATGAGCGAAACGAAGTCGCATCCGTGCTGCTGTCGCAAGGCCTGGCAAAGCTTGACACCTGCGATCTTGGCAATGGCATACCACTGGTTGGTTGGCTCAAGCGGGCCGCTCAGCAGGTATTCCTCGCGCAGGGGCTGCGGCGCGTGCTTGGGATAGATGCATGTACTGCCCAGAAATAGCAGACGCCGCACGCCCATTCGATGGGCCGCCCGTATGACATTGCCCTGTATGGCAAGGTTGTCGCCGATGAAATCAGCCGGAAACCGGTCATTGGCCAGTATGCCTCCCACACGGGCAGCTGCCAGGACAACATACTCGGGCCGCTGATCGGCGAAGAACCGGTCGACTGCGCTTTGGCACCGAAGGTCAAGTTCCGTTGAGGTTGCCTTCACGATGGACCGGTAGCCGGCCCCGTCAAGGTGCCGTACAATGGCCGAGCCTAGCAGGCCCCGGTGGCCAGCCACGTAAATGCGCGCAGTCCTTGAACTGAGGTGCATGGTCAGGGCCCTTCGCTGGCCAGGCGCGATTTGACGTAGTCTAGCGTGCGCCGCAGCCCTTCGAGCCGGGGTACCGTGGCATGCCACCCGAGGGTCTGGTTTGCCAGGGTCGTATCCGGCTGCCGGCTCTTGGGATCATCTGCGGGCAGAGGGGCAAACGAGAGGGGGCTACTGCTATCGGTTATGGCCAGAATTTCCCGGGCAAACTCCAGCACGCTGACCTCGTCGCTGCTGCCGATGTTGACAGGATTCGTGACTTCGCTGAACAGCAGCCGGACAATACCCTGAACCGTATCGTCGACGTACGTGAAGGAGCGGCTCTGCTTGCCGGTGCCGTATATCGTCAGCGGCTCTCTCCTGAGGGCCTGCCGCATGAAATTCGGCAGGGCACGGCCATCGTACATGCGCATGCGGGGCCCGAAGCTGTTGAAAATCCTCGCTATCCGGGTATCGATTCCGTGGTAGCGATGATAGGCCATCGTAATCGCTTCAGCAAAGCGCTTGGCCTCGTCATAGACGCCCCGGAGGCCTACTGGGTTGACATTGCCCCAGTAGTCTTCTCTCTGCGGGTGCTCAAGCGGATCGCCGTACACTTCGCTGGTTGAAGCAAGAAGGAAACACGCCTTCTTGACTTTTGTCAGTCCCAATGCATTGTGGGTACCGAGCGCCCCTACTTTCAGGGTCTGGATTGGAAGCCGAAGGTAATCAATCGGAGAGGCAGGGCTGGCAAAATGCAGTACGTAATCTACGGCGCCCGGTATGTCAATGAATTCCGTTACATCGTGGCGGACCAGCTCGAAACGCGGATGATCGTCCAGGTGGGCTACGTTCTTGCGTGATCCCGTTAGGAAATTGTCCACGCATACAACTGTATGTCCATCGGCCAGAAACCGGTCACAGAGGTGTGAGCCCAGGAAACCGGCACCTCCGGTAATCACCGTACGCGGCATCCGGCTTCTACGAAACTAGGTGTACTAGGTGCCTGACTGCGAATCAGCCCGCTATGGCAAGCGGCCGAAGCTTCTCCGGATACGTTTCCCTGATGAGGCCGCGCGCTAGGGCCCGCGTGGAGTCTATGAGCGGAATGCCGTCGAAGCACGCTTCGCCGACCGCGAGCGGAAGCTCCGTGCAGCCCAGGATCACGGCCTCGGCCCCTCTTTCCTTCATATGCCGTACGGCCTTGAGCACGAGATCTCGGGCTTTTCCCGGTACCGGATTGGAATGTGCCTTGATGCCGAAGGCGGGATCGAAGATCGCGCGGTGCACCACGTTCTCCGCCATGTCCTCCGTCGGCATTACGGGCGTCAGGCCGGCCGCAGCTATCCGGCTTCGGTACAGCCCCGCGGTGTGCAGGCCAAACGTGGAAAGGGGACCGATTCGCTGGATGCCCGGCACGGATTCTTGCGCAAGCGCGAGGGCCTCGGTGATCAGGTTCAGGAGGCGGAGCCTGATGCCTCGGCGATCAAGCGCCTCGACCACGGCGTCAAAGATGACGGGCGCATGCGCGCTGTTGCAGGGCATGCCGGCCACGGTTGCACCGACTCGATCAAGGTCCTCCAGCGCGTCTGCTATGCTGCATGCGGGATTGACCGGGTCCTGGCCCAGGATAAAGGAGCTCCTGTCCCGAATGCGGTGGGCATACGAAACCAGGGTAACGGGCAGGTGCTCCTGGTCGGATTCGGCGTGCGTTTCGTCGAATATCTTCCGGACGAGGTCAACGCCGGCATAGGGCCCCATGCCGCCCACGACTCCGATTAGGGGTTCCTGTTGCATGACGCTGGATGGCTGCTTGCTGGTGCCAGAATGGGACGGCGTGGATGTCTCTGCCGACCTTTATTTTGAACACGTACTTGGCTATATTCGCAGGCTTATGCCAACAAAAGGGTCAGGTTCTCCCGAGCCGGCAAAATGTGTGTCAACCTTGCCCGGTCGTCTAATGGCAGGACAGCGGCCTTTGGAGCCGTCGGTGGAGGTTCGAGTCCTCCCCGGGCAACACAGCTATCCTTGTGACGATGGTTTCGACTGACCTGCCCATCGGGATCTTTGCGGGTAGCAGCAATCCCGCCCTTGCGGCGCGCATAGCCGAGTCCTATGGCCAGGAACTGGGTCTGCTTACGCGCAAGACGTTTGCCGACGGCGAGATTTATGTGCGTTACGAAGAGTCGATTCGGGGGCGCGATATCTTTATTGTGCAAAGCACGTATCCCAATGCCGACCACTGGATGGAGCTGCTCCTGCTGGTGGACGCGGCCAAGCGTGCCTCCGCGGCGCGGATCAACGCCGTAGTGCCCTACTTCGGCTACGCCCGGCAGGAGCGCAAGGACCAGCCGCGCGTTGCGATCGCCGCCAAGCTCATGGCGGATATGCTTGCCGTGGCGGGCATAGACCGCGTCCTGACCATGGATTTGCATGCCTCCCAGATTCAAGGGTTCTTCGACGTTCCGGTGGATCACCTGTATGCATCCGGTGTTTTCACGGACTACTTGAGCGGATTGCGCGAGACCAACGTCGTGGTTGTTGCCCCGGATGTAGGGGCCATCAAGATGGCAAGGGCCTACGCAAACCGATTGCACTCTGATCTGGCGGTCATCGACAAGCGGCGGCCGATCCAGAACGAGGCGGAAGTAGTCAATATTATCGGCAATATCGAGGGGCGGAACGTGTTGCTTATTGATGACATGATCGATACCGCGGGCACACTTACCAGTGCCGCGAACGCGCTTCGGGATGCCGGCGCACGCAGGATTACGGCTGCATGCACGCATGCGCTGCTTTCCGGTCCGGCCTACGCACGCGTAGAAGATTCTGCCCTTGACCGGCTGATTGTGACGGACAGTATCCCCCTTAGGCGCAGCTCGGACAAGATCGAGGTGGTAGGCGTTGCGCCCATGTTTGCCGATGCCATCACCCGCATATCGACGGATGCCTCGGTATCAACGCTATTCAGGCCGTAACCAGTTAAGTCATGGACGTTATATCACTTGATGCCCGGAGTCGGGCACCCGGTAAGAAGGGGGCCCGGGCCGCCCGGCGCAGCGGCGACGTCCCGTGCGTGCTGTATGGAATGAGCACGGATCCGGTGGTTTTCAAGGTGTCAGAAAAAAGTCTAGGTCTTCTGATTTACACCAATGAGACGCACCTTGTAAACGTAAGTCTGGGTGATGACACCTGGCGCTGCATTGTCAAGGACATTGCCTTCCACCCCGTAACGGATCGTCCCATGCACGCGGACTTCCAGGTACTGCATGAAGGAAGCCGCGTAACGCTGACCATTCCCATCCGATACAGGGGTACGCCGGTGGGCCAGACCCGTGGCGGCAATGTCCGTGCCGTGCTCAACGAGCTCGTGGTGTCCTGCCTTCCCCGCCATATTCCGTCCCAGGTCGAAGTGGACGTAGCGGACGTGGACATTGGCCAGGCGGTACACGTCCGGGATCTCGATTTTGAGAACCTGGATTTCCTGGCACCGGATGATCAGATACTCTTTACGATTCTGCGCCCGCGCATGATAGAAGAAGAGACGGAGGAGGAAGACGAGGAGACTGTTGAGATACTGGAAGAGTAACCTGACGCCGCACATCGGTCAGACCGGATCGGGACGGATACAATGGCGCAAGGTCGACGGCTCCTCGTTGGGCTTGGCAATCCTGATCGGCAATATGCGACTACGCGGCATAACGTAGGATTCTTGGTAGTGGATGCAATCGCGGAGCGCTGCCGTGCAACATTCAAAGAGGACGGCCGTGCTCGGGCACTGGTTGCCCAAGCCCGAATCAGGGGTCGCAGGGTTGTGCTGGCCAAGCCGCAGACGTACATGAACAGAAGCGGCACGGCAATACAGGGCCTGGTGCGTCGGTACGCGCTTGCGCCGCAGGATATGCTGGTTGTGGTGGACGACATATACCTTCCGCTGGGTGCGCTCCGCATTCGGGCGGCAGGCGGCGCAGGCGGCCACAACGGCATGCAGGACATAGCAGATCGACTTGGCACGACCGCTTTTCCGCGGCTTCGGCTCGGCGTCGGCGGTGATTTCGGCCGCGGCCGGCAGTCCGACTACGTATTGTCTCCGTTTGCGGAAGAGGAGCAGCCCGCCGTGGACCGGGTGCTGGAGCGGGCGACACAGGCGGCGAGTGTCTTCGTCACGGACGGTATCGTGCCGGCCATGAACAGGTTTAATCGTGGCACCAATCCGGACGCGGAGGATTTGCCTACTACTTCATAATGCGAGACTGATCAAGATGTCGGTGCAATTAATTTCCATCCTTGTTCCCTTAACCGGAGTCGTGGCGCTGGCCGTTGCGCTTATGCGCGCGCGCTGGGTTGTCCGTCAGGATCCGGGCACGGACGCCATGCGAGATATAGCGTCGTATATAGCCAGCGGGGCGCGGGCCTTCCTGCGGCGCGAATACCGCGTGCTTTTCATCTTTGTGGCCTCCATGGCCGTCATTCTTGCGCTGGCCAATGCGAGTGAGCGCGCACTGGACGGCGAGGTGATCAATTCGCCGCTCGTGGCCGTTTCGTTTCTCATTGGGGCCCTGTGTTCCGGTCTTGCCGGCTTTATCGGCATGACCGTAGCCACGAAGGCGAATGTGAGGACAACCAATGCCGCGAGACGAGGCCTGACGCCTGCCCTGCAGGTTGCCTTCTCCGGAGGGCTCGTCATGGGACTGAGCGTAGTCGGGCTAGGCGTCCTGGGTCTGGGCCTCCTGTTTCTGACCTACAACAACGCTACGGTCTGGACGGATCTGCGCGTCGTCAACGTGATTGCCGGCTTTTCTCTCGGGGCCTCCTCCATTGCGCTGTTTGCGCGCGTCGGTGGCGGCATTTACACAAAGGCGGCGGACGTGGGCGCAGATCTGGCGGGCAAGGTATACGAAGGCATTCCGGAAGACGACCCCCGCAATCCGGCCACCATTGCGGACAACGTGGGTGACAACGTAGGGGACGTGGCCGGGATGGGAGCGGACCTGTTCGAGAGCTATGTAGGATCCATCATCGGTACCATGGTTCTGGGCACAGGCTTCCTTGGCGTCTTCGGTACTATGGACCTTGCCTCGGGCAGTCTGGCAGCCGTTCTGCTGCCGCTCGTGCTTGCCGGCGCCGGCATACTGGTAGCCATTCTGGGATCGTTCTTCGTCCGCGTACGGGAAGGCGGTAATCCTCAGGTGGCGCTCAACGCGGGCGAGTTCGGAGCCAGCGCCATAATGGTGCTCGTTTCCTTCGTGTTCATCCGGTGGATGCTTCCGGAGAGCTGGACGGCCACTACGCCCATCGTGGGCACCTTCGAGTATACCTCGCTGGGCGTATTCTACGCCGTCGTCATCGGCCTTGCGGCGGGGGTCATCATCGGTCTGGCAACCGAGTACTTCACGTCCACGACCACCAAGCCGACCTTTGGCATTGCGAAGCAGAGCATGACGGGTGCGGCCACCAACATCATATCCGGTCTGGGTGTGGGCATGTATTCGACGGCCATCCCCGCACTCGTTATCGCGCTGGCCATAGTGGGGGCGTACTGGTTTGCCGGACTCTACGGAATTGCTATAGCGGCGGTTGGCATGCTGTCCGTGACAGGCATTCAGCTCGCGGTGGATGCTTACGGTCCCATATCCGACAACGCCGGAGGCATTGCCGAGATGGCCCATCTTCCGGCTGAGGTCCGAGAGCGGACCGATGCGCTTGACGCAGTGGGCAACACCACGGCCGCCATCGGCAAGGGATTCGCCATCGGGTCTGCCGCGCTGACAGCACTGGCCCTGTTCGCGGCGTTCATGCAGCAGGCCAGGGTGGAAACGATCGATGTGGCCGATCCGAGGATTCTGGCGGGACTGTTGATCGGCGCCGTGCTACCCTACGTGTTCAGCGCCATGGCCATGGGAGCTGTCGGACGTGCGTCAGCGGACATGATCCGGGAAGTCGGAAGGCAGTTTGCCGAAATTCCGGGGCTTCGGGAGGGGACTGCGACGGCGGAGTACGAAAAGTGCGTCGACATCTCCACGGCTGCGGCCATTCGGGAAATGATTGCGCCCGGGCTGTTGGCGCTCGCGGCACCTGTGGCGATCGGATTCATCGACAAGGACATGCTCGGCGGGCTGCTGGTCGGCGTGACCGTATCGGGTGTACTGTTTGCCATATTCCAGTCCAACGCGGGGGGCGCATGGGATAACGCCAAGAAGCGCATTGAGAGCGGACTCAAGATCGAGGGCACTCAGCTGGGCAAAGGCACCGAGGCGCACCGGGCCGCGGTCGTGGGAGACACTGTGGGAGACCCCTTCAAGGACACGTCAGGCCCCAGTCTCAATATCCTGATCAAGCTGATCGCAGTTGTGGCGCTCGTCATCGCGCCGCTTATCGCCTAGATCACGATGCGTCTCGCCCAGGCGCGCTGAGCAGCGAGGGGAAGCCCTTCCGGTCGATAGGCCGATGCAGTCGCACGTCCATTGCTACAGGTTGAAAGCGGCGATAAGGTCCATATCCGACGCAGCATCGAGCTGCTCTCCGGCGGGCTATAACGGGAACTGGCTGGAATGGGTGTCCCTGGAAGTCTCGGTAGACGGAAGCATCGAATGCCTTGTTTGCCAACGCAAGTGTCACCAGCCAGGCGCCGCAGTCACCACCGTGCCGATTGCCGCCTGCTTTGTCAAGGCAGACGCTCCTCCATGCAGGCAGTGGGCAAGACGCCGTATCAGAATATGCTCTGGAACCTCCCGAGCAGCCATGTCAGGCGCCGGACACGCGCTTTGAATCCCGGAGTCAAAATGCATCGTATATCGACCAGAAAACCACTTCGCATCTTGCCATGAAGATCAACACATACCTCACCTTTCAGGACAACTGCCGGGAGGCATTTGAATACTACCGCGACTGCTTTGGCGGAGAATTCATGAGTCTGAGTACATTCTCCGAGGGTCCGGATGACATGGGCATTGATGACGGGTACGGGCACCTGATCATGCACGTATCGCTGCCC
>CAZXEU010000136.1:0-2927 GCA_964639665.1 uncultured Rhodothermaceae bacterium | reverse complement strand
GGAGAAGGCATGCGTGAAGCGGGCACCCGCCCGTGCGAGCGAATCCAGGTGTGGCGTCTCGTAGCTCAGGCCGCCGTTGATGCCCAGCGCCTCGTAGCCCAGGTCATCCGCCATGATGAGAACAATGTTCGGGGGCGGCGGCGATTCGCACGCAACGAGGAGGAGCAGAATGAACAGTGCTCGCGGCATGATTGGCCAAGCGTGGGGCGGTGCCCGAATATAGCCCAGTACCCGCTATGATGCCCCTTGGCGCTGCCCGCTCGCGCTGCGTGAAGCAACTGCTCCATGTGGACATTGGGTTCTTGGTGGCGGATATTGCACCGCACTAATCCTCCAGGAAAATGCGCACTGCCTTAATACTGCTCCTGCTGGTCTCGGCCTGCGCTCCGGCGCCAGATGCTGCCCTCCAGGTGCCGAGCGTGCTCATCCTCTTTACGGATGATCAGCGTTTCGATACCATACACGCTTTGGGAAATGACGAAATAGTAACGCCCGGCATGGACAGACTGGTGCAAAGTGGCACGGCCTTTACACGGGCGCAGACCATGGGGGGCATGCACGGTGCTCTTTGCGCGCCAAGCCGAGCCATGCTGATGACGGGACGTCCCCTGTTCAGTCTCCACGAAACGGGGGATCTCATTCCGCCCGCGCACATCATGATGCCGGAGTTGCTTGCCGAGGCGGGCTACCGGACCTTTGCTACGGGCAAGTGGCACAATGACCGTGCCTCGTTTGCACGCGCCTTCGGCAGCGCGGCCAGTATCTTTTTCGGAGGCATGCACTGGCCGAGTGCTGGTGGGCACGAGGCGCCGCTTGTTCACGACTTTGACTCGACCGGAGCCTATCCGGGTGAGGACCGAAGGCAGGTCCACACGTATTCCTCCACGCTTTACGCCAATGAGGCCATCGCATTCCTGGAAAGCGTGGGCGATGCCCCCTTCTTTGCGCACGTTTCGTTTACTTCGCCTCACGATCCCCGGACGCCTCCCCCGCCTTACGACGCCTGGTATGCACCCGATTCCGTTGCTTTTCCGCCCAACTATCTGCCGGAGCATCCCTTCGACAACGGCGAATTGCGGGTCAGGGACGAGTTGCTGCGAGAGCATCCTCGATCAGAGCGCGCGGTAAGAGAAGAGCTGGCCACGTATTATGGCATGATCAGCGAGGTGGATGCGCAAATCGGCCGCATACTGGATGCGCTGGATGCCACGGGCAAGCGGGAGAGCACCATAGTCATCTTTGCAGGCGACAACGGCCTTGCCGTCGGCAGCCACGGGCTCCTGGGCAAGCAGAACCTGTACGAGCACAGTATGCGGGTACCGCTTGTTCTTTCGGGCCCGGGCATTCCCGAAGGCGAGCAGCGCGGCGGGCTCGTGTATATTTCTGATATTTTTCCGACCGTGGCCGACCTTCTGGGCCTGGCTATACCGCCCACGGTAGAGGGCCAGAGTCTGGCGCCCATGCTGCATGACGCGGATGCGCCCGGTCGTGCCGCTGCATTCTACGCCTATCGCAATTTCCAGCGCGCTGTAAGGACCGACGACAACTGGAAACTCATCCGTTACAACGTGGATGGCACGGTTCGCAGTCAGCTCTTCGATTTGACCGAAGATCCCTTCGAAACGCAGAATCTGGCAGCGGATCCGGCCCACCAGGACAAGCTCGCGGAACTCGGTGCCCTTCTCATTGAGCAGAGCAGTCTGTATTCGGATCCGGTGGATGTCGCGGCCTGGGACTCCTAGCGCTCGGCCTGGGAATCCGGTCCGACTTCCCGTTCAATCAGCTTCAGGATCCTGCGATATTCATCGGTCCAGCTGGCCGGTTGCTGGAAGCCGTGGCCCTCGACCGGGTAGACGGCCAGCTCCCAGTCTTCCTTGCCTAATTCAATGAGGCGCTGGACCAAGCGTACGATGTCCTGAAACTGCACGTTCAGATCCACCATGCCGTGAGGCATCAGGAGCGGATCGTCGAGGCCCTCGGCAAAATTGATGGGTGAGCTGCGGGCATAGGCGAGCGAATCCGTGGCCGGAGTATTGAGGATGTTGGAGGTATAGGTGTGGTTGTAGTGGGCCCAGTCCGTGACGCTGCGCAGTGCCGCTCCCGCGCCGAAATGCTCTCCTTCCGTAAAGAGTGCCATAAGCGTAAGGAATCCGCCATATGATCCTCCGTAGATCGCAATCCGCTCCCGATCTATGCCGTAGGTCCGGTTCAGGTATCGCGAAGCGTCCACGTAGTCCTGCAGGTCACGTCCGCCCATGTGGCGGTATATGGCCGTTCGCCAGTCGCGTCCGTAGCCGGCAGATCCCCGGTAGTCCACCTGCATGACGGTGTATCCGAGGTCGGTGAGCAGGTTGTGGAAAATGTATTCGCGGAAGTAGCTGCTCCACCACGCATGTACGTTCTGCAGGTAGCCGGCGCCGTGTACAAAGAGCACGGCGCCGCCGTTTGCGCTGTCGGGCTCGAAAACATGAGCAGGTACCTGCACGCCGTCCGAGGCCTCGAACCAGACGGTGTTCGGCTCGCGCCAGTCGTAGGAGAGCCATGCGTGCGTCTGGGAGTGCGTGATGCGTTCGCTCTGGTTACGGTGCAGAAAGATTTCCGGCGGGCGCGTGGCTTCGGAATGCAGTATGGCCAGTACGTCTTCGCGCGGATTCAAGGCCGCATCATTGCGGCCCGGCATGGCGGTCAGCTGCCGCGGCACGCCGCCGAAAGCAGGCATGGAATACAGGTGGCGAACGTGGGGGGAGGATATTCCGCTTGAGAAATACCACGTTGAACCGTCCCTGGACAGCTGCGGGTCGAATACTTCGAAACGGCCGCTTGTCAGCTGCGTCAACTCGCCCGAAGCCACGTCGACCAGGTAAAGATGGCTGAAGCCCGTGGCCTCACTCTGAAAGTAGAAATGCCGGCTGTCGGGAAGCCAGCCC
>CAZXEU010000135.1:0-3691 GCA_964639665.1 uncultured Rhodothermaceae bacterium | reverse complement strand
CTCACGCACGGTCGCCTGAGCCTTCCTGCCGGCCACGGAACACTCGAACTGAGTGTACTGGACGTCGTCGACGCTGCCTCGCAGGGCAGCAATGATGACACTCAGAAAAGGGGCTCCCTTTTCCGGAGTCACTTCCCGGACACGGTTGAGATAACCGACGCCGGTGGCGTGAAGATCGAAATACTTCGTCTTTTCACTGGACATAACACTTACTCCTTCTGGTTGGTTTCGTCCGGGGCAAGCGCACCCCTGCGGGGTGAGTGCCCCGACAGGGTGAGTGAAACGGCTTGCGTTTCATTGAATATGGACCGGCGGCATATGCCGCTGGGCACCTGTTTCGCGGTCCGAAGGTGCCTCTTTGCCACTGATACACCGCAGTGGCCACGGATCAAATCGTATTCAGGCCGCATCCGAGGCCTCGCACACATAGCGCAGATACTTGAGCATGCCGCGCGCATTGGCGAAGGCGGCGTGCTCGGCGATCACCTGGTGCGGGAACCAGCCCCGGATATATTCGGCCAGGGCTACGGTGCCGCCACCGGCAAACAGCACGCAATCCAGTTCCGTCCCCAGGCCGAGCGCTCGGCGGGTCTCCGCGTGGATACGCTCGACAACCTCGCTCATGGCTGCATCCACCAGGCTCCCGATGTCGTGGTCCTGCCCCTGCAATCTTACCTTCCTGTGCTCAATGGCCTGTGCGAGCCGTTGCTCGCCCAGCGTCTCCAGATCAAAGCACTCCTGGATTCCGTCCGCGGCTTTTTGTTTCACATCCAGCATCCCGCACGGCAGGGATCCGGAGGATGCGTGTACGATGCCCTGGTCCTGCACCACCACGTAATCGGTCGTGCGCCCGCCAATATCGACGATTGCGACCGGAACAGACAGGCGTTTTTCATCCACCGCTGCTTCTTCTCCGCGCTCGACAATGACATGGTCGTACCAGGCGGCCAGCGCTTCCGGGATCACCTCATTGAATGCAATTTCTGCGGGCCGAGCCTCTCCGACCGGGCGCACCGCCTGCTTCAGGCTGTCACGTTTTTTTCTGATCTGTTCCTCGCGAAGCGCACCGCTTTTCCCATAAAAGGCGCTGACCGGCAAGCCGGAGACGGCATGCACGGTGCGCCCGGCCAGTCCCGCTTCCTGCAGCGCATGCTGCACGATGACCCGGTTCAGGCCGGACCATGCATAGCCTTCGAACTGGGTGGGCGCCCCGTCCACCGCACCGGCCGAATACACGGTATCGCCGGTCTCGTACTCGAAGATTTTTTGCCCGCCCTGCAATACCCCGGTCACACCGGATCGTCCTACCTGGGCACGGGAAGGGGTGACGGTCAGCCGGTCGCCGGACAAGGCCACCTTGGTCAGGGCGTAGCCATCATCAAGGCCCACCACCACAGGCGTTGCAGGGGATGGGTCTGTCATGGGTTGTCCTCCTGTTCGTTTGCGGTTATCTGGCTGCAGCCCCGCCGATCACTGCGTGCAGGGCCGCAAAGGGCTTGCCTGCGCCCCCGGATGCGCTCGGGCGCTGCGGGGGCAGCGGCGGTTTCGTATCCGCCTGGGCGTTCGATTCCTGCACCAGCCAGTCGCCAAATTCTTTCTGTGCGCTGCGCTGCGGGCGCTCCTGTACGCTTCGGACTATGCTGCACTCCGAGAGAAACCCCTGCACTAACAGCCTTCGAAGCCACTCCTCGCGCCGAACCTGCGGCACACGCTCGTACCGGTTCAGAAGGATCGCCTCCAGCGCGATGTGCGAATCGAGGCGCACTGCCATGCGCACCCCGTGTCTGGTTCTGATCATGGATTTCGTCAATGCGACACACAGGACAGGATTATGGGAATCCCAGGCCGTGATGCCAGCAAAAATCCGGCATGCTAGGGGTCATCTTTTCCGGCAGGGGCCGTATCCGGGGTTGCCGGCAGGCGTGTGGCCTGCAGGGTGCCGTGCTCCGCATAGGCTGTGGGAAAACGGACCTTGCGCGGGACGATCGGTGCGCGCAGTTCACCGCGGACGATTTCATCGGGTACTTCCCCCATGGCCGCGCGCGCCGCATCGCTTTTGGCATTGCCACGGTCCAGCGATTCCCGGCTGGCCCCCGTGAACTTGTACTCGTGTACTACCGTGAAGATGGAACGGAGCTTGCGCCCGCAGCTGCGGATCACCTGGTCGCTGCCCTCACTGTCCAGTAGGCCTACCCGGCGGGCGGTCAACACCATGCAGACCAAGGTGTCGTACTGGGCCAGCAGGCGCGCACCCCGGTACGCATAGGGGTTGGCAAACTGAAGGGGCACCCGGGCCGGACTCTTGGACCCGGCGATCGCGATATCCATCGCCGGGTTCTGGGCCAGCAATGCCTCCAGTTCCGCCTTGCGGTCCTCAAAATAACGTGCACTTGCCTCGACCGACTCATGCACCCGGACCAGCCACCAGTCAGCCCAGGGATCGTCATCGCGCGCTGCCTGCCAGATGAGCCGCAGCTGGCTTGCAAAATGGGCCAGTCCAGGGACAATAGGCCTGGTAGGTGTCCGGTTGCGACCGCGAACCAGCTGCAGGGCCTGGCGCGTCTGCAAGGTCAGCCAGACTTGGCCGCGTAGCGCACCAGGCACATTTGCAGTTTTCGGCTTGGCAGTTGTGACCGGTTCCTGCAAGCTGGAGAGTGCGGGATTCATGCGCCTATGAGTGCATGCGTGGGCATCTGCGCCAAGTATCAATCCCTCGAATCGCTGCTGTAGTTTTTCCCAATCCCAAGACCCGGATTTGTGGCCATACCTAGAATTGTGCCCCGGGCACACCCCTATCCGGATGAATTTTCGCTTGTAACCTCTTGTTTTTCATTGGTCGTGAAGACCCACCAACTCCTTCAATTCAGCAATCTTGTGGCGGTGACGCACCATCCGCCCGGTTCGCTGCACTTCACTCTCGCGGGCCGGACTTTCCGAAGTCCCAGATGAAGACCAGCGGGAACGGTCGCGCTCTATGCGTTCATTGCTCACCCGAATGCCGAGGTTGGGATGAAATTTCCCGTCCCTGGCCGCCCTGCACAGGGCATGCAGGAAGCTGAGCTCGTCATAGAGCGGAGCCATGCCCTTCTGCTCTGCACGACAGCGCCCCTCGAGTTCGTCGAGGACAGGCTGCCTGTGTGCGGCGGCAATGCGGCGAAGGTAACGGTCTGCCACTTCGCGCTGGTTCGACACAAGACGCCGGGGATAGACCAGAGCCCTGCCGTCTTCTGCGGTGAGTGCAGATTTCAATTCAGCACGGTCTTGAGTAGTAGTAGTAGTTTTATTTATACAACTACTACTGTGAACCGGGTTCGAATTTTGATCATGGTCCCAAGCCTGTGGGAGTTTGCCGCCCGGTTTGTTCCAGAGCTGGCGGACTGTATTTTCGGTAAAGGCAAAATACCTGCGTGGGCCACCATGCTCTTCTGTCATCGCCATGGTCCTTGTTCTATGCTCAAGTGGATGTTCTCGGGCAATGACATCCAGTCCGGCCCTGATGTCCTCATCCATGGAATCCAAGACACCTTTTGCGACGGCACGCACGCGGGCATGACCGTGAGTCTGCAAGTGACCCAAGAAGGCCATGTAGCCAGAATCAAGATGCAATGCATCGGCAAGAGGTAGCGGCTCGTCATGCAGGGCGTAGACGTTGCCGCGAAATTGCCCGGCAGCGTCTCGAACACGCGCACAC
>CAZXEU010000134.1:0-8674 GCA_964639665.1 uncultured Rhodothermaceae bacterium | reverse complement strand
GATTGTGCCCTGAAGCGGCACCTCGACCGGAGCGATCGACCAGCGGTATGGCTCAGGCGCCAGGAGCCGCAACAGGGTGGCAGAAGGTGCGACGTAGAAGTTCCTCTGGTGCGCCGGCCCCAGAGGCATCTGGTCCGCGTACACTATCGCAGATGGAAAATTGGTCTCCAGCCTTACCAGCCTGCGTTCCTGCGCAAAGCACGCAGAAGTGGCCAGCACCAGGGCGAAACTATGGACCAGGCTGCGCATTGCCGGACTTGAACACCTGGACGAATCGGGGCTCGGTAAGCAATACCAGCTGGTCCCCGTGTGCAGCGAGGCCGGACTTTACGCGTCCGCGCAATTCCGTCTGCCATACCTCTTGGCCTGCCGAACTTGTAAGCGCGTACAGCACGCGCCCCATGCTGGCGGCGTACACGTGATCTTCCGTAACCAGCGGCGCCGCTGCAAATGCCTCAGGGCCTTCATGGGTCCAGAGCGGCTCCCCCTGCGGATGCGCAAATGCCACTAGCGAGCCGTCAGATCCACCAATTACAACCATTCCGTACCCCGCACCCGGCTCGCTGAAGCGAATAGTCGGGTCGGCAGCCTGGTATGTGGACATCCTCGCGCCGGAGCGCGCATCCAAGAATGCGATGATGCCGCGCGTCGTGGGCACCACAACGTGGTCCTTGAATAGCACCGGCGACGTGTAGACCGGCCCGCCTGCCCGGCTCCGCCACTGTACGGTCCCGTCCTCTGCGTCCAGAGCCGTAACGCGGCCCCCTTCATCGACAACCACGACCTGATCGCCGAACTGCAGGGGACGGCTTCTCGAGGCATGATCAAGCGCTGCTGCCCACCGGATTTCACCATGCGGCTCATACCGGCGAACCATCCCGTCAACGTCTACGGCCACGAAGCCGGTGTCCAGGGCCAAAAGCCCGGCCCTGATCCTGGCGCCGCGCTGGTCCCAATTGACCTTGCCCGATCGCAGGTCGTAGCTGATGAGCGCGCGCCGGCCCCATGCCACGGGCACCACTACATCATCCCCGAACAAGACCGGTGCGCCTTCGATGACCTCACCGAATCGCCTGAGTCCCAGGCGCTTGCCATCCGCCAGGCTTACGGCGTGCGCCTCACCCCTGCGCGTACCCACGAACACCATGTTACCTGTCAAATGAGGCGCATCCGGGCCAAAGCCCGCTCCCGCGTTGTAGGTCCATGCCAGCTCCAGCGGTGGCACGGGCGCAGTGCCCGGATCCGCAGTCACGCCCAAACGACCAAGCTCGAGCGCATGGCAACCGACCGCAAGGACCACCACCGCCCCTGCACTGCCAAACGTCTTTGCAAGTGGCGGCGTCAAAAGTCGAATCCGAAGAAAAACTGGCGGAATAGGTGGGGGTCACGCCGCGTGAACCCGTCACGGAACCGGAAGCCGATATCGTATCTGAGGACAAAGCCTCCAAACACATTCATCCGGAATCCGATGCCCGTACTGCCCAGCGTCTCGCCCGCAAAGATTTGCGGAATGCGTTCCCGATAGGAGCCGTTCCAGGCGTGTGCCGCGTCAAAAAACAATGCGCCCCTCAGGTTGACAATTCCAAGTACGGCGAGCAGCGGCATGTGAATCGTAGGCTGCTCCAGAATGGGAAACCGCAATTCGTGGGAGGTAAACCACATCTTCTTGCCCCGGACATCGAATATGGGAAAACCCCTGAGATCCCAGCTGCCACCCATGAACCAGAGACGGGCCTCCCTGCCGTGATTGACGCGCCCCATGGCCCGCGAGGCAAACGTGACGTGGCGTGACAGACGCAGGTAGTGGCGCACGTCCGCGAGAGCGCTCACGTAATTCACGTTGGAGTAGCGGATATCAGTGGTATACGCCGCGCTCAGCTCCCCGCGCCAACCCGCAACGGGCCCGTTGTAGCCGAACAGTGCATTGTCGTGGACCAGGGACAGGGCATTTGACAGGAGGTACGCTTCGCGGTCAATCCTTCGCTCCGGGATCTGTTTATGGTCCCACGCGAATGAAGTGCTGACCTCGATCCTGCGGAACATGGAAATGGGATAGCTCACTGCGCCGAAGCCACCGTAGATCGTTTCCCAGAAACGGGGAAATTCCGCCGAAGCATCCGGATCGGTGATGTCATAGCGCAGCCCCCCGTAGCGGAAGAGGCCATAGCCGATGTTGGCCCGCCGGTGAAGCTGGACCCGCGAAATGTTGACATTCAGGCTCCTGAGGAAATTGCCTCCCCCGCCGTAGTGGGACGTGTTGTACATGAGCAGGTAGAGCCGGTCATTGCCCAGGAGGTCGGACATGGACAGTACGGCACCACCGCTGGTGCCCCAGACGGCATTATTGGAAATCTGGCCCTGGGCGATATCCAGGCCGTATTTCCTGCGGTACGGGTAAGGCGTGCGGCGCGACTGGGCCTCCAGGCGTTCGAACGCCCACGCCTCTGCCGCCTCGGGCACGGCGCTTCGCCGCTCTATCGGGCGCATCACCAGCGAATCGATCCGGCCCAGGGATCGAACGGTAAACCGGTGGTTCTCGAACGAAGTGAAGACCATCCTGTCGTCGCGGGTCCATACCGGATCAAATACCGCGGTCGTCCACCGGGTCAGCCTCCTCTCCGAAGTCGCGGCCGAAGGCACCGGGTCGGCCGCTGTACCCGCACTGTCCCTCCTTGCCAGCACTGGCTCCGGGAATGCGTCTGCCACGTATATGTCCTGGCCTCCAAATCGTCCGGCAGAATCACGCCGGGCGCTGGTAAACACCACACGGCTGCCGTCCGGACTCCATCGCGGGGAAAAATCCCTTTGTTCCCCGTACGTCAGGTAATCAACTGCACCGCTGGCAAGGTCGTACGCAAACAAGTTGTACGCCCCGTCCAGACCCAGCGAGGTGCGATCGCTCGAAAAGGCGATGCGTTCGCCGTCCGGACTCCACGCCGGGTCGCGGTCGTCGTAGGAATCGTTGGTCAGACGCAGCAGCTGATCGGAGCGCGTGTCGAATACATACAGGTCTATGACCCCACTCTGGTCTATGGACGTGAAAGCGATGCGCTCGCCGTCCGGACTCCACGTAGGAGAGTACACGGCGGACAGCCGCTCAAATGCGTACGTCGGGCCCAGCTCGCCGGCTTCCAGGTCGTACGTGTGAATGACATCGTTCTTGCCGCTCTTGGTAACAAAGGCGAGTCGCCCGTCACGGGAGACGCTTAGCCGACTCTCAAAAACGTGAAAGGCCTCAAACTGGTCGTCCCGTTCGCCGCGTACCAGGATCCGGGGCTTTTCCAGCGGGCGATAGAGAGAGTCCAGTTCGACATGGAACACGTTGGTGTATCCATCCCGGTTGCCCACGTAGTAGATAAACCGCCGACCGTTTTGCATCTCGTAGAATGCCGGCTTTGAGCTGAAGCCTTCGACCGAGACGCCGCCCGCAAGCACTGTCGGAACCTGCGCCTCGTCCAACTCCGGGTAGTAGTTCTCCTGCAGGTAGCGCTGCCAGCGGCTGCTTACGGTCTTGTAGTCCTCCCCAAGCGTTAGCTCCATCACCTTCCGGAAGTCCCGGTCCATCCACGCATTCTCGATCAAGTCCAGCAGCTTTTCCTCTCCGTACGTTCGGGATATGAAGGCGCAGAGCGCCTCGCCTTCCTTGTACATCAGGAAGGTGCCATGGGCACGGTAAATGTTCTCAAGCGGCACCAGGTAATTGGCGTAGATCGCATCGCGCATCACCATTTCGTGCTGGTGGTCCGCTTCGCCGGACCAGAACTCCGCCAGGCCCTCTGTGAACCAGAGCGGCAAGAACCTGTCGGCTACGACACGATGGTCTCTAAAGACCCGCATGAGCTTGTTGAGGGTGAATACGTGCACCATTTCGTGGCGCACCACGCGCCGAAAGCGGTGCAGGTCGCCGTTTGCAGGGATGACCACGCGCCCCTTCAGGAATTCGAAGAATCCGCCGACGCCGTCGGGAATGAAACCGCTGGTGATATTGGTCTGCTTGAAGTGCAGGTGGGAGGCATAAAAGACGATGGGCGTGCGGTGATTGAAGGAGAAATTGAACCGGTTCCGCAACTCCCGATACGCCTCTTCCGCGAAGGCTGCGCCGTGTTCGGCCAGCTCCTGCATCTCGGGGTAGAAATAGATGTCGAAATGTTCAGTCTCCAGTACGTGCCAGTCGAAGTCCTTGTACTGGATCTTGTTGCGGCCAAAATGAAAATTGTACTGCGCCCCGGCAGGCGGGACCATCCCGGCCCCGGCAAGAAATGCTATAAGAAGTACACGAGGGGCCACATGCCAACCGGTAAGGCTCCGTATGGCTACGCAGTCAAGGAATGGGCCGTTCCCCCGCACGCTACGCGGCCGGAGCCCCTATGACTCTGCGAGCGCGGCCTTCAGCTTGCTGATCAGTCCGACAGGAGAAGGATCTGTGCGGTGCAAGAGTGCGAGGTAAAGGCTTACCCAGTCGCTCGGATAAAGCAGGGACACCAGGCGCGCCAGAAGACTGGCCCCCCGGCTTTCGAGCTCCATCCAGGAACCTGCCAGGTCCTTAAGCAGATCCTTCGTCACCTCCATGCGGCGCTGCGTGCGCGGGTGATCATCACGGTCGCGAAGCAGGACAATCCCCAGTTTGCCGAGCTCTTCCTGTCCGCGGTCCCAGCCCATGATTTCGTTGTGGTTCATCTCCGGCAGCACGTTCCCTACCGCGAACGTCTTTGCGTTTTCATGCAGCTGGTTGCGCCAGCGCACGTTGACGGCCTCCAGCCGCTGACTGCTGTAGATGACGGGAAAGAGGTCCTTTAGCTCCCTGGCTATGTGCCAGGCCTCGCTGCCTGGCTGCGCGAAGGTTGCAGCCTGCTCGTCGGCCACCCCGAACGCCTCTTCCCAGTCGTCTTCATCGACGTGCACTATGCCCAGGTGCTCCCCTGCTGCAATGAGCGCCGCAAGCGAATGGCCCAGGGCGGCCCGGGGCTGAAGACCCGGGGGCAGAGTCATCAGCGGCAGTCGCCGGTCCGAAGCCGCATCACCCATGGCGCCGCCGGTGGTTACGCACAGCACCGAGGCACCGCGCGCCAGCGCCTGATCCATCGACATGAGCGTCTCCTCCGTGTTGCCCGAATAGCTGCAGGCAATGACCACGGTGCCGGCTCCAACCCAGCGGGGAATGCCATAGGCGCGTGATACGGTTACCTGGGCTCTGCCATCCGCCAGCGTCTTCAGGAGGTCTCCTCCGATGGCCGATCCCCCCATGCCGAGCACGACCACGCCGTGGTCAGCGCCCTCCGGCAGTCGGCCCAGATCCGCCGAGGCGGCGCGAGAGTGTCCTTCACGCAGGTGGTTCGGAAAATCGAGCACCGCTCCAAACATGTCTTGCGGGTCAATCCTTCTGATCTGTTCCCTGGTCATGATTTGTTCTTTCGGTTTGGCATTTGGGTCGCGAATCCGGCAAGGTAGCCCTCCGCCTGGTCCGGGCCTTCGGCTATCAGTGCAACGGCGGCAAGGCCGGTGGCCCGGAGCACCGATACGTAACGGATGACTTGTTCGGCATCAAGGGCGGCTCAAACCCAGCTCCCGCAACCCGGGTCCAAAAGGCAGCGGAGCCGCCTTGGTCACACCAGGACCAGCGTACCTGCCCCATGACGCAATCGCGGGGCGGCTGCCAGGAGCCGCAGTAGTGTCCGCGTGCTCAGGCTTCATCGGCTGCCAATGCGCATAACAGCACCGCGGCCGGAGGGGCAGCCTGTCCATCGCTGCCGGCAGCGGTCAGCGTCCCCATACCAAGACGGCGCTCGCGGTTCGTAGAATGGTCGGCGGTCCTTATCCGGATGTCGCATCCCAATGCTGCAAGCTAGTGCCCGTGCATCGCGGCAAGCCGCTTACAATGGCCGGCCTCGCCGGCAATCTTCCGTATCCGGGCAGTCATGTCAGCGCCTCCTGAGTGCCATCTGCCCGATCATCCGCACAAGCGCGGACGTCGCGAGGCACCGGGGTAGAACCTCCGCCAGGCCCAGTGCCGCCGCCGAGTGCTGCTGCACGCGCTCCGCTGCAGCGTCTAGGACTCCCAGCGCCTGCATGCGCCGCCGGGCCTCAGGAATCTGTTCCGGAGCCAGGCCACTGTCCTTGCGGATGCGCGCAAAAAAGCTGCGGTCCTCCCCCTTGGACCGCTCCAGCGCCTCCAGCAACAGAAATGTCTTTTTGCCCTCCATGAGGTCACCCCCAACCGCCTTGCCCCATCCGGGATCTCCTGCTACCAGGTCCAGAAGGTCGTCCTGAATCTGGAAGGCGCGTCCCATTTGACGTCCTATGGATCGAAGCGCTGCCTGCATCTCTTCCGGGGCATCGCCGATAATGCCGCCCATTAGCAGGGCAACCGACAGCAGTGACCCTGTCTTGCGGTCTATCATGTCCAGGTACTGCGCTGTGGTAACCTCCGGGCACTGCTCGAATTCCTTGTCCAGAGCCTGGCCTTCGCACAGCGCTGCTACCATGGAAGCAAAAGCCTGAACCAGCTCCGGCACGCGCCCGGAAGGCGTGCGCGCCACCTGGTCGAATGACATGGACAGAAGCACGTCCCCACAAAGAATGGCTGTGTCCTCGTCCCACGCTACGTGGACGGAAGGCCGTCCCCTCCGGCTCGTGGCATGGTCCATGATGTCGTCGTGCACGAGCGCAAAATCGTGTACCAGTTCCACGGCGAGCGCCGCCGGCATGGCATTTTCCGAAGGAACACCGAAAATGGCCGACGAAACCAGCACCAGCACAGGCCGGACATGCTTTCCCTCCCCGGCAAGGACGTACCGTGCGGAATCATACAGCACGTCCGGCTTGGCGGTCCTGATCAGCCCGGAGAGGGCATGGGAAACTTCTTCCCGGAATTGCTCCAACAGCACATCACAATCACGGTCGGTGTGCGGCGTGGCCATTGTGCTCAGGAAGCGCTTCGCTAAGAATGTCTGTTATGCGTGAGTATACGACATCAACATCGCCTTCGGCGTCAACCGCCAATAGGCTGCCCCGCGCCCGGTAGAAGGCCACAACAGGCTCTGTCTGATCCCTGTATACGCCGAGGCGCCTTCGTATGGCCTCAGGCCGATCATCCGGGCGCTGGAAAATAAGGGAAGGATCAATTCCGGTGGGCGGTTTTGTGTCCAGGTGGAATATCTGTCCTGTTTCTCGGTGCATACGTCGCCTCGAGAGGCGGCGTATCAGCTCAGCATCAGACGCCTCCAACAGGATTACCGCCTGCAGCGGACGCTTCCCCAGAAAATCCGCCAGCCAGTTTGCCTGCGTTACCGTGCGGGGATAGCCGTCCAGCACAAAGGCATCGCAACCGGCCGCGGAGATGGCCTGCTCCGCCATGTTGCGAACCAGCTCGTCCGGTACCAGAAGTCCCTTATCCATGTAGGCGGCTGCCTGGCGCCCCAATTCCGATCCGGATCCAACCACCTGCCGGAATATGTTTCCCGTCGAAATATGCGCCAGGCCGTGCCGATCAGCCAGCAGCCCCGCCTGCGTACCCTTGCCCGCGCCGGGAGGGCCAAAGAGTGCAATCCGCTTCTTTCGTGTTGCCCGCACGTTGTCTTGCGCAATCAGCCTTGCCCATTCTCCCTTTCCGCAAACCTTCCCAACGCCGCAAGTCCCAAATCGATGGCAACCGGCATCAGTCTGCCGAGCAGCCTGGACATGGCCTCCGATCCCTTCGGCGAATTCGCACCTGCACCGGAGCCCAAGCTCTGGCCCAGGGCCCGCTCCACGTGCGAGCCGACCACGTCCAGAATCTCCTCCCTGGCTGCACTCCGCCGGCTCAGTCCTCCTGCGATCATGCCCACCAGAATGCCGGCCACCAGCGCCCCGCCGGTTTTTGCCAGCGGGTGGCGCAATACGGACTCCGGTGAGGCAAGCGCAGTGATCTCGCTGCGAATGGCCTCGAAGTGCCGTGAAATCTGCTCTGCCTTGTCGTCCAGCACACGCTGCAGCTCAGCTGCCGCGGCCTTCTGGTTCTTTGTTGCCGTGGGCTTCATCGCCATAACTACGCCGGAGTACAAGGTACGTGCCCGCCGCGCCTATCGCTACTGCAGCGCCCACCAGCAGAAAACCCAGCGCCACATTGCCCAGAAGCGAACCGAGCCAGAGCGAAGCAGCCACCAGCACAAGCAGAAGCGCGGCCACGCCCAGGACAGCCGCGATGGCATAAGTTAGCAGCCTGCCCTGCCGCGCCTTGATGCCGCGTGCCACTTCCACGCCAAAGAGATCGATGCGCAGCTGAATCCACTCTCTGACATCACGCACCAGCTCTTGTGTAAGGATTCCGAGGCGATCCGTGTTTCCCGAATCTTCCGCACTGTCTGGCTCCATGGCCGTGCCCGTCGCGTGGTGGCAACACAAGGGAATTATATACGAAAGTGCCGGAACACTTTATGTGTGTATGTGTTGTTATTGGTATGGTCAGGACGTACACATATCGCTGTGTACGCATGGGCAAGTCCAAGCGGGCTGCACTGGATGACCTCTTCAAACACCTCGCGTGGATTCGCAACAATGCGGTTGCACTTTGCCGCCAAGAATGGAGGACCAACAAGGACACGCCATCGCGAATCGATCTCTTCAAGCGCCTTACGGGCATGCGCCGCGGCAATGCCTATGATGCGTCGAAACCCGTCCGGGCCCAGCGCTCCATGCT
>CAZXEU010000133.1:0-4684 GCA_964639665.1 uncultured Rhodothermaceae bacterium | reverse complement strand
ATGGCGTGTTCTTGCTGTTCCTCCATTCATCGCGGCAATGTGCGACCGCATTATTGCGAATCCACGCGAGGTGTTTGAAGAGGTCATCCAGTGCCGCCCGCTTGGACTTGCCCATGCGGGCACAACGATATGTGTACAACCTGACCATGCCAATAACAACACATACACACATAAAGTGTTCCGGCACTTTCGTATATACTTCCCTAATCTCACAACGAGCGTGGGATGGCGTGTAGGGCGCATTCCATTCCGCCGTGCTTCGGATTCATCCACGGGACGGAAGACAATCGTGGGACGACCACTGACGGCCGTGTTCGGCAAATCCTTTGCGGAACCGGGTACGAACGGGGAGCGGCACGGCCTGGTCCACAGGGTGCGCCGCACTGGCCGCAAGTGCCGGTTCCGGAACGGGACGGCCGGTGGGAGGCACTTGTACAATGGCACTGGATCGTATTCGTACGGCGCGCTTGTCGAAGCGCGGCAGACGGCTCTGGAGAATAGCTTGCTGTCCAGGACGGGGACCGATCCCAATGGGCTGCACACCGTGCTGGCTGTCGAGAATGTTTTCGCGATCCACCGCACAACGTGTAGGCGGCATCGAAGAGCCATTGCAGCCGAAGTCGATGGTCTTTGCACTGCCCCGAGTAGGGCACAAGCGGGTCAGCGAGGTCACCACAGCCATCGGGGCTCGGGAACTTACGCAGGCAGGTCTCCTTTTTTAGCCGTATCCATGATTCTGCCGTCCGATCGCTCTGCCGGAAGAGACAGCTGGTCGCCCGCCCGCAACTCGGCATGTAACTACGTGACCTTGGCTGGGTACGGCATGTGTTCTGCTTCCGTCTCGGGCCCGCCCTTCATTTCGACACGGACTGGCGCGGCAAAGTAGACATGAAGAGACGGCGCGAACGCGATATTCCCGGCGCCGGAGTCCCCGGCCATACCTGCAGCACGCGCGCCGGCTGAATCATGCCGAATGCACTCCTCATATACCCGAAGCACCCTCCCACTTACTGGGGCAACAATTACGCCCTGGACCTGCTGGGCATCAAGGCTGCGTTTCCTCCTCTCGGCCTGCTTACCGTCGCCGCCATGTTCCCGTCCCGGTACGACCTGCGCCTGGTAGATCTCAACGTGACCCCGCTCGAAGAAGACGACCTGGAGTGGGCGGATCTGGCATTCACATCGACGATGATTCCGCAACGCCCCTCGCTCGAGCAGGTCGTAGAGCGTTGCAACCGTGCCCGGGTACCCGTCATCGCCGGCGGACCCCATCCAACCACTTTTCATGACGAGATAGAGGGGGTTGATCATTTCGTGCTCGACGAGGTCGAGGAGACCTTCGCCCCCTTTCTTCGTGACTTGGAAAACGGTAGCGCGCGCGCCGTCTATCGTGCACCGAGAAGGCCCGATGTGACTCTGTCGCCGGTTCCCCGTTTCGACCTCATCGACATGGACGAGTATCACTCGATGTGTCTGCAGTTCTCGCGGGGATGTCCATTCGATTGCGAATTCTGCGACATTACGAAGCTGTACGGCCGCGTGTCCCGAACAAAAACGCCGGAGCAGATGGTGGCCGAATTCGACCGCCTGTACGAACTGGGGTGGCGGGGACCGCTTTTCCTGGTCGATGACAATTTCATTGGAAACAAGCGCGAGGTTTCGAGGCTCCTCCCTGTGCTCGCCGAGTGGCAGAGGGAGCGTCGCCATCCGTATTCGCTGTTCACCGAAGCGAGTATCAATCTTGTCCGGATGAATGACCTGATGGACGACATGATCAGCGCCGGCTTCGACTCGGTCTTCGTGGGCATTGAGACGCCCAACCCGAAGGCTCTCAAGAAGATGAAGAAGCCCCAGAATCTCGACATGCGCAACGACAACTACCTGTCCACGTCTGTGCGCAAGATTCAGCAAAAGGGAATGATGGTCATGGGCGGCTTCATCCTCGGCCTCGATGACGACGACGACAACGCGTTCGACTCCCAGATCGAATTTATACAGGAGACAGGCATTCCGATCGCGCTGGTCGGGTTGCTGACCGCGCTCAAGGGAACGAACCTGTGGACAAGGCTGGAACGTGAGAATAGGTTGTTGGACAAACCCGTCGAAATCGACGCCACTGCCCTGAACTTCAAGCCGCAGATGGATCCCGCGACGCTGGTGAAAGGCTACCTTCGGGTCGTCGGAACCATCTACGATTCCACGCTGCAAAACTATTTCGACCGCTGCCTGACCCTGCTGAAGAATCTGAATCCGGTGCCGCACCTGTACAAACCGGTCAGCGAACACCTGCTCTATTTGAGCATCATGGGGATCCGGCGGCGCCTAAGACCGAACCAGTTGCCAGTGTTTTCACGCTACATCGCCAAGGTCTCCAAGGAGCATCCGCGATTGTTGCCACTGGCAATCCGCCTCGCCGCCATGGGTTATCACTGCGAGAAGCTCACGCGACAGCAGACGGTCTTGCGGGAATTCAAGGCGTACCTGAATTCGGAGCTGGCATCGTTCAATGAAGCCAATTCTACGTCTGATGGTACTTCAGCGATTTCAGACGAGTTCGCTGAGGCGGCGCTGCAGCGTGCAAAGGCGCGCCAGCGCGCAATCCCCGAGGAATTCCGCCACGCCGGGGATGGGATTGCCGAGAGTCTGGCGGCGTTTCGGCTCGCAGTCCGCGGTCAATCCCGTACGAGCAGTGTGAGCGGCTAGTCACAGGTGCGGCGGATCACGGCGCTTTGTCTTCAAGGCAGGCACCTGCTAGGCGTGGATCAATCGACTGCCCGATCGCGCTACGGCGCTGCGACCCGAATCTCGGCGCCACTGTCGGGCGCTGCCGCGCAGCGACTCAGGCCCACCTGGCGTTCACTTGCCCCATGCCGTAGGCACGGTCAAGTCAACGGGATCGGCAGTAAGGGATGGATCCGGGATTTGACGAATCTACGGTCCGCATGACGCGTTGCCACAACGGCAGCAAACGCATCTTATCAAGAGTGCACGGAAACCAAGGTCTCGGCCCGCGCCAATTGGCGCGGGCACGGAACTGTGCGCGAAGCTCGCCGCCCTCCCATCTAAAACAAAGGCTTACAGCCGGGCCTTTGCCACAACAGCCGCGCCCGAGAACCGGCAGCCCCATGGACCCGGCGCCTCTGCCAACAGGAAGTACTCCGGGCGCGACTCGTAGCATTCGAGGTAATTCCGCAGATTGCGCCTGCGCAGGTCTGCAGCATCCGAGCGGTCACAACCGGGATCCATGTCCCGATAGTGGTTGAACAAATTTGGCGTTGAAGGGGTTGGGAAGACTTTTTCGGCCAGCGTGGACCAGGCATCTTCAAGCAGCATGTCGGCGACCTATTCGGAGTCACCGTCAAGATAGCGTATGACTAACGCGGATTCCTGGGTCGTGCTGAAATTCGGAGGCACAAGCGTTGCCACACATGCGCAGTGGCAAACGATTGTCGGAGTTGTTCGTGCATGCCTTGCGCGCAACGAGCGCCCGTTCCTTGTTTTTGCCGCGCTCGCAAACGTCTCGCGGAGACTGGAAGAGCTTGTAAGTGCCGTACGGAATGGCGCCGGCCAGGAGGAAAAGCGCTGGATCAGGTCCCGGCACCTGGAACTTGCGCAGCACCTGGGTCTGAACGGCGAAGAGCTCCTTGCGCCCTACTTGAGGGAGCTGGAGCGACTCTCGCTTGGCATAGGCCTGACTGCGGAATCCAGTCCCGCGACACGCGCCCGCGTACTGGCAATCGGCGAGCTTCTGATCTCGCGCTTGGCTGCCGCCTACCTCAATAGTCAAGGGCTCCCGACAACCTGGCTGGATGCACGCACGCTTCTCCGGGCCGTGGAAGAGCCCCGAGCTGCGGCGCACCGGGGATTCCTAGCGGCAAGTTGCGCCGCGGAGCCGGACCCCGATTTGCAGTCAAAGTTAGGCGGCTGCCAAATCGCACTGACCCAGGGCTTCATAGCGAGTAATGACCGCGGGCAAACCGTGCTCCTGGGCTGGGGCGGCTCGGACACCTCGGCGGCCTACTTCGCAGCGAAGCTTCAAGCGGCACGCCTGGAGATTTGGACAGACGTGCCAGGATTGTTTACAGCGGATCCGCGGCGGATTCCGGATGCGCGGCTCCTCAGGTACCTCGACTACGAAGAAGCGCAGGAACTGGCCAGCACCGGGGCTGAAGTGCTCCACCCTCGATGCCTGGACCCCGTAAGGGCCCAGAGCATACCGCTGCGTCTTCGGTATACCGATGATCCCGGGAGTCCGGGCACGCTGATCTCAGACACTGTGCCCGGTCACGGAGCCCACGTCAAGGCCATTTCCATGCGTACCGGCCTGACGCTTGTTGCCATGGAAACGCCCCGAATGTGGCACCAGGTGGGCTTCCTGGCCCGAATTTTCGCCGCCTTTGAACGCTTAGGCCTGTCCGTCGGGCTGGTAGCTACTTCGGAGACGAACGTGACCGTGTCTATTGATCCCGTCCGTGGAGCTGAACCGGAATCCGGAACGCTGAAGGCCCTGATGGCCAAGCTTGAATCCATGTGTGACCCCAGGTTGATCGGTCCGTGTGCCTCGGTAAGTCTTGTTGGCCGGCAGCTTCGAAGTGTTCTGCACGAGCTCGGCCCCGCGCTGCAGGTACTGGAGGAGCAGGAGGTCTTGCTGGTGACACAGGCGGCAAGCGATTTGAACTTTACC